>DASZMI010000109.1:0-5652 GCA_035551915.1 Solirubrobacteraceae bacterium | reverse complement strand
GTGGCCGAGCTGCGTGCTTTTTGTGCCGCGGCAACGCTCGGCAGCATCGCCGAGGCCGCTCGCGCGATGAACGTGAGCCAGCCGGCCATGTCCAAGCGCCTGCGCGCGCTTGAGCATGTGGCGGGCGCGGAGCTGTTTGAGCGCTCGAGTCGCGGCGTCACGCTTACACAGGCGGGGGTCCAGCTCTACAGCGCTGCACGGCGCCTGCTGCGCAGCGCCGATTCGGTACAGGCGCTGATCAAGACGCCGCCGACAATGCCGGTGCGGATCGCGTCCAGCCCGACGATCGCCGAGCTGCGGCTGCCGCAGGTCCTCAGTGAGCTTGCGTCCGGAGAGCGCAGGGTCAGTGCCGAGCTGATCTCGGCCAACTCGGAGCTGGTGCGGGAGCTGGTGCGCGACGGCCGCAGCGACCTGGGCATCGCCAGCATCGATCCCTACGCGCTCTACGCGGACGGGCTCGAGGAACGGATCGTGTGGCGCGATGAGCTGGTCGTCGCCGTCCCCAGCGGGCATCCCTGGAACCACCTCGAGGAAATCCCGGCCGCGGACTTTGCCCTCAATCCGACGGTCCAGCGCGACCCGTGGTCGAACTCGAGCCGCATAGTCACCGCTACGCTCGAGCGTCTCGGTTACGAACGGATCCCGCCGACGGCGGCGGTCGGCAGCACCGCCGGAGTGATCGCGATGGCCGAGGCGGAGGGGATCCCGGCGCTTATCTCGATCATGGCCGCGCGGGCGAACCCGGCGCAGCGCGTCGAGATCCGTCGTGTCGAAGGGTTGCGCTTCGGGCTCGAGTACGCGCTCGTCTGGGCCGGCCCGATGCTCGACCTGGGCGCCGAGGTCCAGGCTGTGGCGGGACACATCATGCATCTACCATTTGCTCGGCCGCGCGCGGTCCCTCAGGCCGCCAGCGTACCCCAGGCCGCGAGCGACCCCCAGGCGGCGGGCAACGGTGGCGCTGGGCCGGCCTCCGAGCCAGGTCCGCAAGCACCGGTCCCAGCAGCTGTCGAGCGCGTCTCGAGCGCTGAGCCACCGGCCCAACAGACCACCTCTCAGAGCATCCAGAGACCGGCCCCATAAGGGTTTGACCCGCTAGGATCGCGCCCATGGCCGCCATCACCGACCTGAACCTGATCGGATCCGGCAAGGTCCGTGAGATCTACGACCTGGGCGATGAATTGCTGATCGTCACGTCGGACCGGATCTCCACCTACGACGCGGTCCATCCCAATCCGATCCCTGACAAGGGAGCGGTGCTGACGGCGATCTCCACGTTCTGGTTCGAGCAGACCGGCAGCCTCGTCCCCAACCACCTCGTCTCGGTGACGGATGGCGTTCCGGACCAGGTCCGCGGCCGTGGAATGGTCGTCAGGAAGCTCGCGATGCTGCCGGTCGAGGCCATCGTGCGCGGATACATCACGGGCTCGGGCTGGAAGGACTACCAGAAGACCGGAACCGTCTCCGGTGTCGAGCTGCCCGACGGTCTGCGCGAGTCAGATCAGCTTCCGGAGCCGATCTTCACGCCCTCGACCAAGGCCAACCTCGGTCACGACGAGGCGATCGACTTCGATGCCGCCGCCGACCTGATCGGCGACGTCGAGCTGGCCGAGCGGCTCCGTGCGCTCTCGATCGCGCTGTACCGACACGCGGCCGAGCACGCCCGTTCGCGCGGCATCATCCTCGCCGACACGAAGTTCGAGTTCGGCCTCGACCAGAACGGTGAGCTGACCCTGGGCGATGAGGTCTGCACGCCCGATTCCTCGCGCTTCTGGCCGCTGGACTCCTACGAGCCCGGCCACGGTCAGCCGAGCTTCGACAAGCAGATCGCCCGTGACTGGGCAACCTCCACCGGTTGGGACAAGCTGCCACCTGCGCCGGAGATCCCCGAGCACATAGTTACCCGCACACGCGAGAGGTACATCGAGGCCTACGAGCGCATCACCGCCGGCTCGTTCGCCGACTGGGCCGCCAGGACCGATTTCCACTCGGACGCCAAGGAACAGAGCTGAATGCGTGCACGTGTCCTGATCCGCCCCAAGGCGGGAATCCTCGATCCCCAGGGACAGGCGGTCGAACGCGCGCTGCCCGCGCTCGGCTTCGGCGGCGTGTCGAAGGTCCACGTCGGCCGTTTGGTCGAGCTCGACGTCGATGACGCCGCCCAGCTGCCCGCGATGTGCGAGCGCCTGCTGGCGAACCCGCTCATCGAGGACTACGAGATCATCGAGAACGCGTGAAGTTCGGCATCATCCGATTCCCCGGCACATGTGACGACGTCGACGCTCAGCTCGCCGCCGCTCGGGTCGGCGAGGCCGAGCTGCTGTGGCACCGCGATCGCGACCTCCATGGTGTGGACGCGGTGGTTGTCCCCGGCGGCTTCTCCTACGGCGATTATCTGCGGACCGGTGCGATCGCCCGCTTCGCGCCGATCATGGAGTCGGTGATCGAGTTCGCCCACGAGGGCGGGCTGGTGCTCGGAATCTGCAACGGCTTCCAGATCCTCTGCGAGTGCGGGCTGCTCCCGGGCGCTCTGCTGGTCAACGACCACCTCAGGTTCGTCTTCCGGCAGGTGCAGCTGGACGTCGTCGATCACGACACGCCCTTCACCCGCAACTGCCCGCCGTCGCTCTCGATCCCGGTCAAGCACACCACCGGTCGCTACTACACGCCGGAGCCGGTGCAGGTCGTGCTCAGGTACGCCGACGGCCACAACCCCAACGGCTCTCAGGACGACATCGCCGGGGTCGTCAACAATGCCGGCAACGTCTTCGGGCTGATGCCCCATCCCGAGCACGCGGTTGACGCACTGACCGGCTCGACGGACGGGCTCACGATCTTCGAATCGATCCGCACCGCGGTCGGCGAGCGCATACGGGTAGCTTGATCCCAGGAGCCAGACGATGAGCAGCACGGCGCAGCCCCGGTATCGCGAGCTCGGTCTCACCGACAACGAGTACGAGCTGATCGTCGATGGCCTCGGTCGCGAGCCCGGCGACGTCGAGCTGGCGATGCTTTCGCTGATGTGGTCCGAGCACTGCGCCTACAAGCACTCCAAGAAGCTGCTGCGGCGCCTGCCGACAGAGGGCCCGCACGTGCTCGTCGGTCCAGGCGAGAACGCCGGCGCCGTCGATGTCGGCGACAACATCGCGATCGCCTTCAAGGTCGAGTCCCACAACCACCCGAGCGCGGTTGAGCCCTTCCAGGGCGCCGCCACCGGCGTCGGCGGGATCCTCCGTGACATCTTCGCGGTCGGCGCGCGGCCGATCGCCGTGTTGGACAGCCTGCGCTTCGGGGAGGTCGGCGAGTCGCAGCGCTCTCGCTTTCTGCTCGAGCACGCCGTCGCCGGCATCGGCCACTACGGCAACTCGATCGGCGTGCCCACGATCGGCGGCGAGATCTACTTCGAGCCGAGCTACGAGCAGAACTGCCTGATCAACGCGATGGCCGTCGGCATCGCCCCGCACGAGCGGCTCACCAGCGCCGGCACGGCCGAGGTCGGCCAGCTCGTGATCCTGTTCGGCGCGCTCACCGGCCGCGACGGCATCGGCGGCGCCTCGGTGCTGGCCAGCGCCGAGCTGGGCGACGCCGACGACGCCAAACGCCCGACCGTGCAGATCGGTGATCCGTTCGCGGAGAAGAAGCTGATGGAGTGCAGCCTCGAGCTGCTCGACCGCAACCTGTTGGCCTCGCTGCAGGACCTCGGTGCCGCCGGGCTCACCTCATCGGCCGCGGAGATGGCGTCAAAGAGCGAGGTCGGCCTCGACATCGATGTCAGCAAGGTGCCGCTGCGTGAGGCCGACATGGAGCCCTTCGAGGTGATGGTCTCCGAGTCACAGGAGCGCATGCTGTGCGTGGTCGAGGAGCGGCTGATCGACCAGGTGTTGGAGGTATGCGAGAAGTGGGAGGTGCTCGCCAACGTGATCGGAGAGGTCACCGACACCAACCTCTTCCGCATCTACAAGGGCAGCGAGCTCGTCGGCGAGCTGCCGGTGGGGCTGCTGGTCGACGACTGCCCGCTCTACGATCTCGAGCCCGAGGCGCCCACCACCCCCCTGTACGTCGGTGGCGAACAGCAAGTCGCCACCGACGCTGACACGCTCACGACCCTGACGGCCTTGCTGGCCAGCGCCAACATTGCCTCGCGGCGGCCGATCTTCGAGCAGTACGACCCGGTCGTGCAGTCGCGCACCGTGCGCCGCCCCGAGCAGGCCGACGCGGCCGTGCTGGCGCTGCCGGTGCTGTGTGTGCGCACCGGCGCGGCCGACGAGCGGATCCCGGCGATCGCGGTCTCGATCGACGGCAATGGCCGGCGCGTCGCCGTCGATCCGCGCGCGGGCGCCGCCGAGGTCGTCTACGAGTGCGCCGCCAATCTCGCCTGCGTCGGTGCCGAGCCGCTGGGTGTCACCAACTGCCTGAACTTCGGCAACCCAGAGAAGCCGCATGTCGCCTGGCAGCTGTCCGAGGCGATCGATGGTCTCGCCCAGGCCTGCCGCGACCTCGGCGTGCCGGTGGTCGGCGGCAACGTCTCGCTCTACAACGAGTCACCCGACGGCCCGATCCTGCCGACGCCCGTGATCGGCATGGTCGGCAAGCTCCCGGACGCGCGCCGCGCCGGGCAGCTCGGCTTCTGCAACCCCGGCGACCGCATCGCCCTGGTCGGCGACTTCAACCCGTCGCGGGACGGCTCCGAGATAGCGAAGCTTCACGGCAGCGCGCCCGCTGGCGCACTGCCTGACAAGGATCTCTCAGCGATCCGCGCCGCCCATGAGCGCGTGCGCCAGGGTGTGCGCAACAAGCAGTTCAGCAGTGCCCACGACATCGCCGAGGGCGGGATCCTGGTCGCGATCGCCGAGTGCTGCATCGCCGGTGGACTCGGCGCGATCATCAACCTGCCGGAGGGCCTGGATCCGTTCGGCGAGGACTTCGGCACCGCCTTCATCGTAAGCGGCCCCACCGAGGGGCTCGAGGGACTGCCGGTGATCGGCGTCGTCGGCAGACGTGAGCTGGTCGTGGGCGGCGTGCTCAACGTCGCGGTTTCCGAGCTCAGCCAGGTCCACGGCAGGGGACTGTCCGTACTCCTGAGCTGAGGGCCCGCGGCGAAGTGATTGACGGTCTTGTACGGCCATCCCGCGGCGCCAGACACCACCCGCTCGCGCGCAATAGCTCGCTATTGCTCCGCTCGCGTGCGCCGTCTGGCATCCACGGGTCGACCACCCAATCCCATCACTGACTTCGTCGCGGGCCCTGAGCGCTGGGCCAGACGCTAAGCTCGTCCTGGAGTCAGCCACCGGTGACCACTGCTCTCGATCAACGTGACGGACCGCGCGACGAGTGCGGGGTGTTCGGCATCTACGCCCCGGGCAGCGAGGTGTCGCGTCTGGCGTACTTCGCGCTCTACGCGCTGCAGCACCGCGGCCAGGAGTCGGCCGGGATTGCCGTCGCGGCGCTCGGCGGCTCGATCATGGGCACGCGCGAGCAGGGCCTCGTCTCGCAGGTCTTCGATGAGCACATGCTGCGCTCGCTGGTCGGCGATCTGGCGATCGGGCACGTGCGCTACTCGACCACCGGCTCCTCGGAGTGGGAGAACGCCCAGCCGATCCTGCGCGACGACAACCGCATGCTGGCGCTCGCGCACAACGGCAACCTGATCAACGC
>DASZMI010000108.1:0-3377 GCA_035551915.1 Solirubrobacteraceae bacterium | reverse complement strand
GTTCGAGGTCTCGCTGCGCGAGGCCGGTGTCGAGCCCGAGCCGGTCCCGGTGCTGGACGGTGACGGCGCGCTGCTGCCGGCCGTGCGGAAGGTGTTCGAGGTTGCGGCACGTCACCAGCTGGTGCTCGCCACGGGTCACCTCGCGCGCGACGAGATCTTTGCCGTCGTCGACGGGGCGCTCGGCGCCGGGATCCGCGACGTCGTGGTCACGCACCCGGAGTTCCCATCGCAGAATCTGAGCCTCGAGGACCAGACGAGCCTCGCCGCTCGCGGCGCCCTGCTCGAGCGCTGCTTCACCACGCCGTACACGGGCAAGGTCAGCTGGGAGCATGTCTTCGACGGGGTGCGCGCCACCGGCATTCAGAACAACGTGCTCTCCACAGATCTCGGGCAGGTATTCAATCCACCGGTGGAGGATGGGCTGGCGCTGTTCGCCGACAGCTTCCTCGAGGCCGGTTTCAGCGAGGAGGATGTCCACACGATGACCGTTACCAACACGCGCCGGCTCGCGGGAGAGGCGCAGTGAGCAGGCGCATCCAGGTCATCGGCGCACATTCCGCGGACTTCGTCTGGCGGGCCGGTGGCGCGATCGCCAAGGCGGTGGAGCTCGGCGGCAGCGCCGAGGTGATCGCCCTCTCCTACGGCGAGCGTGGCGAGTCCGGTGAGCTCTGGAAGCACGAGAACCAGACGATCGAGAACGTCAAGCAGATCCGCCACGCGGAGGCCGAGGCGGCCGCGGCCGAGCTTGGCGCGTCGTTCCGCGCGCTCGATCTCGGCGACTACCCGCTGCAGATCGGCGCCGACGAGCTCAACCTGATCGCCGATGTGATCCGCGAGTTCGCCCCCGACGTGCTCGTCACGCACACCGAAACCGATCCCTTCAACCCCGATCACCCGGTGGCCCACCACGCCGTCGACCGCGCTCGCTCGCTTGCCGCCGGCGCCGGCGTCGACAGCGCCTTCAAGACGGTGCGCCCGCCACAGCTCTTCCTGTTCGAGCCCCACCAGCCCGAGCTCTGCAACTTCATGCCGACGGTCTTCGTCGACATCACCTCGGTGTTCGAGAAGAAGCAGGCGGCGATGGCGCACATGAAGGCGCAGGCCTACCTGCAGACCTATTACGCGCAGCGTGCCGAGCATCGCGCCAACCACGCGCGCCGCGCCAGCGGCATCCAGGAGGTCCGGCAGGCCGAGGCCTTCCAGCGCGTGATCCCGCAGGTGGTGAGCGAGCTGTGAGCGGCGCGAGTCAGGAAGGCAGCGGATCGGGTCCCGCCCACCCCGCTGCCACCCCCTATCACGAGCTCGCACGCCTGGGTTCGGCCACCGTCTACGAGGCCGGCGGGCGCGGCGGCTACGTCGACGCGGATCTGCACCAGGCCGTGCCCGGCTCGCGCGCGGCCGGTCCGGCGCGGACGGTCATATGCGGGCAGGACGACAACCTCATGGTGCACGCGGTGATGGCCGAGGTGCAACCCGGGGAGGTGATCGTGCTGACGATGCCCGAGCCGCGCCCGGTGGCGCTGGTCGGCGACCTGCTGGCCACGCAGGCGCAGGTCGCGGGCGCAGCCGCGATCCTGGTCTACGCCGCGATCCGGGACGTCGAGGAGCTGGCCGCGATGGGACTGCCGATCTGGGCGCGCTGGGTGCGCGTCAAGGGCGCCCGCAAGGACACAGCCGGGCAGATCAACGTGCCGGTGAGTGTCGGCGGCGCGACGATCAACCCCGGCGATGTGCTCGTGCTCGACGCCGACGGCGTCGCCGTGGTCCCGCGCGACCGAGTCGATCAGGTACTCGAAGCGTCGCTGGCGCGCGAGCAGAAGGAGCGGGTCAAGCGCGCGAAGCTCCAGGCGGGCGAAAAGTCCTACGAGCTCGACGGCCTGCGGGCCGTGGTGGAGGGGCAACGATGAGCGAGCTCAGGCGACCCGACATCGCTCACCTCGGGCCGATCGAGTTGCTGACGCCAAGGCCCCAGGAGAGCCTCGAGTTCTTCATCGAGATGATGGGCATGGAGCTGCAGCACCAGGAGGGCCAATCGGCCTACCTGCGCGGCTGGGACGACTACCAGGTCTGGTCGCTGAAGCTGACCGAATCAAGTCAGTCGGGCATGGGCTACTGCGGCTTCCGCAGCTGGAGCCCCGAGGCGCTCGAGCGCCGCGTGGCGCTGATCGAGGTGACAGGTCTGGGCCGCGGCTGGCAGGAGCAGGGCGACCACGGCATCGGCCGCGCCTACTCGTTCGAGGACCCCGACGGCCACCGTTTCAAGCTCTACGACGAGGTGCAGCGCTACGTCAAACCGGTCGCGACCGACTACAAGAACGTTCACGGCAAGCAGCCCAACAAGGCGATCGCCGTCAAGCGCTTCGACCACCTGAACATCCTCGCGGGCGACATCCGCGCCCAGCGCGACTTCTGCGTAAACACGCTCGGCTACCGCGAGTACGAGCGCATCGAGCTCAACGACGGGACGCTCGGCGGCTCGTGGATGTCGGTCACGATCGCCGCCCACGAGCTGATCTACACCCAGGACGCCTACGCGGCCGAAGGCGCGCACGGCCGCCTGCACCACGCCGCCTTCTGGGTCGACACGCGCGAGGAGTGCCTGCGCGCCGCCGACATCTGGATCGAGAACGAGGTCCACGTCGAGTTTGCGCCCTCCAAGCACAACGTCGCCCAGGGCTTCTTCCTCTACGGCTACGAGCCGGGCGGCAACCGCGTCGAGATCACCTCGGGCGGGCGCCTGGTCTACGCGCCCGACGAGCCGTGCGTCGTCTGGAACCAGGCCGACCGCGCCAAGGGCCAGGCCTGGCACAACCCCACCGTGCACACGTTCCACACCTACGGCACGCCGCCGTTCGAAACGGTCGAATGACGCCTTGAGTCGGGCGGTCGCGCCGCTGCTGCGACCGCCCGGTGCAGCGCGCAGCGGGCTGAGCGCGAACCGGAACTGCTGCGTGAGCACCGGCCCGCGCTAGTGTCCTGATTCACAAATTCGCCGCCGAATTTCTGAATCACGACACTAGGTCAGCGACGGCTCCACCGGGGCGCCGAACCAGGTCGTCAGCGCCTCGCCGAGCCCGGCCTCGGATCCGGGCGCGTGCGCCCAGGCCACGTAGCCGTCGGGGCGCACGAGCACCGCACTCGGCGCGGTCACGTCTCCGAGCACCGGCAGCTTCCACTCGCCCTCGTAGGTGGCCTCGACCAGCCTCACCCGATCGGCCCAGCCACCGACGTCGAGGCCACCCGGCTCACCGAGGTTGATCAGCAGCGGCCTGCCTGAACGCATCAGCTCGAACACACGCGTGGCGCCGCCCTCGGGTAGCACCAGATCGAGGTCGGGCATGCGCCGGCCGAGCAGCGGATGGCCCTCGCCGAGGTCG
>DASZMI010000107.1:0-51250 GCA_035551915.1 Solirubrobacteraceae bacterium | reverse complement strand
GCCGGCCTCAAGATGAGATCTCCCATCCACTAGATGGAGTAAGACCCCTGGTAGACCACCAGGTTGATAGGCCAGATCTGGAAGGGTGGTAACACCTGTAGGAGACTGGTACTAATGGGTCGAGGGCTTGACGGTATTTTTGATACCTAGTTGCATTGGCACTGTGTAGTTTTGAAGGCCCGTGAGGGGCCCGACTCTCACCGTTTTCCGGTGGCTATAGCGAGGGGGAAACACCTCTTCCCTTTCCGAACAGAGCCGTTAAGCCCCTCAGCGCCGATGGTACTTGGCTTGAAAGGGCCTGGGAGAGTAGGTCGCCGCCGGTTTTTCTTAGATCTCGAGCCGTCCGACACGCGTTGTCAGGCGGCTCGAGTTCGTTACATGTGGTCTTGTCACTCCGAGCCCGATGGCTGCGTCACCCTGCGCCCGTCACTGCTCCGTATAGATCCCGGTCCATCCGGCGATGGCGATTGTGAGGACGAGCAGGGCGGGCCAGATCAGCAAGATCGCCGCGAAGGTGAACGCGACCAACTCGGCCGCAGGCGCTGTCCGGCGGCGTGCCGCCAGACCGACGGCGCCAAGTGTCGCGACGATTGCCGGCGGCACGCCTGCCGGCCCCAGGAGCGCAACGCCCAGGCCGGCCAGGAGTGCTCCCGCAAGCGCGGCGGCCACGGCGAGCCGCCAGGCGCGCCAAGCCGATCGTGGGGGAGCTCGGGTGCGGCCGAACATGCCGCGGTACTACCCGCAACCGGGGGCCAGCCAGGCGCGCGGCCGCTGAGAGGCGAGCCCGCTGAGGGCGCTTGGCTGCAAAGCGGGGCGCTCGTGGCCCGGCGGAAGACGTCAGCCCGTCAGCCCGGGACGCGATAGATCGCGACCGCGACGCCGGGCTCGGCGACGGAGTTGAACTCGAACGCCATCCCGAGCCGTGTGGCCACCTCGATTGAGGCCAAGTTCTCGGGGAGGATCCGCGCGGTGAGGTGCGGGACATCGAGTGACTGGAGGGCATCGTCGGCGACGGCCTGCGCCCCCTCGGTTGCGAACCCGTGGCCCCAGCGGTCGGGGGAGAGCCACCAGCCGATCTCGTGCTCCTCGGGGTCCAGGCCGGCCGTCCCCAGTCCCATCAGGTTCAGCGCGATCAGTCCGATCTCGCTGCCGGTGGCCAGCTCGACGACGACACGCCAGCCGAACCCGTGCTCACGCCAGTGGCTGAGCGCCCGGTCCGAGACCGTGATCGCCTTCAGCGCCGTCCACGTGAGGCCGTCGCCGATATAGCGGGTCACGCGTGGATTCGAGCTCATGGACGCCAGCAGCGCCACGTCCTCCGCCGTCCAGGGCCGCAGCAGCAGGCGCTCGGTCTCCAGCACATGGGACACGCTTTCATCGTAGGCGTCGCCCGGCCGGCGGGTGTCAGCCCGCCGCGGTGCCTCGGCCGTCACGGTCCGTCGATCGAGCCGTCCCAGCAGATGGCGCTGCGCTTCCAGATCGTGCGCTCCGCAACCGCGGGACTGTCCCGCCCGGTGCTCCAGCCGCGGGCTTTGTAGAACTGCTTGTCGGGCGCACGCCAGGATGGGCCGTAGAGTGAATCGAGCTCGCGCTTATGGTCCGCGTGCTTGAACCAGGTTCGCTCCAGCAACTCGAACGGAACCAAGGGCTGTTGGGGCAGCAACAAGCGACTCTGCAGAATCTCCTCGCCGGAGGATGCCTGCCAGTCGTCCCAGTTCGAGCCCGCCGGAAAGTACCCCCAGACCTCCAGGTGGTCGCCGCAGTCGCGGTACTCGAAGAAGTCGACCTGGACACCGTCTCGCATCAAGCTCCATTCCGACGTGCTCCCGTCGTTCCGCCGCCACCTCTTGGCCGGCCTGAAACCCGCCTCGATCAGGGCCGTGAGTCCCGCCCGGATGGCCGACTGATCCGCTTCCATGAACCCGAAATCAGCGTCCTGGAGGTCGTTGCGCAGGGGCTCGCCGAGCCTGGCCCATCCCAGGAGCAGGCCGCCGGTCACCCATGCCTTGTCGATCACTCCGGCTTGTCGGAGCGTGGTATTCAGTATTTGAAGGTTCGCCGACAAGGCCGAGCTCCTGCGCACCACCAGGGCTCGATCACGCGCATCACGCGCTGCGAGGCGCAGGGCTGGTGGCATATGCTCAACAATCAGGTTCACTGCCAGATCCGCCGTTTCCACATCGGGAGCGATGAGCTCGCTTTCACACGGTCGAAAAACCCCTTTGACAAGGTCCTTGCCGTTCGCGGTCCGCGGCATTCAAAGCCGACACCGGCGCGCTGACGGTGGCGCCACCGGCCCGGCGGTTCAAGACATGCAGGACGGTGGGTTGGCACCGCTCGGCCAGTGCCAACCGCGCCGCCGAAGACCAGGTGAGCGGTGGGTTGCCGGTGCGCCTTACCGGTGCGCCGCGCGCGTCCTACCGGCAGCAGTTGCCGGACGCTGCGCCGATGGGCGGGCGGAGGAGACGCATACGGCAGCGCGGGCCGGAACCGTCCCCGGTCGCCGCTCCTTGGGGCCAATCACCGCCGCGCGCTGAGGGCCAATGCCGCGTCCGGCGGACGGGGTCCAGGTCAGGTCGTCGCCGTGATGCGGGTGCCTGCGGTAGTAGTCGACATCCGCGTAGAGCTCATCGCCGTCGAGGATGTAGTCGAAGTCGCCCACCAGCATGTCGTCAATCAGGTCGCTGATGCGAAGCGCAAAGTTATTGGTGGCTGAACGGAACATATGTTCGTAGCCTACGTTTGGGCTCGGACGGAAAGGCCGTATTTCCTGCAATTTTGCTTGCAGCACGATGCTACCCAGCAGGACTGCTGAGCATTCCGGGCATCAGCCCAGCGCCGACCAGACCTCGCGCTTGGTGCGGATCCGCTCGATCACGGCCGTGGTGAACTCGGTCGTGCCGGCGGAGCCGCCGAGGTCGAAGGTCTTGACGCCGGACGCAACCGTCTCGAGCGCGGCCTCGTAGATCGCGCGGGAGGCGCGGTCGGCCTGCGTGCCGTGGCGGTCGGCCGCGTGGTGCATCACCGCTCCGCAGGCGAGGATCATCGCCAGCGGATTGGCAACGTCCTTGCCGAGCAGCGCTGGCGCGGTGCCGTGCGGCGCCTCGGCCATGGCGACGGTCGTGTTGTAGTTCTCGTCAAACGAGAGCAGGATCGACTCGGCGCCGGCGATCGAGCCGAACATCGGCAGCACCAGGTCCGAGAGGCAGTCACCGTCGCGGTTCAGGGCAGGGATCACGAGCGTCTTGTCAGTGGCGCCCGAGAGCAGCCCGGCGTAGGTCGCGTCGATCAGGACCGGCTGGTACTCGACATCGGGGTGGCGCGCGGCGGCAGCGTCCATCTCCTCCTTGAGCATGCCCTCATAGATGGCCGAGACGGTCCACTTGGGGCCGCCGTAGACCCGGGCCTCGAGCCGCTTCGCGGTGCGGAACGAGTACTCCGAGACGGCGCGGCAGGTCGAGCGGGTGATGTGCTCCTCGCGGTAGGCGACCTCATCATCGGCGCCGGGCTCGCCCACGCGCCACTGCTTGGCGCCGTAGGCGTCCTCGACCGCCATGCGCACGACGGAGATCGGATAGTGCACGCCCGCCATCGGAGCGATTCCGGGCAGGCGGCGCCCGGTCCGCACGATCACCTTGCCGCCGATGCCCTCACGCACGATCGCGTTGGGCGTGCCGACGTCCTCCTTGCCCTCGGGCGTGATCGTGGCGGCCTTGATCCCCAGGCCGGCGCTGCGCATCGCCTCCGCGGACTCGTGCACCACGCCGTTCTGAGTGGCACGGCGGTTCTGCAGCGAGAGATCGAAGCGCTCCAGCGCCACGTCGAATCCCAGCAGCTCGGAATCGAGCACGCGGAGCGACTGCTCGAGCAGCTCCTGACCGGTCTCGTCACCGTCGAGCACGACGACTCTGATCGCTTCCGACATCGGCGCTGACGATAGCCGACGCAGGCTCGGGTGCGCCCGCTGGCCAGCGGGCCAGCGGGCTGCGAGCAAGCCGCTGCTCAGCTCGCCGGCAGCAGCTGGTCTGATGACTCGGTCAGCGCCGCGATCACGTTGGCTACGTGCTCGTCGAAGTCGATGCCGAGCGCCTCGGCGCCGTGGAGCAGCTCATCGCGGCCGACGGCTGCGGCGAAGCTCGGCTGCTTCATCTTCTTCCTGACCGACTTGGGCGTCATTCCGGCGAGACCCTCGGGGCGGACGTAGGCGACGGCCAGGATGAAGCCCGCCAGCTCGTCGACGGCGTATAGCGTCTTCTCCATCGGCGAATCACGGGAGATGCCGAGGAAATCAGCGTGCGAGCCGACCGCACGGATCAGGTCCTCCGGGTAGCCGCGTGCGCGCAGCTCGTCCATTCCCATCCGGGGATGACCGGTATCGAGGTTCGGATAGCGCTCGTAGTCCAGGTCGTGCAGCAGACCGGTCAGGCCCCAGAGCTCGACATCGCCGCCAAAACGCGGTGCATAGGCGCGCATCGCGGCCTCCACGGCCAGCATGTGACGGCGCAGGGAATCGCTCCGCGTCCATTCGCAGACGAGCTCCCATGCGTCACCGCGAGAGGTGCCGGCGGCCATGCGGTTACCTTACCTAGGGTGATTCCGAAAACTAACTTCCGGACCCACCCCTAGATCTATGGAGAAGTTCGTCATCGAAGGCGGCGTCCCGCTCTCGGGCACGGTCGTGCCCGCCGGGAACAAGAACGGCGCGCTGCCGATCCTTGCCGCAACACTGCTCACAGACCAAGAGGTGACGTTGCGCAACGTGCCGCGCATCAGCGACGTCGATGCGATGCTCGCGCTGCTGGCGTCGCTCGGCGCCTCCGTCAGCTGGACCAGCGACGGAGACGTCAACATCAATGCCGGCGGCGTCGATCACACCAGCGTCGATCATGAGCTGGGCGAGCAGATTCGCGCCTCGTTCCTGCTCGCGGGGCCGCTGCTCGCGCGCTTCGGCCGCGCGCAGATGCCGCCTCCCGGCGGGGACATCATCGGGCGCCGGCGCCTTGACCCGCACTTCGATGCCCTGCGCGCTCTCGGCGCCACCGTCGAGGTCGACTCGCTGATCGAGCTGACCGCGCCGGCCGGCGGCCTGCGGCCGTGCGACTTCCTGATGGATGAGCCATCGGTGATGGCAACCGAGAACGCTCTCATGGCAGCTGCGCTGACCCCCGGCACGACCGTGATCCGCAACGCCGCGTCGGAGCCACATGTGCAGGATCTGGCGCGCATGCTGGTCGCGATGGGGGCCGAGATCGAGGGGATCGGCTCAAATGTAATGACCGTCCACGGACGTGAGCAGCTCGAGGGCTGCACGCACGCGATCGCCCCCGACCACATCGAGGTCGGATCGTTCATGGCGCTCGCCGGCGTCACCGGCGGCGAGCTGATCGTCAAGGACACGGTGCCTGAGGACCTGCGCATGATCCGCCTGGTGTTCGAGCGCCTGGGGCTGCACAGTCACCTCGACGGCACCGACGTGATCGTGCCGGGTAACCAGCAGCTGACGATCCGGACCGACGCCGGCGGTTACACCCCGAAGATCCAGGATGGCCCGTGGCCGGCGTTTCCCGCGGATCTGACGAGCGTGGCCGTCGCACTCGCGACCCAGGCGGAGGGTTCGGTGATCGTCCACGAGTGGATGTTCGAGAGCCGCCTGATCTTCACCGACAAGCTCCAGCTGATGGGTGCGGCGATCACGATCTGTGACCCACACCGCGCGATCATCGTCGGTCCACGGCAGCTCCGGGGACAGCGCGTCGACTCCCCGGACATTCGCGCCGGCATGGCGATGCTGATCGCCGCGCTGTGTGCAGACGGTACGACTGAGATCGGGAACGTCCGGCACATCGACCGTGGCTATGAGCGGATCGATGAGCGCCTGCGCACCCTCGGAGCCCGGATAAACCGTGTCGAAGACACCAGCGCCCGGACGTAGAGGCCGCGGGCGCGCCTTTTCGACAGACTGAGCCGTCCATGGTCGACCGGACGCCCAGCGGCACTCGCGACGTGCTGCCCGATGAGATGCGCGAGTTGCGCGCGCTGATGGAGCGCGTCCGCGCCGTTTTCGAGCGGGCCGGTTACGGCGAGACCTACACCCCGGCACTCGAGTATGAGCGCACCTTCGCCCGCGACAGCACCCGCGCCAGCTCGCCGTATCGGCTGTTCGATGAGCACGGCAACGTGCTCGTGCTGCGATCGGACATGACGATCCCGATCGCGCGGATGGTCGCAAGCCGCTACCCGACGGCGCCGACGCCGCTGCGCTTCTGCTACTTCGCTCACGCCTACCGCGGCGTGCGGCCCCAGCGCGGGCACTCCCGGGAGCTGCTGCAAGCCGGGGTGGAGCTGATCGGCGCGCCAGGGCCCGAGGGGACGGCGGAGGCTCTGACCGTGCTCTGCGATGCACTCGATGCTGCCGGCCTCGAGAACTTCCGCGTGGGTGTCGGCGACGTCGCGCTGTATCCGTCGCTGCTTGAGTCGCTCGGCGTCGGGGTCGAGTCACGCGACCTGATCCTGGCGGAGCTGACCACCGGCGACTTCGTCGGGGTGCAGCGTGAGCTCTCGGCTCTGCAGCTCAGCGACGCTGACGCGGAGCTGCTGCTGCGCGTCCCGCGCATCCGGGGCGGCGTCGAAGTGCTCGAGGGGCTTGACGGCCCGCTGCAGCAGGCCGGAGCGGGCATGCGGACGCTGCTCGGTCTGCTCGAGCCGCGCACCGCCCAGCGCGTGATCTTCGACTTCGGCTTGCTTGACAACCTCGGCTACTACACCGGCCCGATCTTCCAGGTATACGACCCCGCCTACGGCGTGCCGCTCGGTAACGGCGGCCGCTACGACGACCTGCTCGGTGACTTCGGCAGATCGCTGCCGGCGGTCGGGTTCGCGCTCGATGTCGAGCGCGTGCACATCGCGCTGCGCGCAGAGGAGCGCAGCCGTGTCTGAATCACTGGCCGCCCACGGGCTGCGACTCGCTGTTCCCCGCGGAGCGCTGTTCGGCGACACGCTCGATCTGCTCGACGGGCTCGGGATCGACACGCGGCAGGTGCGTGAGAACGACCGCAAGCTGCTGTTCGAGGAGTCCGGGATCATCACGATGCGGCCCTCCGACGTGCCGACCTACGTCGAGGCGGGCGCGGCTGACCTGGGGATCACCGGCAAGGACGTGCTGATGGAGCAGTCCGAGCGTGCGCTGTATGAGCTTGCGGACCTCGGCTACGGGCGCTGTGAGATGGTGGTCGCCTCCGAGGCGGGCGACGATCCCGCGGCCGATGCCCTGCGCCGGCTTGGGGTCGTCCGCATCGCGACCAAGTACCCGCGGATCGCCACCCAGCACTTTCTCGCGACGGGCCGCCAGGCGGAGATCGTGGAGGTCAAGGGCTCGGTCGAGTTGGCGCCGCTGACCGGCCTGGTTGACGCGATCGTCGACCTCACGGCGACCGGCACGACGCTGCGCGAGAACAATCTCGTGGTCCGCGAGAAGATCGCGGTCTGCACCGCCCGGCTGATCGCCAATCCGGTGGCCGACAAGCTCAAGTCCGAGGCGATCGACGCGCTGGTGTCTAGGATCGCTAGCTGATGGATGCACAGATGATCACCGCCGCGGGGGAGCCCTGGGAGGTCGCCGCCCAGCTGCGCCGTCTCGTGCCCGACGGCGGCTCGGTCTCCTCGGCCGTCTCCGCGATCGTGGCCGACGTGCGCGCCGGGGGCGACGCCGCCGTCCTGCGCTACACCCAGCTCCACGACACCAAGGGCGGGACACCGCTGCCGATCCGCGTCACCGAGGAGGATCTCGCCGCGGCGCATGCGGAGCTCGATCCGGCGGTCGCGGCCGGGATCGATCTGGCGCTCGCGAATGTCGGAAGGGTGGCGCGCGCGGCCGTGCGCGAGGACGTCACAGTCGAGTTCAGCGACCACAGCGTCAGCGTGCGCGAGGTTCCGGTCAAGCGCGCCGCCGTGTACGTGCCCGGCGGCCGCGCACCGTATCCGAGCACGGTCGTGATGGGTGTCGCCACCGCGCGCGCCGCGGGCGTCGAGTACGTCGCCGTCTGCTCCCCACCTGCACCGGACGGACGCATCCACAAGGCGATCCTCGGGGCCTGTGCGCTCGCCGGGGTCGACGAGGTCTATCGCATGGGTGGAGCCCAGGCGATCGCCGCGTTCGCCTACGGCACGGAGACGGTGGGGCCGGTCGACGTGATCGTCGGCCCCGGCAACCTCTACGTTCAGGAGGCAAAGCGGCAGCTGTCCGGCCGCATCGGCATCGACTCGTTCGCCGGACCCAGCGACATGCTCGCGATCGCCGACGGCGACACACCGCTGGAGCCGCTGGCGCTCGACGTGCTCGCGCAGGCCGAGCACGGCGCCGGAGCCGCGGTCGTGTGCGTATCCACCGACGCGGGGCTGCTGAACGCGCTTGCCGGGCGCCTGGCGGCCGACCTCCCCGGGAGCGAGGCGATCTGCCGCCTGGTTCTGGTGCCCTCCCACGAGTTCGCGCTCGAGCTCTGCGAGTCATTCGCGCCCGAGCACCTGCAGCTGCATGGCGCTGAGTCCGAGCAGCTGGCCTCCCGGATCACGCGCTCCGGGGCCGTCTTCATCGCGACCGGCACCGCCTTCGGCGACTACATCGCAGGCAGCAACCACACCCTGCCGACCGGGGGGGCGGCGCGCTTCGCGTCAGCCCTGGGACCGCGCCATTTCCGCCGCGTGTTCACGGAGGTGCGGATCGACGATCCGAGCGAGCTGGCGCGAGCCGCGGCGCCGATCGCGCGGGCCGAGGGCTTCGAATTCCACGCGCGGTCGCTGGAGATTCGAATCCGCGACAATCAGGACCGATGACCCGCACCGCCACGATCGACCGCCGGACCGGGGAGACCCAGGTCCGGGTCGAACTTACGCTCGATGGCACCGGCACCGGTACGCGCGAGACCGGTGTCGGCTTCCTCGATCACATGCTCGACCTGCTCGCCCGCCACGGGCGCCTGGACCTGGCCGTCAGGGCCAGCGGCGATCTGCAGACGGGCGCGCACCACACAGTCGAGGACGTCGGCATCTGCATCGGCCAGGCGCTCGACACCGCGCTCGGCGATCGTGCCGGAATCACGCGCTACGGCAGCGTTGCGGTGCCGATGGACGAGGCGCGCGCCAGCTGCGCGATCGACATCTCTGGCCGCGGACTGCTGGTCTTCGAGGCAGAGATGCCGCCCGGAGCGATCGGAAACTACGACCACGAGCTGACCGAGGAGTTCCTGCGAGCCGTAGCCGCCAACGCGAAGCTCACGCTCCACGTCACGGTCGAGGCAGGTACGAACGTTCACCACGTGATCGAGGCGGTCTTCAAGGCCTTTGCCAGAGCCCTGCGTGCAGCGGTAGCGCTTGACCCGACAGAGGTCGGCGTACCGAGCACCAAGGGCACGCTCACATGAGCGCCCCGCGGCCGCGAATCGCGATCGTCGATTACGACATGGGCAACCGGCGCTCCGTCGAGAAGGCGCTGCAGCATGTCGGCGCGACGGCGACGATCACGCGTGATGCAGTCGAGCTGTCTCAGGCCGACGCACTCGTGTTGCCCGGCGTCGGCGCGTTCCCGCGCGGCATGCGAAACCTGCAGAGCCACGGTCTGGACTCGCTGCTGCGGGAACGGGTCGCGGCTGGCGCGCCGCTACTCGGCATCTGCCTGGGCATGCAGCTGCTGTTCGACTCCTCCGCCGAGCTCGGCGAGCTGACGCCCGGCCTCGGGCTGATCGCCGGTCAGGTTCGCGCATTGGAGGCCGGGGGCCTGCGCGTGCCGCACATCGGCTGGAACGAGGTGCGATTCGAGCAGGCCTCGGAGCTGACAGTCGAGCTTCCCAGGGGCGGAGCGCCGTTCTACCACGTCCATTCCTACGCGGCTCACCCGGCCGATGCGCGGGACGTCGTCGGTAGCACCGAGTACGGCGAGCGCTTCGCCACGGTGGTCGCGCGCGGCTCGGTCTACGGCACGCAATTCCACCCTGAGAAATCCTCGCGCGATGGGCTCACGCTGCTGGCGTCATTCGTGCGGCTGGTCCAGGCTTCGGCGCCCGCACAGGTGTGCGCATGATCCTGCTGCCTGCGATCGACATCATCGACGGCAAGGCCGTTCGGCTGCTGCAGGGCGACTTCGCTCAGCAGACCGACTATGACTCAGATCCGCTGGACGCCGCCAAGCGCTGGGTCGACGCCGGCGCTCGTGCCCTGCACGTCGTCGATCTGGACGGCGCGCGCACCGGCATTCCAGCCAACGTCGCGCACGTGGAGCGGATCGCCGGCACGCTCGGCGTGCCGGTGCAGGTCGGGGGCGGCCTGCGCTCGCTCGACTCAGTCCGCGCCGTCGCCGCGGCCGGCGCCGCGCACGTGATCCTCGGTACCGCGGCATTCCGTGACCCGGACTTCCTCGATGCGGCCGTTGCCGGCTACGCCGAGCAGGTCGTCGTCTCGGTCGATGCGCGCGACGGCCGGGTGGCTGCCGCAGGATGGACCGAGCAGACCGATCTCACCGTGGAGCAGGCGCTGGTGGAGCTCCAGCGCCGGGGTGTTCGCCGCTTCGTGTACTCGAACATCGATCGCGACGGGATGCTCAGCGGGCCCGACCTCGACGGCGCCCACGCATTCGCGGCCGGCGTTGATCAGAGCTTCGTGTACTCGGGCGGGGTCGGCGAGCTGGGCGATCTGCAGGCGCTCGCCGAGTTGCGCGAGCCCAAGCTCAGCGGCGTGATCGTCGGCAAGGCGATCTACGAGCAGCGCTTCGACGTCGGCGCGGCGCAGGCACTGCTGGATCGCCTCGGCTGATGCACTACAAGCGCGTCATCCCCTGCCTCGACGTCGACAACGGCCGCGTCGTCAAGGGCACCGCCTTCGTCGATCTGCGCGATGCCGGTGATCCGATCGAGCTCGCATGTCGTTACGACGCCGACGGCGCCGATGAGATCGTCTTCCTCGACATCACCGCCACCTCCGACCAGCGCGAGACCGTCGTCGAGCTGGCAAAGCGCAGCGCTGACGACGTCTTCATCCCGTTCACGATCGGCGGCGGCATCCGCTCGGTGGCGGACGCGCAGGCGGTGCTCGATGCGGGCGCGGACAAGGTCTCCGTCAACTCGGCGGCGCTCGCACGCCCGGAGCTGATCGGTGAGCTCGCCGCCCAATTTGGGGTGCAGTGCGTGGTAGTGGCGATCGACGCCAAGCGCGCCCAGCAACCCGGGCACTGGGAGGCGTATGTCGCGGGCGGCCGGACCCCGACGGGCCGCGACGCCGTTGCCTGGGCGCGCGAGGCGGCGCAGCGCGGGGCGGGGGAGATCCTGCTGACCAGCATGGACCGTGATGGCTCGAACGCCGGCTACGACCTGGAGCTGACCTCGGCCGTGGCCGAGGCCGTGAGCGTGCCGGTGATCGCCTCTGGCGGCGCGGGCACGCTGGAGCACCTGGTGCAGGCACTGAGAGCGGGTGCGGACGCGGTGCTGTGCGCATCGATCTTCCACTACGGGCAGCACACGGTGCCGGAGGTCAAGCGCTACCTCGCGCAGGCCGGCATCGCGGTGCGCGAGGCCTCGGACCCGGAGTAGCAACGGCTGCCGAGGCGATCGCACATGGCTGTGGGCCCGGCGCTCGCGTCGGTGTCACGAGGTGCCAAGTAGTGTCCACTGACCAGCGCTAGATGACGCGCGGGGCCTTGTGGCGGGTCACTAGCCGGTCGCGGTTGCTCTCACGGGCAGGTGTGCGGCTGCGTCCTCGACGCTTGTCTTTAAGGCCTCCCGCGGTTCGGCTCGCGTCCATAGGGCGTCGCGCCCGAGCGTGGCGCTCAGGCGGCCTTGGTCGCGCAGCGAGTTCAGCGAGTTGCGGATCGTCGCGCTGCTGATGCCGGGTAGCGCGTCGACCGCGTCTTGGAAGCGGAACTGCGGCGGCGCCTCTTCAAGCGCCCAGTGCCGCACGCGACCAGCCTTCGACATGCCCTGAGCCGGCCGCGCCTCGCCCACTCGTGTCTCGAACTTCTCGTATGCGTCGGCGAGCAGCGTCGTAAAGTAAGTTAGCCACGGCCAAGCGTCGTGCTGTCCCTCGTGCCAGCCGCGCTGGGAGGTTTCAAGCGCTGCGTAGTAGCTGTTCTTGCTGTCGTAGATCATCTGCTCGAGGCTGATGTAGCGAGGGGCGTCGTAGCCGAGGCGAATCAGCTCGTGAGCGGTCAGCAGCCGCGACAGGCGGCCGTTGCCGTCCGCGACCGGGTGGATCGCCAGGAAGTCGAGTATGAACAGCCCAAGCAGTAGCACCGGATCGGCGGCCTGCTGCGTGAGCGCGTCGTTGTAGCCGATCACCAGTGACTGCAGGACGCTTTCCACGAGGTCCCTGTCGACACAATGAAATATCACTCGCCGCACGCCGCGGTCGTCGCGCTCGGCGATCTCGTTGTTGTCGAGCTTGATTCGGCCGGGCTCGCGGGTCGTATAGCGGTTCAGGTCGGTCGCGAGCGTGAACGGGTAGGCGTAGGTGATCGGTACCAGGTAGGCGTTCGGCGAGGCGATCCGGTCGGCCGCGTCGCGGTAGCCGGCGAACTCCTTCTCGTTGCGGTCACGGAAGTGGCTTGAATCCAGGTCTCGGGCGATGCTGCGGGCCCGCTGGTCGCCGACCTCGTAGCCCTCGATCGCCGTTGATGCCTGAATCGAAGCGATGCGCGTGGTCTCGGCAAGCTGCTTGAGGATCCGCGGCACCTGTTCTGCGAACAACTGTTGGCGTCCCTGGCCCCTGTTGACGGCTTGCAGCAGCACGCCGATGCGGGGTGGCTGGTTGCTGAGGGTCCGGTCTAGGTCGGCGAAGCTATACATCGGGTTTCAATCTGCTAATTGACCCGCAAATTAGCAACTTTGCCAGATTGATTAGCAAGTTCGTTGCCCGTCAACCTCTGAGGCGACCTCGATGCTCGAACGCAGCTCCGTGGGTAATGACGTAGCCGAGGATCCTCGCGGAGGCCTAAGAGGGAACCACTAGGAGCGCCCTGGCGGTAACCAGATGCCGCAGCACCCGCTTACGCCAGGGCCTCCTAGACAGTCTCGGAAGGGCCGCTACGCGGCTTCTTCCACGTAACCGGCTGCTGCGCATGCATCGCAATACGCGGCGGGCGGAACGCGGGGCTCATAACAGCCCGGACGGCAGCATGTGGATGAACGCTTTGGCCGGCCCCGACCAATACGGGCGGCAGCGGCATCCTTCAGCTCTTCACGCATGCGGTCCAGTTCGGCCGCGTGAGTGGCGCAGAAGCGGCGGCCCTTGAGAACCGGCTCCTGGCAGTGACTTCCACTTCGACAACGCATAGACGAGTCAGGATATCATGTGCGCCCAAATCCCGCCCATTCTCGGGGGGTTTTCGTCGCCATGGCCCGCTCGATCAACAGCCTCGTCTGGGCCACAGACATCGACGTGCTCGCGCCCGACCACACCGTCGAGCGGCGCGACGGGTACTGGGTGGTGCGCTCTCCCTCCAACCCTACCTTCTGGTGGGGGAACCTCCTGCTGTTCGATGACGCGCCGGCGGTCGGCGACGGTGAGCGCTGGGAAGCGCTGTTCACCGATGCGTTCGCCTGCCGCCCAGAGGTGACGCACTGCACACTCGCCTGGGATCGCGTGGACGGTGAGCGGGGGGCGGCAGAGCACGAGTTCGTGGCGCGGGGATACGAGCTCGAGTGGACCTCCGGGCTGGTGGCCAGGCCGGAGCGGCTGATCGAGCACCCCGGGGCGAACCGCGAGGCCTCGGTCAGGGCACTGGACCCCGACGGCGATGAGGAGCTATGGGAGGCTGTGATCGAGGTGCAGAGGGCAACCGCGCTCGAGCAGGAGCGCGACATCGATGCCGAGTACCACCTGACCTTCCTGCGCCGCCGCCAGCGCGAGCTTCGCGAGGTCTTTCGTCAGGGCCGCGGGAGCTGGTACCTGGCGCTGCTCGACGGGACCGTCGCGGGCTCACTCGGGATCGTCGTCACCGATACGCGCGCCCGCTACCAGACCGTCGACACAGTCGCGGAGTTCCGGCGGCGAGGCATCGCCAGGCGCCTGCTGGTCGAGGCCGCGCGGCACGCGTGCTCACGGCACGCGATCGACCACTTCGTGATCGCCGCCGATCCCGACTACCACGCGATCGGGATCTACGAGGGGCTCGGGTTCGAGCGCGTCGAGCTGGTCGTCGGGGCGATGCGCAAGCCGGCGGATTCGTGAGCGGGCGCCGTCCGCAGCGAGATCAGCCAGGCGAGCGGGAAGGCCCCACCACCGACGGCCAGCGCGACGGGACGGTCGCCGCTGAAGCGTCCGTGCAGCGAGGCCAGGCCTCCCGTCAGCGCTATCCCGAGCAGCCCGCCGGTCTGCCGGGCGGCGTTGATCGTGCCGCCGGCCGGTGATCCGCTACTGCGTCGATTGGAGCGAGCGGCGCCCGCACCTCGGCGGCGCGCTTGGGGCCGCGCTCCTGCAGATGCTGTTCGAGCGCGGCTGGATCACCCGCGGGCACGGTCGCGCGATCCTGACGACCGATCGCGGCCGCTCCGCAATGCTCGATCACTTCGGCGTCGACGCGGCCGCTCTGGACTGAAGCTCGGGACGTTTCCCGGCAGTTCTGCCGGGTTTCGTCCACTAGTTCTTGCGGCTGTGCCGTCGGTGCTCGTGCTTCTTGCGCGGAGGAATCTTGGGCAGCTTCGCGTCATGGGGCACGAACTTGTAGAGCACGTACTTGCCCATCAGGAACAGCGCGTTGCGGTCGGCAACGGCGGTCGTGTAGGAGCCGTCGGGAAAGTGGAACTCGCTCGCGCCGGTGCGCGCGTTGAAGCCGTAGCTGCCCTTGCCGTAGACGATCGAGACGTAGACGGTGTTGTTGACGACCGTCGCCGAACCCGAGATCGCGCTCGGCACCCCCGCATCCCAGCGGACCGCGCCGTCGGCGGCGTTGAGCGCGTAGAGGTGCGCGTTGTAGGAGCCGATGTAGACGGTTGGCCCGAGGCCCCTGATGTCGGCGACAGCCGGGCCGCCGTAGACGTAGCTGCCGAGGCCGGCGCTCCAGGCGAGCACGCCGCTGCGGAGGTCGAACGCATACGCGTCGCCGTTCTTGTTGCCGACGTACACGTGACCGAAGCCCACCGCCGGGGTCGAGTAGAACTGGCCGCCGGGGCGGGCCGCCCAGACCTCATGACCGGTCCGCGCGTTGATGGCATAGAAGCTGCCGCCGTAGGTGCCGAAGTAGAGCTTGCCGCCCCAGTAGTCGGCGCCGCCCTTGATCGCGCCGTCGGTCGAGAACGACCAGTTCTGGTGGCCGGTCCGGATGTTCAGCGAGTGGAAGGTGCCGCCCTGGTCACCGAAGTAGACGGAGTTGCCGACGATCATCGGCGAGGACTCCGAGCCGCTCGAGACCGGGAAGCTCCAGAGGATCTTGCCGCTGCGCATCGAGAGCGCCGCCTCCTCGCCGTTGAGGCAGCCGATCGTGCCGCAGGTTCGCGACAGGATCGAGACGAACAGCTCCTTGTGCTTCACGTCGAGCGAGGGCGTCGAGGCCGACAGCAGGCCGACGTGGCGCCGCCAGATCTGCCTGCCGGTGGTGATGTTGACGCGCTTGACGGTGGCGCTGTCGTCGAGCAGGTAGAGGTTGTTGCCCCAGATCGTCGCCGGGAACTCGAGCAGCGCGTTGCCGCCCAGCCGCCAGGCGCGCTTGAACGGCGGGTGCAGGGCGGGGATCGCCGTGAAGTCGCGCGTGCGGGTGCGGTGGTTGCCGTAGAAGGGAACCGTGAAGTTGTTCGGCCTGCGCTTGGGCGGAGGCGGCGGAGGCGGCGGGGGCGGAGGGGGCGGGGTGGTGGTCGTGGTCGGCGGTGGCGTCGTCGCGGTGGTGGTCGCCGGCGGCACGACCGCGACCTTCTTGGGCGGCGTGTTGTTGGCCGAGATCACGAACGCGACCACGACCGCGACGATCACGACGAGCGCGCCCGCCAGCATCAGCCGGTCGCGCTTTGACCTGGGCAAGCGCATCGGGCAGGCAGGGTAGCCGTGTGATGCGGTGCCGTGGCCATGTACGCGGCACCGCCGTCGCGATCTCAGCTCGGCGCGGGCTCAGAGGTCCCGGAACGTCGGGCCTGGCCCGGGTCGTCGAAACTGGTTGACGCTCGCGGGAAGACCGTCACGCCGGACGCGAGGCCGCGGACGCGGACGCGAGCCCGCGCGACCCGAGCCCGCCGGACGGCGGACCTACTTGCCGCTCTTGTCGAACTTGTAGAGCACGTACTTGCCCATCAGGAACAGCGCGTTCTGATCCGCGATCACGGGCGTATACGAGCCGTCCGGATATGACCAGACACGTGCACCGGTGCGGGCGTTGTAGCCGTAGCTGCCCTTGCAGTAGACGCCGGATGCGTAGACCGTGTTGTTGACGACCACGGCCGAGCCCGAGACCCCGGGTCGCGTCGAACATGGGACGGGCGCCGACCACCTGACGCTTCCGTCCTGCGCGTTGAGCGCATAGAGGTCGCCGTCATAGGAGCCGATGAACACCGTCGGGCCGAGGCCCGGGATCGTCGCGACCGCCGGTCCCGAGTAGACGTAACCGCCGAGCGTGCGAGTCCAGGCGACGGTCCCGCTGCTGAGTCCGAACGAGTAGGCGGCGCCGTTGTTGTTACCGACATACACGCGTCCATAGGCGATCGCGGGTGTCGAGTAGAACTCGCCGCCGGGGCTGTCACTCCAGACCGCCTTACCCGTCTTCGCGTTGACGCCGTAGAACTCGCCCGCGTAGTTGCCGAAGTAGAGGACGTCCTTGTAGTAGGCGGCGCCGGCCTTGATCGCACCGCCGGTCGAAAAGGCCCAGTTCTGGTGGCCGGTCCTGATGTTCAGCGAGTACTCGGTCCCGGCCTGATCACCGAAGTAGACCGAGTTGCCCACCACCATCGGCGAGGACTCGGCGCCGCTCGGGACCGAGGCCGTCCAGAGGGTCTTGCCGCTCGACATCGACACTGCCGCCAACTCGCCTCCGACGGCCCCGATCTTGCTGCCCTTGAGCGAGAGCACCGTTACGAACAGCTCCTTGCGCGCCACATCCAGCGATGGCGTCGACGCCGACAGGCCACATCCGCGGCAGGTGCCCATGTGGCGCTTCCAGATCTGCTTGCCGTTCGAGATCTTGATGCGCTTGAGGGCGGCGCTGTCGTCGAGCAGGTAGAGGTTGTCGCCCCAGATCGTCGCCGGGAACTCCAGCAGAGCGTTGCCGCCGAACGTCCATGCCAGCTTGAGCGAGGAGGGATTGTTCAGCGCTGAAGATGAGGCGAAGTCCCGCGTACGGGTCGCCTGGCCGCCGTAGAACGGGATGGTGAAGTTGTTCACCCTCGCCTTCGCGGGGGTTGTGCTGGTCGTGGTCGTGGTCGTGGTCGTGTTCTGGAAGGCGACGCTGTTGTTGTTCGAATTGCCCGGTTTGCCGAGCTCGTGGATCGCGTACGCGGCGATGGCGATGGCGACGACAACCAGAGCGCCGGCGAGCAGCCACGTCTTGCGATTGGACCTGGGGAAGCGCATTGGGCAAGCAGGGTACCCAATGAGCGAAGATGACCGTGTGCAAAACGCCACACCAGAGGCGCTGGTTCAGCGGGCGCTGGTGCTGCCGCCGATCGCCGCGATCCAGCCATCGGTGGCCACATTCGCGGGGGACGTGTATCTGGTCGGGGGCAGCATCCGCGACCTGATCCTCGGCCGCCGGTTCGTCGATGTCGATCTTGCGGTCGACGGTGACGCGGGCAGGCTGGCGGCCGCGATCGGCGCCCCGCTGGGCGCCGAGACCAGATTCGGGACGGTCAGCGTGGAGCTCGGCGGCCACCGCTACGACATCGCGCGCACGCGCGCAGAGGCCTACGAGCACCCCGGTGCGTTGCCCGTGGTGCAGGAGGCCGGCATCGATGCCGACCTGCGCCGTCGCGACTTCACGGTCAATGCGCTGGCCCTCGGCCTCGCCGGCACGCGCACCGGTGAGCTGCTCTCGGCCCCCCGCGCGCTAGAGGACCTGCAGGCCGCACAACTTGCGGTGCTGCACGACCGCAGCTTCCTCGACGACCCGACCCGTCTCTTGCGCCTGGCCCGCTACGCCGCCAGGCTCGGCTTCGAGCCCGCGCCGCAGACGCGCGCGCTGGCCGCGGTCGCGATCACGAACGGTGCCCTGGACACGATCAGCGCTACCCGCGCCGGCAACGAGCTGCGGCTGCTCGCGAGGGAGCCCGACCCGATCTCCGCATTCGAGGCAGTCGAGGACCTCGGCCTGCCCTGGGCGATAGACGCTGAGCGCGCGCGCAGCGCGCTGAACGTCCTGCCCGATGAAGGCCGCGCCGACATCGTCGTGCTCGCCTGCGTCTTCGGCGGACAGGACGGCGCGCAGTTGGCGGCGGAGCTCGACCGCCTCGGCTTCGCCGCTAGCGATCGCGACTCCATCGTCGAGGGTGTGACTGCGGCCGAGGATCTGGCACAGCGCTTGGGCAACGCCGGCTCGAGGTCTGAGATCGCGCGAACTGTCGGCAGGTCAGGGATTGAGACGGTCGCCCTCGCGTCGAGCCAGGGTGCACCGTCGCAATCCCTGACATGGCTGGAGGATCTGCGCCACTGCCGCCTGCAGATCTCCGGAGACGACCTCATCGACCACGGGTTGCAGCAGGGGCCCGCGATCGGGAGGGCGCTTCAGGTAGCCAAGGATGCCCTGCTCGATGGCCGCGCCCCTGACCGCGAGGCGCAGCTCGCCGTCGCGCTGCACGCAGCCGAGTAGCCTCGGAACATGGAGCTACGAACTCCGTTTGCCGAGCACGACGGCCAGATCGCGATCGACCTGCCCGGCGCTCGCGCGCTGTTCACGACGCGCGCGTGGGGCGACGTGCGTGACACCGAGCAGCAGATCGCCCAGCGACTCGCTCTACAGGTCGTGCGCCCGCGCCAGGTTCACGGCAACACTGTGATCATCGCGATCGGGCAGCACTCGCCGATCGAGGAGGCCGACGCGGTCGTCACGGCGACGCCTGGCGTCGGGCCGATGGTGATCACCGCCGACTGCCTGCCGATCGTGATCGCCTCCGCGAGCGCCGTGGCCACCGTGCACGCGGGCTGGCGCGGACTGGACGCAGGCATCATCGCCAATGCCGTTGCAACCCTGCGCGAGCTTGGCGGCGGCGTCATGCACGCCGCCATCGGCCCGGGCGCCGGCGTCTGCTGCTACGAGGTCGGCGAGGACCTCCACCGCCGCTTCAACGCCCACTGCCAGGACTTCCACCGCGGGCCCAACCTCGACCTCAAGGCGATCGCCCGTGTGCAGCTGATGGAGGCCGGCGTCGCCCGGATCCACGACACCGAGCTCTGCACGATCTGCGGCGACCCCGAGCTCACCTACTCCTACCGGCGCGAGGGTGCCGAGACCGGGCGCCAGGCGGCGATCGCATGGTTGAGCTGATCCACGGGCTCAGCGCAGAGGACGTTCGCGCCAACCTCGCGACGGTGCACGCGCGCCTGCACCGGGCCGGCCGCCAGCCCGGCGAGGTGCAGATCCTGGCGGCGGTCAAGTACCTGCCGGTCGAGGAGTTGCAGGCGCTGGCCGACGGCGGCATCACGCTCGTCGGCGAGAATCGCGCGCAGGAGCTGCTGACCAAGTCCGAGTCCCAGCCCGGCTTCACCTGGGACTTCATCGGAGCGCTGCAGAGCCGCAAGGTGCCGGTCGTGCTACCGCATGTGCGCTACATCCACTCGGTCGCGACCGACTCGGCGCTGCAGCAGCTCGCCAGGCACGGAACCCCGCAGACGAAGATCCTTGTCGAGGTCAATGTCGCCGGCGACGGCGACAAGTCGGGCATCGGCCCGTCCCAGCTGCCGGCCTTCATCGAGCGCTGCCCGGTGACCGTGGTCGGGCTGATGACGATGCCGCCGCTGACGGCCAAGCCGGAGGAGAATCGGCGTCACTTCGCCGCACTCCGGGAGCTGGCGTGGGCCCATGACCTGACCGAGCTCTCGATGGGCACGAGCCAGGACTACGGGGTCGCGGCCGAGGAGGGAGCGACCATAATCCGCCTGGGATCGTCCCTTTTTCGACCCAGAGCGGCATAATCGCGCCAGGCGCTTAGCAGGGAAATCAGCCGGAAACCCGAACGAACCACCGATATGGCATTTCGCGACACATGGCATCGAACCCTCGTCTACTTCGGCCTCGCCGAGGATGAGGCCTACGACGAGGACTTCGAGCCCTACTCGGAACCGGAGGTCCAGATGCAGGACAACTACCGGGATCGGCCCACGGTGCGCCGTCTCGAGAGCCGCCCCCGCCGGCGCCGCGATGAGTTCGACGACATCTTCGGTGACGAGGGCGATGACCGCCGCACGACCGTCTTGCGCCCTGTTGCGACCCGCCCGCGCGGCAGCGGCGACGTGCGCGTGCACTCGGTCGCTCCCAAGAACTTCAACGACGCCCAGGACGTGGCCGACAAGTTCAAGGACGCCATCCCGGTGATCCTGAACCTGCAGGGCGCCGACTCGGACCTCTCAAAGCGGCTGATCGACTTCGCCAGCGGCCTCACCTACGCGCTCGACGGCGGCATGCAGCGGATCGCCGACAAGGTCTTCCTGCTGACCCCGCAGAACGTCGAGGTCTCCGCCGACCAGCGGGCCGAGCTGATCGAGAAGGGCTTTTTCAACCAAAGTTAGGTTGATCCTCGTGCCGCTGGGTGGGCGGGACCGAATCCGCGGCCCGCAGGTACGCTTCACGCGGATGAAGATCGGACTGATCGGCTCTGGCAACATGGCACGTGCGATGGCGCGCGGCTGGGGGGAGCCCGTGCTCTGCACCGACAGCGGCTCCGGCAGCGCCCAGGCGCTGGTCGACGAGCTCGGGGGTGAGCGCGTGGCAAGCAATCGCGAGCTGGCCGAGCGCGCGGACATCGTCGTGCTCTGCCACAAGCCCTACCAGCTGCGCGCCGTAGGCAATGAGATTGGGGGGGCGGCCAAGGCCGTCGCGAGTGTGCTCGGCGGGATCACAACCCAGGACCTGGAACAGGCCTTCGGCGGATCGCAGGTCTTCGCGTTGATCCCGAACACGCCGGTTGAGATTCGTCAGGGGATAGTCGTGTACGCACAGCCCCACCACCGCAACCATCCGATTGACACAGCCGTCGAGGCGCGAGTGCTCGAGCTGTTCGGGCGGCTCGGCAGAGTCGTGACGCTGCCCGAGCGGCTGATGGGTGCGGCCACCGCGGTGTGCGGGGTCGGGCCGGCGTATCAGGCGCTGCTCGCAGAAGCACAGGTCGACGCAGCGGTGCGCAAGGGCCTCAGCGCAAGGCTGGCCTCGGAGCTCGTGACCGCGACGATGAGCGGCTCGGCCGCCCTGATCGAGGCCAAGGGCTACGACACGCTGGCGGTGCGCCGCGAGGTGACCTCGCCCGGGGGATCGACTGCGCGCGGCCTCGAGGTGCTCGAGGCCGCAGGTGTGCGAGCCGCCTTCCAGGACGCGATCGAGGCGGTCGTCAACCCGCCGCAGGGACGCTGAGCATGCTGCCCGAGGCGAGCGTGCGCCTGGACATCGCCGCCTACGTCTCCGACGTGTTCGGCGTCTACATCGCCCTGATCCTGATCTACATCCTCGCGAACCTGGTGTTCGCCTTCGGTCTCCGTCCTGGCTATTCGCGCACGCTCGACATGGTGCTCGGCTTCCTGCGGGACGTGTGCGAGCCATATCTGCGGATCTTCCGTCGCCTGATCCCCGGCATGGGCGCGGTCGACTTCAGCCCGATCATCGCGATCATCCTGCTCGGCGTGATCCGCTCGATCGTGGTCAACCTCATCGGTGGCTGACGTCCGCCGGCAGGCGGCTCTACGGGCCGTGCTCGTCTGCGCGGTGGTGATCGCGCTCGACCAGCTCAGCAAGCACACGCTCGGGACCTGGCTGCGCCCGGGGCAGGTTCGCCATGTGATCCCCGGCCTGCAGCTCGTCTACGAGCGCAACACCGGGGTCGCCTTCAGCTTCCTGGCCAGCACCGGCGCATTGGTCTACGTGGTCACCGCGCTGGCGTTGCTCGCGCTGATCACGTACCTGCTGCTGCGGCCCGGGCGCAGGCTGCTGTGGCTGCCGACGGGGATGCTCGTCGGCGGCGCCATCGGCAACCTGATCGACCGCGTCACGATCGGCTCCGTGATCGACTTCATCAAGCTTCCCCACTGGCCCGCCTTCAACATCGCCGACACCTGCATCACCTTCGGCGTGATCCTTCTCGTGCTGGTGATCGAACGTGGGGCGGGGAATGCCTGAGATCGAGTGGCAGGGGACGGTCGGAGCCGACGCCGCGGGCCTGCGGCTCGATCAGTTCCTGGCTGACCACCTCGGCTCCCGGGCGCGGGCGGCGCGGTTGATCTCAGCGGGACTGGTCGAGGTGGACGGTCGTACGGTGCCGAAGCGGTTCCAGGTTGCGGGAGGCGAGCAGGTGGTCGCTCGAGGCCCGGACGCTGTGGCGCCGTCTGTGGCCAGCGGGCCACAGACGGCGGACTACGCGGTCGCCTACGAGGACGATGCCCTGATCGTCATCGACAAGGCCGCCGGTGTCGTCGTGCACCCGGCGAGGGGGCATGAGAGCGGCACGCTCGCGCAGGCGCTCGCCGACCGCGCGGCGGGCGGGGAGGATCCCTACCGCGCGGGCATCGTGCACCGGCTCGACCGCGACACCTCGGGGCTGCTCGTGGTCGCCAAGAGCGACGCCGTGCACCGCAGGCTGAAGGCGCTGCTTGAGGCGCGTGAGCTGCGGCGTGAGTACCTGACGCTGGTCGACGGCATCCCGCCGGCGCACGCGGGCACGATTGACGCGCCGATCGGCCGCGACCGCCGCGACCGCGTGCTGCACTCGATCGACACCGACACGCCGCGTGATGCGCGCACGCACTTCGAACTGCTCGAGCCGCTCGCGCACGAGGCGCTGCTGCGGGTGACGCTGGAGACCGGCCGCACCCACCAGATCCGCGTGCACATGGGCGCGATCGGGCACCCGGTGCTCGGTGACCAGGCCTACGGAGGAGCGGTGCGCTTCGGGCTGCGGCGCCAGTTCCTGCACGCCGCGCGGCTGGCGTTCCCGCACCCGCAGACGGGCGCGGAGATCGACGTGAGCTCGCCGCTGCCCGCAGACCTCGAGGCCGCACTCGAGCTCGCACGCGCGCAGATGTGCTGAGCGCCTACACTCTTTAGCCGTTCTGTATCCGACCCTCCGCACAGGGGCCGGGTCGCGCCCTGCTCCGGAACCTCTCCGGAGTCGCGACCAAAACGGCCGGCGGTGGCTTTTCTCACATTTCAAAAAGGGAGTTACAAGTGGCTCAGGTAGGCATCAAGGAGCTGCTGGAGGCCGGCGTCCACTTCGGCCACCAGACGCGTCGCTGGAACCCGAAGATGCGCCGTTTCATCTTCGGCGAGCGGGACGGCATCTACATCATCGACCTGATGCAGACCGACGAGCTGCTGCAGGAGGCGCAGGACTTCGCCTCCGGCATCGCCCGCCGCGGCGGGACCGTGATGTTCGTCGGCACCAAGAAGCAGGCGCGTGACGCCATCAAGGAGACGGCCGAGGCCGCCGGCATGCCGTACGTGAACCACCGCTGGCTCGGTGGTCTGCTGACCAACTTCCAGACGATCTCCGGGCGCATCAAGCGCCTGCACGACCTCGAGCGCTACGAGACCGAGGGCCAGCTGCAGCTGCTGCCCACGCGCGAGCGCATGGCCGCACAGGCCGACCTTGAGAAGCTTCGCGCCAACCTCGGCGGCGTCAAGAACATGCAGCGTCAGCCCGACGCCGTGTTCGTGATCGACCTCAAGACCGAGGCGATCGCGGTCAAGGAGGCCCAGCGCCTGCGGATCCCGATCATCGGCCTGGTCGATACCAACTGCGACCCAGAGGGCATCGACTTCGTGATCCCCGGCAACGACGACGCGATCCGCTCCTGCGCCGCCGTTACCCGGGCGATCGGTGACGTCGTCGCCGAGTCCTACGGCGTGTTCCGCGCCGAGGAGGAGAAGGCCCGCCTCGAGCGCGAGCGCAAGGAGGCCGAGGAGCGCGCCCGCCGCGAGGCCGAGGACAAGGCTCGTCGCGAGGCCGAGGAGCAGGCCCGTGCCGAGGCCGCGGAGCAGGCCCGTGTCGAGGCTGAGGCCAAGGCTCGTGCCGCGGCCGAGGCCGCCGCCGCTGCGGAGACCGCTGCTGCCGCCGAGGCCGCCGCCGCCGCGCGGCAGGAGGCGTCGCCGTCGGCTCAGGCCGCCGCCGCGCAGGAGGCCGTCGAGCAGGCTGCCGCCGCCGACGCAGCCGCCGAGCCCGCGATCGAGGCTCAGCCCGAGGCCCCGGCCGCGTCGGAGCCCGCTCAGGAGGCTCCGGCCGCGGAACCTCCGGCCGCGGAAGCTCCGGCCGCGGAAGCGCCGGCCCCTGAGGCTCCGCCCGCGGCCGCTGGCGAAACCGAATCCAAGACTGAGGAGAACTGACACCGATGAGCGCGATTGCCGCGTCCGACGTGAAGACCCTGCGCGACCGCACAGGCGCGGGGATGATGGCCTGCAAGAACGCCCTGGCCGAGGCCGACGGCGACATCGAGCGGGCCGTCGAGCTGCTGCGTGCGCGTGGCGAGGCGCAGGCCGCCAAGCGTGCGGGCAACGAGGCCACCGAGGGCACGATCCAGACCTACGTGCACGGCGCCGGCGCGAAGATGGTCGGCGTGCTCGTCGAGGTCGACTGCGAGACCGACTTCGTCGCCAAGAACGACGCCTTCGTGGGCTTCGCGAAGGACGTCGCGCTGCACATCGCCGCAAGTCCGGCGACGCTCGCCGTGACCGAGGACGAGGTCCCCTCCGAGGATCGCGACCGCGAGGTGCGCATCGCGACCGAAAAGGCGCAGGAGCGGCCCGAGAACGTGCGCGACAAGATCGTCGAGGGGTCCGTCAACAAGTGGCTCGATGACGTCGTGCTGCTGCGGCAGAAGCACGTCAACGAGGAGAAGTACGGCGGTCAGACCATCGAGGCGATCCGCGCGAAGCTCGCGTCGGACACCGGCGAGAACGTCGTGATACGCCGCTTCGCACGTTTCGCCGTCGGCGAATAGCATCCAGCCTCAAACGTGAGCAGCACGCCAGGCACAAACGCCGCACCCGCTTACGGGCGGGTGCTGCTCAAGCTTTCCGGTGAGGCCCTGCTGGGCGATCTCTCCTACGGGACCGATCCGGAGCGCGTACAGGCGGTCGCACAGGAGATCGCGACCGTCCACCACCGCGGGGTGGAGGTGGCCGTGGTGGTCGGCGGCGGCAACATCTATCGCGGCCTCGCGGCCGCGGCCGCGGGGATGGACCGCGCGACCGGCGACTACATGGGCATGCTCGCCACCGTCCTGAACGCGCTGGCGTTGCAGGACGCGCTCGAGAAGAGCGACGTCCCGACCCGCGTGCAATCGGCGATCACGATCTCCGAGGTAGCCGAGCCCTACATCCGCCGTCGCGCGATCCGCCACCTCGAGAAGCGTCGCGTCGTGGTCTTCGCCTCCGGTACCGGCAACCCGTTCTTCACGACCGACACCGCCGCCGCGCTGCGCGCGGCCGAGGTGCACGCCGAGGTCGTGCTGATGGCCAAGCACGGGATCGAGGGCGTCTACACGGCCGACCCGGCCAAGGACCCGGACGCCCGGTTCATCCCGGAGCTGACGCACAAGGAGGCGCTCACCCAGGGCCTCCAGGTGATGGACTCAACGGCCTTCGCGCTGTGCATGGACAACAACCTGCCGATCGTCGTCTTCAACATGGCCGACGGCAGCAACATCAACCGGATAGTGTCAGGTGAACGCGTGGGGACACTCGTAAAGACATGAGCGAAGACGATCTGGTTTCAGGCCTTCTCGACGATGCGCGCGAGCGCATGCACAAGTGCGTCGAGTCCACGCGCCACGAGTTCAGCTCGGTGCGCACCGGCCGTGCCAGCCCGGCGATACTGGACCGCGTCAACGTCGACTACTACGGGGCGGCCACCCCGCTCAAGCAGCTGGCGACGATCAGCGCACCCGAGGCGCGCCTGCTTTCGATCCAGCCCTACGACAAGAGCGCGATCAAGTCGATCGAGAAGGCGATCCTCGAGTCCGACGTCGGGCTCACTCCCTCCAACGACGGCGCCGTGATCCGCCTGATGCTGCCCGAGTTGACCGAGGAGCGGCGCAAGGAGCTGGTCAAGGTGGTGCGCGGCATCGCCGAGGACGGTCGCGTCTCTATCCGAAACGTGCGCCGCGACGTCATGCACGACCTGCGCGAGCTCAAGGAGGGCGGCGACATCGGCGCCGACGACGAGCACCGTGCCGAGGGCGACCTGCAGAAGGTCACCGACTCGCGCGTGACCGAGCTCGACGATTTGCTGAAGATCAAAGAAGAAGAGATCCTCGAGGTCTGAGGGCCTGTGAGTGAGGGCAGTGCGCCAGATCCGGGCGCTGACAGCCCGCGCTATGTCGCGATCATCACCGATGGCAATGGTCGCTGGGCGAAGCAGCGCGGCCTGACATCGATTCGCGGTCACGAAGCCGGCGCCGACGTCGTCAAGGCGCGCCTGCGCGACGCCGTCGGCTTCGGCATCCGGGAGCTGACGGTGTACTCGTTCTCGACCGAGAACTGGAGCAGGTCAAAGGCCGAGGTCTCCGGGCTGATGCGCATGTTCGCGCGCCGCATCGACGCCGAGACACCGGAGCTCAAGGCCGAGGGCGTGCGCATGCGCTTCATCGGGCGTCGCGCGGCACCGGTGTCGGAGCGGCTGATCGAGAAGATGCAATGGGCCGAGGCCGAGACCGCCGAGAACGATCGGATCACCCTTTTCGTCGCCTTCAACTACGGTGGACGCGCGGAGATCATCGACGCGGCCCGTAACTTCACGGGTGGTGACGAGGAGGACTTCCGCCGCCTGATGTATGCCCCGGACATGCACGACCCCGACCTGATCATCCGCACCAGCGGCGAGCAGCGCGTCTCGAACTTCCTGACGTGGCAATCGGCCTACTCGGAGTTCGTGTTCCGTGACGAGCTGTGGCCGGACTTCACGCGTGAGGTCTTCTCGGAGAGCCTTGCCGAGTTCGCGTCCCGCCAACGCCGCTTTGGCGGGCGCTGATGCCGCAGACGCGTCGACCCCCGGCGCCACCGGCCCCGCGCAAGCGCTCTGACCTGATGTCGCGGGTACTCGTCGGAGTGCCGTGCGCCGTGCTGGCCGTGGTCTTCGTCGACATCGGGGGAATCGGCTGGATGCTGCTGATGGCGATCCTCGCCTGCGCCTGCCTCAGTGAGCTCTACCGGATGCTGGGGGAGTGGCGGCCGGTGCCGGCCGTGGGCTTTGCCGTCGCGGTCGGCATGTGCGTGGCGGCGCGCTACGGGAACATCGCCGATGTCGCCGGCGTGGCGCTGATCTCACTTCCCCTGGTCTTCCTCGCGATTCTGGGGCGTGGGCAGTCCGAGGACGGCGCCGTGACGATCGCCTCGACACTGCTCGGCGTGCTGTGGATCGCGCTGCCATTCGCCTGCGCCGTGCTGTTGCGCCAGGTTCCGGTGGTCGGCAAGGGCATCCTCATCGATGTGATGGTCGGCACCTTCGTCGGCGACACCGCCGCGTACCTCGGTGGCCGGCTGTTCGGGCGCCATCCGCTGGCGCCGATGATCTCGCCCAAGAAGACGATCGAGGGCCTCGGCTGCGGCGCCTTGGCGACGATCATCTCGGTCGTCGTCGCGGGGCTCTACCAGCAGACGTGGCTCCCGCACAGCACCGCCCTGCTGCTGGGCATCGCGGTCGCGCTGCTGGCGCCCGCCGGTGATCTGTTCGAGTCGCTGATCAAGCGCGACGTGGGGATCAAGGACGCGGGCTCGTTGTTCGGCGCCCACGGCGGCGCCCTGGACCGGCTGGACGCGGTCATCTTCACCGTCGTCGTCGGCTACTTCATCGCAATTCACATCCCCCACTAGGGTTGCAGGCTTGCGACTCAGGACACCCGGAGGGCAGCACTAGATGGCACGACGGCTGGTGATCCTCGGCTCGACTGGCTCGATCGGCAAGCAGGCGCTCGACGTGGTCGCGCACAGCGGCGGCGAGCTCGAGCTGGTGGCGCTCAGCGCCGGCCGCGACTGGGAGCAGCTGCTCGCCCAGGCCGAGCGGTTCGGCGTCAAGAAGATCGCGCTCGCCGATATCGGCGCTGCAGCCCGCGCATCGGAGGCGTGGACCGGCGGCGTCGTACTGGCAGGCCCCGATGGCCTGGTAGAGCTCGTCACCGGCTCCGAGTGCGACATGGTGCTGAACGCGATCGTCGGCTCCGCCGGGCTGTTGGCGACCGTGGCCACGCTTGGCGAGGGCGTTGATCTGGCGCTCGCCAACAAGGAGTCGCTGGTCGTCGGAGGTGAGCTCGTCAACCAGCTCGCGGAAGCCACCGGCGCGCAGATCCTGCCGGTCGACTCCGAGCACTCGGCGCTGCATCAGCTGATCGCCGGCGAGCGCGCCGGCACCGTGGACCGGCTGCTGGTGACCGCCTCGGGAGGCCCGTTCCGGGGCCGCACCAGCGCCGAGCTCGCCGCGGTGACCATCGAGGAGGCGCTTGCGCACCCGACCTGGTCGATGGGCGGGAAGATCACGATCGACTCGGCCACGCTGATGAACAAGGGCCTTGAGGTGATCGAGGCGCACCACCTGTTCGGGACGCCGTATGACCAGATCGAGGTCGTGGTGCACCCGCAGTCGATCATCCACAGCCTGATCCAGCTCTGCGACGGAGCCACGCTCGCGCACCTCGGTTACCCGGACATGCGGGTTCCGATCGCCTACGCACTGCACTATCCAAACCGTACGGAGGTGCCGCTGCCGGCGCTCGACCTGCCGGCGCTCGGCGCCCTGACCTTCGAGGAGCCGGACCTCGAGACCTTCAAGTGCCTGCGGCTCGCGCGGGCGGCGGGAATCGCCGGCGGAACCGCGCCGTGCACGCTGAACGCCGCCAACGAGGTTGCCGTGCACGCGTTCCTCTCCGGGGAGCTTCCTTTCCTCGGCGTCGCGGACGTGATCGAACAGACGCTTGAAGAACTTCCGACCCGGGCAGTCCATTCCTTCGACTCCTTGATGGACGCCGACCTCGACGCGCGTCGCGTCGCGACAGGCTTGATCCACCGTTAACTAGATTTGACTGGCCGCTAATCCCCCGCTGCTAAGACTGAAGGCACGGATGTCTTATTTCCTCGCGTTCCTAGGCTTTGCGCTGCTGATCCTGATACACGAGGCCGGCCACTTCGTCGCAGCCAAGGCGGTCGGGATGCGGGTCGAGCGCTTCTCGCTGTTCTTCGGCCCGATGTTCGTCAAGCGCCGGCGTGGCGAAACCGAATACGGCATCGGCGTGATCCCGCTGGGCGGCTACGTGAAGATCACGGGGATGAGCCCGCTGGACGAGTTCGAGACTCCGGAGATCGCGGCGCGCGCCTACATCAACCAGCCGCCCTGGAAGCGGATCGTGGTGATCGCCGCAGGGCCGGCCGTGAACCTCCTGGTCGCCTTTCTACTGGTGTGGATCGTCTTCATGAGCACCCGCACGACGGTCGTCACCTCGCAGGGAGCGCCGGCCCTGACTGGCAAGATCGGCGAGGTCGTGAAGGGCTCACCCGCCGCGACCGCACTGCGTGTCGGCGACCGTATCGTCTCGATCGATGGAGTCAGCAACCCGCAGGCGATGCCCGCCGAGATCCGGCGTCAGACCTGTGCCGCCGGGGCCCGGGTCAACGGCTGCGCCGCGTCCGCGGCGTTGACGGTCGTGGTCCGCCGCGGCGATGCGGTGAGGACCGTGAAGCTGCGGCCGCGCTGGAGCGCGCAGGCCAAGCGGATGCTGCTCGGCGTCAGTTTCGACGAGGCGTCCGTGGCAAATGGCGTTGCGTACTCGGCCGGCCAGAGCGTCGCCGGACTCTGGCGCGTCACCGAACGCACCGTGTCGGTGATCGCCAACATCTTCCACAGCAGCGACCGCCGCCAGCTGCACAGCGTCGTCGGCGCGGGCGCGATCGCCAGCGAGGACATCTCGGCCGGCTGGGTCACCGGATTCGAGATCTTCGCGCTCATCTCACTCTCGCTCGGCATCATCAACCTGTTCCCGCTGCTGCCCCTCGACGGCGGCCACATCTTCTGGGCAGTGGCGGAAAGGCTCCGGGGGCAGCGGATTTCTCTGAAGGTCATGGAGCGGACCAGCTTCGTCGGATTCGCCGCGATCCTGCTGCTGATGGTGATCGGGCTCAGCAACGACATCAACACGCTCGTCGGAAACGGCTTCCACGCTCAGTGATCGCCGGCCGCCGGCGACTCGGCAGCCGCGATCGAGCGCGCCAGCAGCTGGATCGGGTGATGCACCGCGAGCGGATAGCCGAGCTCACGCAGATGCCGGCGCAGCTGACCGATGCAGTTGTGGTCGCTGCTGATCACGAGTTCGGGCCGGAGCTCGAGCACGGCGCGCGCCTGGCGCTGCCCGAGCTCTGCCGAGGCCTCGGGTTGCGTGACGCGGTAGATGCCGGGAGCGCCGCAGCAGGCGCCGGCCTGCGGCGGTAGCTCCAGCAGCTGGATCCCGGGAATGCGCGCCAGCAGTTGGTGTGCCGCCTGCCCGCCGCCCTGCGCGTGGCAGAGCTGGCAGGCGTCGTGAATTACGGCTCGCAGCGCGAGCGGACTGAGCCGGGAGCGCAGCGGCGCCCGTGTCAGCAGCTCATGCACGTCCAGCACGAGCGAGCTGAAGGCCCGGGCGTCGGGCGTCCCGAGCAGCCGACCGTAATCCTTGAGCGCGGCGCCGCAGCCGCCGGTGCTCGAGACGATCTGATCAACGCCACCGACGGCCGCGAACGCATCGATCGTCTGCTGCGCCCGCTTGAGCCCGTGGTCGCGCTCGCCGGCGTGCAGCTCCAGCGCCCCGCAGCAGTCGGGCAGGCGTGGCGCGATGACCTCATAGCCCTCGGCCGACAGCACCGCCAACGTCGCCTCGTGCAGCTCGCGGTGCTGCGCGCGCTGGGTGCAGCCGAGCAGCAGCCCAACGCGGCCGCGCGAGCGCCCGCGCGCCGGCGTGTGGTGCGGGAGCTCTGGACGACCGATGCGACTGGCGCGCCCGGCGCGTGGGAGCCCGGCGAGCGCGGCCCGCCGCCGCAGCTGCTCGCCGGCCGGTCGCGGCACGTTTCGCTCGATCGCAGCCCGGGCGGAGGCCAGCAGGTCCGGATACGGGACCTCCTCCGGGCAGACGGTCATGCAGGCCATGCAGCCCAGACAGCGGTCGATGTGGACCGACATCTCGGCTGTCACGCGCCCGCCCGGCGCCAGCGCATCCTCGATCAGCGTGATGCGTCCACGCGGTGAATCGGGCTCGGCTCCCCAGAGGGTGTAGGTGGGGCAGCTCTCGAGGCAGAGGCCACAGCGGGTGCAGGTCATTGACGTCAGATGCTCCCCACGAACACGCCGGGGTTGCAAATGCCTGCCGGATCGAACCCCTGCTTTAGCTCGCGCATCAGCTCGAGCTCGGGACCCTCCGCCACGTTCCAGGGCTGGACCGCGCCACGGGCTGCGGAGGGCAGGTCCAGCGCTACCGCGGCCGCCTCGTCGGGGAGCGCGGCGCGGACCGAGGCGATCTGTGGAACGTCGAGCGCCAGGTAGGCAATCCCCAGAGCCGCGCGGCCGACCACTGTCGCGGCGCCCGAATCGGCCGCGTAGAGGATGCTGTCGAGCTGCCCGGGGCGATGATGCACCCGCAGCAGCGCGCGGTCGGCCGAGCGCTGGCCGGCGCGCTGCCGTGCCCAGAGGCCGGCATCGTCGGTTCGCACCGCGACATCCTGCAGCCCGCCCGCTCGCATGGTCGCGGCCACGGTCCGCGCCCGCGTCTCGGCCGCATCGCCGGCAACCTGCGCGAGCAGGCCGCCGCGTCCCTCGCGCCATGCGACGTCGAAGGCCTCAAGTTCCGGGTGTGCTCGCGCCACGAGCTCCGCCGCAGCGCGCAGCTGCTCGGCGCTGGTGGCGGTTCCGAGGGCACTGGCTGTCCTGCCCGGCACCGCGCGCAGCCGCACGTCGACGGCAAGGATCGCGCCGAGCGTGCCGTAGGAGCCGGTGAAGAGCCGTCCGAGGTCCAGCCCGTCCTGGACTTGATCCGTCCGCGGCCCGGTGCGCATGATGCTGCCGTCGCTCAGCGCCACGGTAATACCGCGGATCTGGCTGCGCAGCGGCCCGTAGCGATGGCTCAGTGGACCCGTGTCGGCGGTGGCGAGCACCCCGCCGATCGTGGCTGCGGGCGCGCGGCCGAGCCCGAACTGCGGGTCGGCGGCCAGCATCATGCCGCTGCGCGCGAAGGTCGCCTGCGCCCTCACGAGCGGCGTGCCGGCGTTGATCGTGGCGGAGGCTCCGTCCTCGTGGATCGCGATGCGGCTCAGGTGCGTTGTGTGCAGATGTAGTGCATGCGGCGGCGCGGCGCCGCCCCAACCGAGCTTGGTGGCGCCGCCGACGATCCGCACCGGGCGGCCCTGAGCAGCCGCCGCGGCAAGCGCCGCCGCCGCCTCGCTAAAGCTGCGGGGGGTGACCGCCTCGCTCATGGCTGTGGCACCGCCTGCGATTCTGGCGTCGCCCGCGCCAGTGGCACCGCTCGCAGGGTGACGGTGACCGCGATCCCGGCCCGCCCTCTGGACCCGGGGAACGCTCCGGCGATGTCGTAGCCGGGAAAGCCGGAGTGCAGGTGTAGATGTGTGCCGTCCGGGCGCACGAGGCCGAGCGCGACGACGTTGCCGACGTCACCCGTCTCGGCGATGTGGCCACCGACAGTGCCCAGTACCTCGTGTGGATCAAGCCAGGCGCCGTAGGGGGTGGGTGGGAGCGATGCGAGGGGCACGCCGGCCTCGACCGTCAATTCGGCACCGGCCATGCGGATCACCCGCCGCATGCGTGTGAGCACGATCAGCATCGCGTCACCGTTTGGCAGCGCCGCCCCGCTGCGGCTGGTGCCGGCGCCGCGCACCACGTAGCGGAGTTGGGACTCGGCGCAGGCCTTGACCACGCTGGCCACCTCCGAGGCGCTGCCCGGCAGGATCGCGGCCCGCGGCAGCGGGCCGTCGCGCCGGATGCCGTCGGAGCGGTAGGTCGAGAGCACGGTCGGGTTGGTGAGCACGTGCTGCTCACCGCAGATCAGCCGCGCCCGCGCGATCAGTTCAGCTCCTGCCTCCATTGGGGAAGTTTCCCTGATGGCAACCCAGGTGTCCCCGGTGGCCCCCGTTCACAGGAGAGCGTCTCCCGGCCGGATCCGAACATCTAGACTGGATCGGGATGTCTTCCAAGAACCAGATCCACGTCGGCAACGTGCCGATCGGCGGCGGCGCCGACGTCGCCGTCCAGACAATGACAAAGACTGAGACCGCCGACATCGAGGCGACGCTTGCGCAGATCAAGCGCGTCGCCGAGGCGGGGGCCGACCTGGTGCGCTGCGCGGTGCCGCGCGAGAAGGACGCGGAGGCGCTGAAGACGATCGTGCGGGAATCGCCGATTCCGATCATCGCGGACATCCATTTCAATCACACGCTCGCGCTCAAGGCGTTCGATGCCGGCGCGCACTGCATTCGCATCAACCCCGGCAACATCGGTGGCCCCGAAAAGGTTGCCGAGGTGGTCGCCAAGGCCAAGGAGCTCAACCGGCCGATGCGGATCGGTGTCAACTCCGGGTCGCTGCCGGGCCACCTGCGTGAGCTCGAGTACACGAACCCGATCGAGGCGCTCGTGACCGCCGCAACCGAGTTCGTCGAGCTGATGGAGCGTCTGGACTACTCGAACTTCAAGGTCTCGATGAAGTCGACGAGCGTGCCCAACACGATCGCCTCGAATCGCCTGCTCGCCGAGCGCATCCCATACCCGCTGCACCTCGGCGTAACCGAGGCGGGCACCAAGTGGTCGGGCTCGCTCAAGTCTGCCGTCGGGCTCGGCACGCTATTGGCAGATGGGATCGGCGACACGATTCGGATCTCGCTCTCGACGTTCCAGGCCGAGGAGGAGGTCAAGGTCGCCTGGGAGATCCTCAAGGCATTGCGTCTGCGGCGCAAGGGTCCCGAGCTGATCGCGTGTCCGACCTGCGGCCGCCTGCAGTTCGACATGGACACGGTCGTCGCCGAGGTCGAGAAGCGCCTCGAGGCCTACGAGGATCCGATCCAGGTCTCGGTCCTCGGCTGTGCCGTGAACGGCATCGGCGAGGCACGCCACGCTGACTTCGGCATCACCGGCGCCAAGGACATGGGCATGATCTACGCCAAGGGCGAGGGCCTACGCAAGGTGCCCACGGCCGAGCTGGTTGACGAGCTCTTCAAGGAGATCGACAAGTACTACGCGGCCGGCAAGAAGGTCGTGCGCGATGAGGCCGCGGCCGCCGAGGCGGCTAAGTGGCTGGCCGAGAACGAGGACGAGACCGCGATGACACCGGAACGCCTCGCGGCTCTGGAGGCCGCCGAGGCCGAGCGGGAAGCCGCGGCCGAGCTCGAGGCCCCCGCGGCCCAGCAGAACGGCGGCGCCCAGCAGGCGGAGGCCGTCCAGCTCGACGAGTCGGTCTCACCGGTCGCGGGCCGGCGCTTCACTCGCGCCGGCTGACTCTTCCGCGTCGGCTGACTCTGTCGCGTCAGAGCCGCAACGATCCGCGCTCCGGCGTACTCCTCTTCTCAGCCATCGTTCATCACCCCCTCTCGGAGCGGTTCGGCGACCAGGCCCAGGTACAGGTCTGGGTGGCGCCGTACATAGGCGGCGATGAACGGGCAGCGCGGCACCAGCTCGAGCCCCCGGCGGCGCACGTCGTCGAGTGCCGTCTTTGCCAACTGGCTGCCGACGCCGCGACCCTCGATCGCTGGGTCTACCTCGGCGTGGAAGATCGTGATCTGCTGACCGTCTACCCGGTACTGCGCGAACCCTGCGATCTCGCCGTCCAGTCGGGCTTCGTAGCGGCCGAGCTCGGGGTTGTCGCTCACCTCAACGCTCACACATTCGAGCATGACCCTCCTGTCAAGTGGCGGGCCTGGTGACGATCCTGGTGCCGAAGCGCCCCCCGGCGCCCGGGGAGCGCCGGCGCGTATCCCGTGCCATGGCGTGGGTCTCAAAGCGCGTGGGGGTCTCAGAGCGCGTGGGGGCCTTCGAAAGTGGCCCGCGCATGTGTGCCCGAACTGTGACGACGTGTCACGACTCTGTGACGCGGGCCTGCCGCGGCCTGCTCAGCCCGTCATCAGTTTCACGAAGTCGTTACACCACGTGACAGTGTCGACACACATGCGAACCTCTGTTTGGAGGAGGGGTCCCCGCCCCGCCCGACGGCGAGGCGGCCGCACCCGAGTGCGCGTCACGCGGTGTCTTCGTGAGACCGCCGCACCGATAGCCCGTCAGGACGGGTCTTCGCGGAGCCGGTCGAGGTGCCTGCGCCCGAGCTCAGAGGCCGAGCGCAGGAACGAGATGATCAGCTCGAGCTCGTCGCTGGCAAAGTGCTCTGAGAGCGTCGCCTGCCAGTCGGCCGCCACAGGCCCCCAGATGCGCTCCGCGGCCCTGTAGAAGGCGTGCGTGACCTCGACGCGCACACGTCTCCGGTCGGCCGGATCGGGCACGCGGCGGGCGTAACCGTGCTTCTCGAGCCGATCAATGACCCCGGTGACGGCGCCGGCGGTCAGCCCGGAGCCGAGGGCGAGCTCACCGGCAGTGATCCCACACCTGGTCTTCGATGATGTTCAGGCAGCGCATGTCGGTATCGCTGACGCCCAGCCGTGTGGACGCGACGGCGTCAAAAGCGTCGTCCTGATTCGCGGTGGCCCGGAACTCCTGAATCAGTTCATCGATGAGCGCGTTCTTTGATCTGGGAGGCATCTTCCGATGGGATCCGTGATTCAGGTCCCGGTGTCCGACATCGACCGTGCCAAGGCCTTCTATGTCGATCAGGTCGGCTTCGGCGCCGACCATGACCACCAGGTGAGTGATGAGCTGCGTTTCTTGTAGCTGACGCCGCCCGGCTCGGCCTGCTCGATCGCGCCGACCTCGGGGGCGCAGCATGCCTCCGGGATCGGTCGAGGGACTGCAGATGGTCGTGGCCGACGCCGAGGCAAGCCGCCAGGAGTTGGCCGACAGCGGTGTGGACGTGAGTGACGTCCAGGTCTCTCTCTGGGGCCCGCCGCCAGTAGCGCGGACGCAGAAGCCCCAGTCCTCTCCAGACGCCGCCGTTGGGCCGGCACCGGTGAGGGACTGGGGCCTCTGAAGCCCGCGCCGCGGACGCGCTAGGAGGCGGCGGCGAGCCGCTCGGCCACGACGTCCCAGTCCACGGTGTTCCACCATGCGTCGAGGTAATCGGGTCGGCGGTTCTGGTACTTCAGGTAGTAGGCGTGCTCCCAGACGTCGACGCCCAGCAGCGGCGTCTGCCCGTCGCTGATCGGGTTGTCCTGGTTCGGCGTCGAGACGATCGCCAGACCGGAGCCGTTGTGGACCAGCCAGGCCCAGCCGGAGCCGAAGCGACCGACGCCGGCAGCCTTGAGCTGACCCTGGAAGTCAGCGAACGAGCCGAACGTCGAGCCGATCGCGTCGCCGAGCGCACCACTCGGCTCGCCACCCTTGCCGGGACCCATCGACTCCCAGAAGAGCGAGTGGTTGTAGTGGCCGCCGGCGTTGTTGCGCACCGGACCCTGCTTGTCGGCCGGCAGGGAGCTGAGGTTCTTGAGGATCTCCTCGACGGACTTGTCGGCCCACTCGGTGCCCTCGAGCGCCGCGTTGGCGTTGTTCACATACGCCGCGTGGTGCTTGTCGTGATGGATCTCCATCGTTTGGGCGTCGATGTGGGGCTCGAGCGCGTCGAAGGCGTAGGGGAGATCAGGTACGGAAAAGGCCATGCTCACTCCTGTCTTCGTTGTCTCTCTGAGCGGAACTACCCGTTCTTGTGCTGTAGAGCCGTTCTATCAGAGCGACTGTGTAAACCGCGTCCGAGGTGACGCGACCGCGACGCCCTCGCGCCCGTGCCGCGGGTACGCTTGCCCGATGCCCCGTCTTTCCGAGTACCTGCTGCCGACCGAGCGTGAGCCCCCCGCCGACGCGGAGGCGCTGAGCCACAAGCTGCTCGTGCGCGCCGGCTTGGTCCGCCAAGTCGGCGCCGGCCTGTGGACCTGGATGCCGGCCGGATGGCGCGCGCACCAGCGTGTCGTGCAGATCATCCGCGAGGAGATGAACGCGATCGGCGGCCTCGAGCTGCTGATGCCGATCCTGCAGCCGGCCGAGCTGTGGAAGCGCAGCGGACGCTACGAGAGCTTCGGTGACGAGCTGTTCAAGCTCAAGGACCGCAAGGAAGCCGACATGGTGCTGGCGCCAACCAGCGAGGAGGCCGTCACCACGCACGCCTCGACGCTGATCCGCTCGTATCGCGACCTGCCGAAGATCCTCTATCACTTTCAGACCAAGGAACGCGACGAGCCGCGTCCGCGCGCGGCGGTGCTGCGCTCGCGCGAGTTCGTGATGAAGGACTCCTACAGCTTCGATCGCGACCGCGACGGGCTCGACATCACCTACGAGAAGCACGCGCGCGCCTACGACCGCATCTTTGATCGCTGCGGCCTCGAGTGGTACAGCGTCGAGTCCGACGTCGGCGCGATGGGCGGCTTCGGTGCGCACGAATACATGGCGCCATGCGGCGCCGGTGAAAACGACGTGGTGCTCGCGCCCGGCTACGCCGCCAACCTCGAGGTCGCCAAGGCCCAGGCACAGGCGGTTGAGCTGCCGCCCGCGCCCGATGCGCCCGAGCCGGTCCAGACGCCGGGGATGGTCACGATCGCGCAGGTCGCGGAGGCGCTCGGACTGCCCACAGGCGCGCTGCTGAAGGCATACCCCGTGATCCTGAGCGACGGCTCGTTCGTGCTCGTGATGCTGCGCGGCGACCACAAGGTCAACGACATCAAGCTGGCGCTGGCACTTGGCTCACAGTTTCGCCAGGCGGGCGCCGAGGAGATCGAGCAGCAGCTCGGCCCGCCCGGGTCGATCGGGCCGGTGGGGGTCACGGCGCGGATCCTGCTCGACGAGGCCGTGGTGAGCGACGCCGGCGGCTATGTGGTCGGTGCCAACCGCCCCGACATGCATCTGCGCGGGGTCGTGCCGGGACGTGACTTCAAGTTCGAGCGTGGTGACGTCCGCAACGTCGTCGAGGGCGACACCGTCGGCGGGCATCCGGTCCGCATCGAGCCCGCGATCGAGGTCGGCAACATCTTCAAGCTCGGCACCCGCTACAGCGACGTGCTCGGCGCCACCTATCTCGACCAGAACGGCGCCAACCAGACCATGTGGATGGGCTGTTACGGGATCGGTCCGGCGCGCATCGCCGCGGCCGCGATCGAGCAATTCGCCGATGACCGCGGCATCTCGTGGCCGCGGGCGATCTCACCGTTCGACATTCACCTGGTCACACTCGGCAAGGAGGGCAGCGAGGAACGCACGCTCTCCGACGGCCTCTACGAGGATCTGCAGGCAGCCGGTCTTGACACGCTCTACGACGAGCGCGACGCCGGACCGGGGGAGAAGTTCGCGGACGCCGAGCTGCTCGGCTGCCCGCTGCGCGTGACGATCGGCCGGCGCACGCTGCAGAACGGTGAGGTCGAGGTGCAGGTGCGGCGCGGACAGGAAAGCCGGACACTCCCGCTGGAAGGCGCGGCATCGGCTATCGCTGAGTTGTGGCGCGACCTCGGCTGACCAAGAAACGCCTCTTCGGCCTTGATCGCTCGGGTCCCAACCCGGACGCGACCCGCTCCGACCAGCCGCTGCGGCCGCTGACGATCCCGAACGCGATCGGCTACGCGCGCCTGACGCTGATCCCCGTGTTCCTGGTCGTCGCGCTCTCGAGCAACGGCGGGCACAGCGCCCTGGCGGCGGCGCTGTTTGCCGTCATCGGGTGGGCGGACTACCTCGACGGCTTCACCGCCCGCTTGACCGGCCAGTTCAGCCGTCTGGGCGCGCTGCTGGATCCGATCATCGATCGCCTGCTCGTCCTCTCCGGAATGGTCGTCGCCTGGGAGTTCCGGCTGCTTCCCCGCTGGGCGATCGCGCTGGTGATCGCGCGCGAGCTGCTGATGCTCGTGCTGAGCCGCTACAGCATGGCGCGGGGGATGCAGATCAAGATCAGCTGGCTCGGCCGGCTCGGTGTGGCGCCGACGATGGCCGCTCCGTTCTTTGCGATGGCCGAGGTTCACTGGCTGGCGCTGGCGATGCTCTACATCGGCTTGGTGCTGGCGTGGATCGCCAGTTCCGTGTACGTTCGCAACGGATTGAAAGAACTAAACCAAGCCTCAAGCTGAGCTTGACCCTAGGCCTGGCGAGGTTATACTCAGCAGTCCGGATCCCACCCGACACGCCGGCGCTGCACGCACGGAGGAACTAGTCAGAATGGACACTTTCCCAGACCTCGGCTCGCTCACAGATCAGGAGCTGAAGGACCTCATCAAGGAGATGACGGACGAGGAGATCGAGGTCTCCTACCGCCGGCGCATTCTCCACGGCAAGATCGACATCCTCCGCGCAGAGCTCGTCAGCCGTCTGCGGCGCAAGGACGAGAGCGGTGAGCTACTGATCAGCGGCGCCGACGTGCAGCGACTCACCGACATCCTGAGCGGAAACTTCGCGCCGCCGGACACGCTGCCCAGCGACCTCGGCGGCGACGAGCCCTCGAATACGGACTGAGTCTCGGTGGCGCAGCACTGTCCTGAGTGCGGCTTCGCAAACGCGGACGGCGCGAACTACTGCCAGCGTTGCGGCGCGTTCATGGCGGGCTCCGACGCCGCTGCCGGGGCTGACTCGACGGCGACCTACCGGATCAGCGAGACCGGCGAGTTCGAAGAGGTGCCGATCGAACAGGTCGTCGCGCGCGGGGCGATGCTGGTGATCCGTGCGGGTGGCGGCAGGGCCGGCGAGGCGTTCCCACTCGAGCGCCCGCGGCTGACCGTCGGCCGGCGCCCGGACAGTGACGTATTCCTCGACGACGTCACCGTGTCGCGTGACCACGCCGTGGTTGTCAAGCGCGGCGAGCATTACTACCTCGACGATTGCGGTTCGCTCAACGGCACCTATGTGAACCGGCGGCGGATCGATTCACAGCGGCTCAACGACGGCGACGAGCTGCAGATCGGCAAATACAAACTCGCGTTTCTGGGGCACTGATGGCGACAAGTGGGCGCAATGAACTGGCTGTGGAACTGCCCGAACCGGTGACGGCCGAGAACGGACGGCCACGGCAGAAGGCAGTGACGATCGGCGCCGTCTGCAAGGCGCTCGAACTCGAGTTTCCGGATATCTCGATCTCCAAGATCCGCTATCTGGAGGACCAGAAGCTGCTGACGCCGCGACGCACGCAGGGGGGCTACCGGCTGTACACGCCCGAGGACGTGCACCGTCTGCGGACGATCCTGCGGCTGCAGCGCGACGAGTTCTTGCCGCTGCGGGTGATCCGCCAGGAGCTGGCCGGCGGGCGCAGTGAGCGCGAGGTCGCCGCCGGCGGCGACACCCACTCTCTGCGCCGAGCGTCGGTCAGCCGCGATCCCGGCGCGCTGTATTCACTCGAGGACGTCGTCGATGAGACCGGCGCGGACCCGAAGCTGGTCGGCGAGCTGGTCGAGTTCGGCGTGATCAAGGGTGAGATCCGCGCCGGCGCGCGCTACTTCGACGACACCGAGCGGGAGATCGTCCGCGCCGTCTCGGAGCTGGCGCGCTACGGCGTCGGCGGGCGCAACCTGCGTGTGTTCCGCACCTCCGCCGACCGCGAAGCCCAGCTGCTGCAGAGCATCCTCGCGCCGGCGCTGCGCTCGCGGAATCCGGAGCGCCGCAAGGAGGCCGTCGAGGCACTCGAGAACCTGGCCTCGGTCACCACCCACCTCAAGCACCTACTGCTGATCCGCGACCTGCGCAAGATCGCGACATGAGGCTTGGCTGATGGCCGTGGTCCACGCCGAGGACAGCGTCGATCTCCGCAGCTACGTCCGCGACATCCCGGACTTCCCGACGCCGGGAATCCTGTTCCGTGACATCACACCGCTGCTGCTCGACCCGGACGCGCTCGATGCGGCCGTCGCACGCCTGACGCATTACGCCCGCGACCTCGAGATCGACATCGTGGTCGCGGCAGAGGCACGCGGCTTCATCCTCGGCGGCGCGCTGGCGCGCAGCCTGCACGCGGGATTCGTGCCCGCGCGCAAGCCCGGCAAGCTGCCGCACGAGACCGTCAGCGCCGCATACACGCTCGAATACGGCGTGAACGCCCTGGAGATGCACGCCGACGCCTTCGCAGGGGGGACACGCGTGCTGATCCATGACGACCTGCTGGCGACCGGTGGCACCGCTCGTGCGCTTGCCGAGCTCGTCGGTCGGCTCGGCGGCGAGGTCAAGGCCTGCGTGTTCCTGGCCGAACTCGAGGTGCTCGAGGGCCGCAAGCAGCTCGAGGGCTACCAGGTGCACTCGCTGATCAACTACGAGTAGACTCGGCAGGGCCAGGCGCGAGATGGCGAAGACCACGCGCAGCCGGAAGATCGCAGCCAGCGCCGAGAGTGTCTGGCGGATCGTCGAGGATCCGCACCACCTGCCGCGCTGGTGGCCGGGTGTGGCGCGTGTTGACGATGTCCGCGGCAACCACTTCACGGAGGTGATCCCGACCAGGCGTGGCAAGCCCGTGCGGCTTGACTTCGTCGTGCTCGAATCGAAGCCGCCGCGCACCCGCAGCTGGACCCAGGAGCTGGCGGGAACGCCGTTCGAGCGGCTGCTCAGCGCCTGGACCACGACGATCACGATCGAGCCTGACGACGAGCGCGCCTGTACGGTGACGCTCGAGGAGCACCAGCAGCTGCGAGGCTCCTTCCGGGCCGGGCTGCTGCTTCAGCGTCGGCCGGCGACGCGACGGGTCGACTCGGCCCTGAAGGCGCTCGCCGAGCTCTTCTGAGCGCGGCTCAGGGATGCTCGCGGAATGGGCCGGAGAGCACGACCTCGCCGGGAGCGTGCGGCTTGCTCTGCGTCTCCAGCGTGATGAGCAGCTGGTGGTAAGCGGCGGCGCCGGCGGGCAGCTCGCCCTCAGCCGAGAGCTTGCCGTTCTTGCTCACCAGGTTGCGCACGAAGCCGACGAACTTGAAGCTGCCGGCGGAGTTGTAGAGCCACACCGCGTAGGCGTTGTGGGCGGTGTTGGCCGGGACGCCCTGCGCGAGGATGACGACGCCGACCACGCCCTGCTCACGGATCACCTGGGCGACGCCAAGCGTGGTGGTCGCGCCGGTCGGCGACTTGAGGTTGAGCTGTGCCAGCAGCGCCGGCGTGGCGGTGGTCGTCGTCGTGCCCGTGGTGGCGGTCGTGCCCGCGTTCTGCGGCGTGGTGGGCGAGCCGCTGTGACTGCCGTTGCTGCCGGGCTTCTTGGAAGCACCCGAGCTCAGCACGACCACGAGCACGACGGCAACGATCACGGCGCCGAGCACGCTCAGCAGGATCGCGCCGCCGCGGCGTGAGCTCCGAGCCCGCGGCTGGCGGGCCGGCGCGCCCGGCTCCGTGACGGGAGCAGCAACCGGCTCGGCGACGGGCTTATGAACCGGCTGCTCGACGGGCTCATCGGCCACCGGCTCGGGCGGATCGCTGGCGGCCTCGAGGCCACCAGCGGACCAGTCGTCGGCGCCAAGCGGGGCGCCGACGGGGATCTCAGGCAATGACGCGGACGCGAGCGGCGCGAGCACCGACGCGATGCCCTCGGCCCAGGCCCGGTCGGGCTCGGAGGCCTGCAGGAACGAGTAGACCTGCTCGGCGACCTTCTCCGGCAGTTGCCCGAGCAGGTAGTCGGTGACGAGCGCGCTCTCGGGCCCGGGCAGCACCGGCGCGAGCGCGTCGAAGGCGTCGAGTGCGCGCTGGCGCACCGCGCCGCGATCGATCGACAGCAGGCTCGCGATCTCGTCGTAGCTGCGGCCGCGCTGCAGCACCATCTGCAGGACCGCGCGCTGATCGGGCGGCAGGCTGTCAAGGACGGACATCGCGTGCAGAGCGTAGAGGAGGGTCCGGGCGTGAACGCGCGAACGCAAGGCGCCTCCTGCCCGTTATCGTGGGCGCCATGTCCGATGCAGACAGGTTCAGGCGCAGCCTCGGATTCGACGCCTTCTACGGACTGGAGCTGCTCGAGCTGGGGCGGGACTTCGCCCGCGCCGAGCTGCGCGTCAAGGACCACCACAAGCAGCCGTTCGGGCTCGTGCACGGCGGGGTCTACGCCTCGATCGCCGAGGCGCTGGCCTCCTACTCGACGGCAAGCGTGGTCGTGCCCAAGGGGCAATCGGCCAGCGGCATGTCGAATCTCACGAGCTTTCTGCGGCCGATCACGGACGGCACGGTGCACGCGCTTGCAACCTGCAAGCACGCTGGACGTACGACCTGGGTGTGGGAGGTCGAGCTGACGGACGACCATCGCCGTCTGTGCGCGACCTCGCGGGTGACGATCGCGGTGCGCGACCTGCCAGAGGACACGCGGGTTCAGGTGATGGCGGCGATGGCCGAGTCCTCCACCGACTGAACGATCTCCGCGATCGCGGCCTCGAGATCGGCGGCCAGCAGATCGAGATCGGAGAGCGCGTCGTAATCGGCGTTCAGACCGAAGTTGAGCCGTCCGTCGTAGCTCAGCACCGCGATCCCCAGTGCGGTGTTGGCGGCGAGCGGAACCAGCGGGTAGATCGCCCGCATGCGGCTTCCGAGGAGATAGAGGGGCTGTTGCGGGCCGGGCACGTTGGTGACGACCAGGTTGAACAGCCGCTGGCGTGCCTGCAGGCGCGAGGCCTGCGCGACCAGCGTCGGCGAGGCGAAGCCGGCGAGCTCGGTCAGTGCCTGGGCGCCGACGGCCTGGCCGGAGCGCTTGACGCCGGTCATCGCCTCGGCGATCACCCGCAGGCGCTCGAGCGGATCGCTGATCCCGACCGGTAGCGGCGCCCACATCGCGGCGACGTGGTTGCCGAGCACGCCGCGGTGGGCCGGGTCGCGCACGGACACCGGCACGAGCGCCTTGAGCACGAGCCCGTCGGTGGCGAACTCGTTGCGCTCCATGTACCCGCGCAGGCCGCCGGCGACAGCCGCCAGGATCACGTCGTTGATCGTGACCTGCTGGGCGCGCTTGACGGCCCGGAAGTGATCGAGCGAGGCGTCCACCCAGGTGAAGCGGCGGTGCGGGCCGATCGGCACGTTGAAGGGGCTGCGTGGCGCCGGTGCGAGCCCTGCCCAGGTCAGCGCACCCAGGCCCGCGGCGGCGGCGCCGGCGCGGCTGAGCAGGCTGCGGGGCCGCCGTGCGATCGCGTCGAGCGTGGCCACGGCCTCGGCCGGCCTGGTGGCGCGCTCGGTCAGCGCGTCGGCCAGCAGCTGGGCCGCTGAGGGCAACGGGCGCGGGGCCCAGCGTGCCGGTGCGTGGTCCGCGTGGGCATGCGGATCGGTGTCGAAGATGACGCTGGCGATGTCGACGCCGGAGACGCCGTCGATCAGCGCATGGTGGGTCTTTGAGAACAGCGCGAAGCGGCCGTCGTCGAGGCCCTCGACGAGCCACATCTCCCACAGCGGCCGGCCGCGGTCGAGCGCCTGGGAGAAGATGCGCCCTGCCAGATGCCGCAGCTGGGGCTCGCCACCGGGGCGCGGCAGCGCCGTGTGGCGCACGTGGAAGGGGAGGCGGAACTGCGGATCGTCGACCCACACCGGCCGGCCCTGGCCGAGCGGCACCGGTGCCAGCCGCTGGCGGTACCGCGGCACCAGGTGTAGCCGCGCCGCGACGGTCGCGACCAGATCGGCGTAGGCGGGGGCGGGGCCGTCGAACACCGCGCAGGCGCCGACGTGCATGTGCGTCGCCCGGCCCTCGAGCTGCAGAAACGAGTGATCGAGCGCTGTCAGGCGGCTTCCGTGGGACACGCACGGATTCTGGCAAAGCCGCGGTAACGCCCGAGAACACCGGCGATTTGCAGGAATAAACAGTTTCCTAACACTGTTTCTGTGACCACTGTCACACACGGGCTATCTGTGGCTCTGGCACGCTCCGCCGGTCATAAATCGACCTGCCTAATCGCTTCTGCCCGGTGCAGGGGCGAGCGGGGGAACCATTGCCAGTGCTGGGCGTAACCGCTCGGCTGGCTGGGGCGAATCGAATCGCCGGGCACTGCCCGGCAGCACCCGTAGCGGTGAGGAAATCCCTGCAGGAAGGGATGTTCCCCGTCGCGAGCCCGTCAGCTAACTCCGTAGGCGCCGGTCGAGAAACTTGAAAAGGAGGCCCTCAGCGATGAGAGCCAAGCAAACGCGTGCGGTCCCCGCCACCAAGACGGGCACGCTGTCACTCACCATCGCCGCCGCGGCCGTCGTACTCGGCACCGCCGCGGCCGGTGCGTTCGCTGCAGAGTCTGGGTCCAAGCCGGGAGCCGCGGTCGGCTCTATTGCCGGCGCCCAGGCGCCACACGCGGCGCGCCACCTGCGCTTCGCCGCCGTCCGCTCGCATCTGCTCATCCACCGCGGCCAGTTCGCCACGCCGGCCGGCCGCACGGTCGTCGTGCACGGGCTGCTCGAGCCGGGGCGTCGCGGGGCCGAGGTGAACCTGGAGACGCGCACCGGGCGACGCTGGCACACGCTGGCGAGCGGCCGCACCCACCGCGACGGGCGCTTCGGCATCAGCTACCGCGTCGAGGGTGACGGCGCGACCTGGGTGCGCGTGCACTTCGCCGGCAGCCGCCACGCACGCGCCGTCTCCGCCGCTGCCGGCAAGATCGTCGCGCTCGCGCCGATCATCGCCTCCTGGTACAACGACGCCGGCAGCACCGCCTGCGGCTTCCACGCGACCTACGGCGTCGCCAACAAGACGCTTCCGTGCGGCACCAAGGTGACGCTCTCCTACGGCGGCCACGCGATCGTCGCGACGGTCGATGACCGCGGACCCTACGTCTACGGCCGCAGCTTCGACCTCAACCAGAACACGGCCCGGTATCTGGGCATGTGGGGCGTGGGGACGGTCTTCGCGTCGGTCTGAGCCCGAGTCGCGGAAGGCGGATCGCGGGAGCGGCCATCAACTTTTGGTTGACGCCGCCCCGCACGATTCAATTTCTCCTCGGGCCAACCGATTAACAGAGCGTGCCTATGTTCCGCAGAATCATCCTCACCCTCACGGGTCTCGTGACGGTGCTCGTGGCCGCGCCCCAGGCGCTGGCCGTAAGGACCGCCCACGACAACTCGTCAAGCTCAGGGACGATCTCCCTCTCGAGCGCCGTCTACGACGTCAATGAAAACGCCGGTCAGTACCCGATCACGCTCACGCGGACCGGCGACACCTCAAAGCCAGCCACGGTCTGCTATGGCGTGAAAAACGTAAGCTCCGAGGCTGGACAAAACTTCGACAAGATCGGCAACAGCGAGGCGACCTTCGCTGCCGGTGCCGCCACCACGACCTTCAACCTGAACGTCCACGATCAGGGGATCAACGGACTGGCCCGCATGGCCCAGGCCTACATCTTCCAATGCGGGAGAGCGACTAGCGAGCCCGTCGGGTCGCCCAGCAAGGCGACCCTCAACCTCCTGCAGAACGACCCGCTCGCGGTCAAGGACCCGGCAAACCCGCTCGGCTACCCGCAGACGCCGACCGATGGCGACCCGCTGCAGTTCGTCAACTGGTACGTCTACGGCCCGCTGTCGCCGGCCGGCGCCGCACTGGGGAACTACAAGAGCAACCCCGCCTACGCGCAGGCGCTGCACACGATCGCCTACTCGCCCGGCTCGGGCACCTATCGCTTCTGGATGTGGAACCAGCCCGCCTCGTCGCTTGCTGCCACGGTCGAGAAGTTCCTGGCCGATGCCGAGGTCGCGCAGCCAAACACGACGATCGCGCTGAGCAGCTACTCGCTGGTACATGGCGCCTGCGAGAGTCCCAAGGCGATCAAGTCGGGCTATGAGAATTGGATCACCCAGCTCGCCAAGGGCATCGGCAACTTCCGCGTTGTGCTCTACCTGGAAGAGGACTCGCTGATCGAGACCCACTGCCTGACGCATGCGCAGCTGCAGACCAGGCTCAGCGAGCTGGCATACGCGGTCAAGACGCTGTCGCAGGATCCGCATCTCCTGATCTACATGGACGCGGGCGCACCCGACGGTTGGAACAATGCCGCCGAGACCGCACGCCTGCTCAAGCAGGCCGACGTCGGCGACGCGGACGGTTTCTTCGTCAACGCGACCCACAACGACTGGACCACTACCGACGTCCACTACGGGCAGGAGATCGCCAACGCCCTCGGCGGCAAGCACTTCATCGTGCAGACCGACGACAACGGCCGCGGACCGCTGGTCCCCGATGACCGCAAGGACAACGGCAACGAGGATCTGTGCAACCCCGCAGGACGCGGGACCGGCCCGCTGACTTGGGACACCGGCTACAAGTACGTCGACGGATTCCTCTGGTTCAACAACCCGGGTAACTCTGATGGCCCGTGCGGCATGGGTGCGCCGCCGGTCTCTGCCTTCTGGGCCCCCTACGCGGTCGGTCTGGTGCAGCGCGGCACCCAGAAGGTCACCGGACCGCACTTCAACCTGCTGACTTCGAACACCGACGCCTGAACCTGGGGTTGGGGCTCCGGGGCCAGAAGTGCCGGCTTGAGCGTGTTGCTCAGGCCGGTACTTCGTATATGTCCGGTGACGCGGTTCGTCCGTCCGGTAGCGATGCGAACATCTGTTCGTCTTGCTAGCTGCGCGCACATCATCTGACGAGCCTCCCCGGGTGGTCGCCCATCTCGACATGGACGCCTTCTACGTGTCCGTCGAGCTGCAGCGTCGCCCTGAGCTACGAGGCAAACCAGTGGTCGTTGCAGGGCCAGGACCGCGCTCGGTGGTCACCACGGCGTCGTATGAGGCGCGTCGGTTCGGCGTGGGGTCGGCGATGCCGACATCGCGTGCCCGTCGGCTGTGCCCGCAGGCGGTTTTCCTAATGCCTGACTTCTCGTACTACCGGGCCGCGTCGGCGGCCGTCATGGAGGTGGTACGCCGCAACGTCGAGACGGTCGAGGTTGTCGGTCTGGACGAGGCGTACCTCGATCTCACCGGTCTGCTGGCGCCGCAGGCCTGCATGCGGCTGATCGTCTCGGAGATCTTGGAGCGGACTGGGCTGCGGGCGTCCGTTGGGATCGGGCGCAACAAGCTCGTCGCGAAAGTGGCCTCGGACGCAGAGAAACCGAATGGATTCGTCGTGCTCACCGAGGAGCAGGCACGTGAGCGCTTCGCTGACTCGCCTTGTCGGTTGATCCCCGGGATCGGCGGAAAGACCGCCGAACGTCTGCAAACGCTCGGCGTGCACAAGATCGCGCAGCTCGCCGAGGCGCCTACGGAGACGTTGCGGGTCGCGTTCAGCGCACGTACGGCGCTGCATCTTCAGGCGCTGGCTCGGTTTGAACACGACGGGCCGGTCACGGAGGAGCGCAAGGTCGTATCCGAGTCTCGCGAGCGCACGTTTGACAGCGATGTAACCCGACTGGAGGAGCTCGAGGTGATCCTCGATCGACTCGTCGGCGAGCTCTGCGGAGCGCTCGAGCGTCAGGGACGTCGCGGCCGGACGATCGGGATCAAGGTCCGACTTGACGACTTCTCCACGCACACGCGCGCACAGACACTCGCGGTGGCCGTCAACGCACGGCCGGATGTCGGCAGGATCGCGCTCGAGTTGCTGCGCGGCTTCTCACCGCCACGTCCGGTACGGCTGCTCGGAGTGAGAGTCGCCGGCTTGACGTCGGACGAGGTCGAGCCCGAACAGCTCGCGCTGGCTGTCTAACGGTTGTGGCTGCCCGTTGACTAGTAGAGCGCGGTAGCCAACCGGCGGCGGGCGGCCCGGGCCAGTTCGCTCTCGGCGCCGAGCTCGTCGAGTACGCCGACTACGACCTTACGGATCTCGTCCTTGGCGCCATCAGCCGCGGTGATCGCGTCGATCAGGAGATTGAGCCCCTGCTCAACATCGCCGGCATCGAGCGCGGCGAAAGCCTCGGAGAGGTCAGGTGATCCGCTGCGCTCCAACGCGATCCTTGCCAGCAGGCCTTCAGCAATGAAGTTGCCGGGGACCCGAGCCAGGATCTCCTGCGCCTCGTCCACATCGCCACGTGCCAACAGCAGCCTTGCGAGCGGGAGCGCGGCGTCCGCACGCGTGGGCTCAAGCTCGACGGCGCGTCGTAGCGACGGCTCGTCACCCTGCGCGACGAGTCCGTCAGCCTCAGACGGGATGAGACCGTCCAGGAAACGATCAACCGCCTGTGGCGGCTGCACACCTACGAACTCGGAGGCCACGGCGCCGTTCTTGAAGGCTTTGACTGCCGGGATTCCTTGAATGTTGAAGTCGCGGGCCAGCTGCGGGTTGTTATCGGTGTCGACCTTCACGAGCTCGACTTTGCCGCCGCGCTCTGCGACCGCGCGCTCCAGCACCGGGCCGAGCTGCCGGCAGGGAGCACACCACTCTGCCCAGAAGTCGACCACCACCGGCACCTGCTTGGAGCGCTCGATGACTGCAGTTGCAAAGGTTGCTTCGGTGACGTCCATAGGTCTCTCAGCTTAGAGTGCCGGTCGTGGCTACCGACTTCACGATCCAAAGCGCCGGCGCGATGCTGTCAGGCGACGAGTCGGGAGACGGCCTCCCGGTCCTACTGCTGCATGGGCTCACCGCGACGCGTCGGTACGTCGTGATGGGTTCCAAGGCGCTCGAGCGCTCCGGGCATCGGGTGATCAAGTACGACGCCCGCGCGCACGGTCATTCCTCACCGGCGCCGACTCCGGAGGGTTATACGTACGACATCCTTGGCGACGACGCGATCGCCGTGATGGACGACCGTGGCATCGATCGCGCTGTGCTCGCCGGGGCGTCGATGGGGGCGCACACCCTGCTGAACGTCGTGCTGCGATACCCGGAACGGGTCGCCGGGGTGGTGGTCATAACGCCCGCGTATAGCGGTGACGCCGCGCGCGAGCAGGAGCGCCTCGCGCGCTGGGACGCGCTCTCCGAAGCACTGCGGACGGGAGGCGTGGACGCTTTTGTCGACGCCTACGTAGCTTTTCAGGGCGGGTCTCCAGAGTTCGCCGCGACGGTCGCCACCGTGACGCGGCAGCGCCTCGCGCTCCACGATCATCCGGATGCGCTCGCCGACTGCTTACGAGCGCTACCGCGGTCAGCGCCGTTCGGCTCGCTTCAGGAGCTGGAGGCGATCAATGTGCCGGCCGTGGTGGTCGCCTCCAATGACGACGCTGATCCCGAGCACCCGGAGGCGCTCGGGATCGCTTACGCGCGGGAGATACCTGGAGCGCAACTGGTGACCGACCCTCCGGGCAAGTCGCCAATCGCCTGGCAGGGCAGCCAGCTCTCCCAAATCATCGCTGGCGTCGTCGCGTCATCAGATCTCAGCTAGCCGACCTTCACGACCGTCCGGGCGCGTGACGGAGCCTGATAGAGAGCACCGCCGAATGCGACACGCACGGTGATGCGCGCCGTTCCGTGCGGCTTGAGGATGCTGCGAGGCAGGCTGCCGATCTTGGTCGTCGCGCTGAATCGACAGAGCGATGTAACCGTCACGTCACTGCTTGCCAGCCGCCGGGTGCCGGCGTAGTAACCGATCTTCACGGTTCCTGAGCACGCGCGTGTCGCCGGCATCACCGTGGGCCGGCTGACCGTGCCGCTCAAGGCGAACACGAAGCGAGCCTTGGAATCGTGACTCGGGCTGACCGACAGCGTGGTCGTCGTGTGCGGCCGTGGCCACGGGTATGTCAGGAACGTTTCGTCAGCTCCGTAGCTGACCGATGTGGATCCGTGGTATGCGACCAGGCGGTAATGAAAGACCGTGCCTGGCGCAAGGCCGGCGAGCAACTGGCTGACGCCCACCGGCACTGTGCCGGCCGCCACCGACTTGGCACTCGTCTGAAACCCATACGCGTCGGTGAGCCCGTATTGGAAGTAGTAGCTCGTCGTTTGGTTGTTCGGGGTGATTGCCCCGACCATGGTTCCCTGGTAGCGACCAAGGCCGACTGCGGGTCCTGAGGTCGCGACAGGCGCGGGGTTACCTGTCGTCTTGAACGTCTCGACAGGCGTCGACGTGGTCCCGTAGCTATTGGTAGCTACAAGCGCGAAGTAGTACGTGGTGGCTGGGCTCAAACCCGTGAGCCGGGCCGTCTCGGAGACCGCCGTGGTGCCTGCGCCCACGCTGGTCGCCGCAGCAGGCGTCAAGTTCCCGAGCGCGTTGGTCACACCCCAGGAGAACTGGTATGTCGTTGCG
>DASZMI010000106.1:0-7999 GCA_035551915.1 Solirubrobacteraceae bacterium | reverse complement strand
TGTACGGCAGCTCGATCGTGCCGCCGTCGCGCTCGATCACCTCGGCGATGCCGGCGAACAGCCGCTCGCGGACGTCGTGCTCGAGCGTCAGGTGGTCGCCATAGGTCCCGAGCAGCGCGACGTAGTCATCGGCGCTGTAGGTCTCCGACCACTCGAACTGGCCACCGCGGAAGTCGGTGAACGCCTCGCGGTCGGGGGCGTCGTTGAAGAACTCGTTCATCAGCGCGCCGTGCTCGACCTCAGCCGCGGCCATCGGCCCGAGCTGGGTCAGATCGGCGCCGCTCTGCTGATAGACGACGTCGAGCTGCGGGCACAGCGCCGTGCGGCGCCAATGCGGGATGTTCCAGAAGGCCGCGAAGGTGCCACCGGGCCTGAGTGCCGCGGAGACGATCGTCCAGCGCACGCCCGGGGTCAGCCAGTGCCACGAGGTGGAGGCGAACGCCAGGTCGAAGCTGTCGGGCGCGAGCGCGGCCGTCTCGAGGTCGGCGGTCTCGACGGTCACGTCGAGCCCGGAGCCGTCGAACTTGTCACGGATGAAGTCGGCCATCGCCGCGCCCGGCTCGACGGCGTGCACGGCGATCCCGCGCCAGGCGAACTGGGCGGTTGCCTGGCCCGTACCGGCGCCGATCTCCAGCGCCCGGGCGCCTGCCTGCAGCTGCGAGTAGGCGAGCACCACGTCGACCATCTGCTCGGGATAGCCCGGGCGGGTGTCGTCGTAGAGCTGGGCGGCCGCGTCGAAGCTCGTGCGCCGCTGTTGCGTGAAGTCGGTCATGCCAGCGAGGTTTCCTGCTGCATTACTCGGCAGCGGCGCGCAAAACCGTAGCCCGCCGTCAAGCAATCGCGCTGCGGATCCCGCCGCGCAGCTAGCGAGCCCAGCGGTCGAGCACCATCAGCGTCTTGGTGCCCGTCACCCGACCGGTGCGGCGCAGGACGTTGACGACCGCCTTCAGATGCTCGACGTCGTTGACGCGGATGCGCAACAGCGCGTCGGGGTCGCCCGCCATCGTGAAGACCTCGCGGATCTCCGGGATCTCCTGAACCGCCCCGAGGATCTCGTCGATGTCGGCATCGCCGGCGAAGCGCAGCTCCGTGAAGGCCTCGATCGTGGGTCCGATCAGCGCATGGTCGACGGACACCGTGTAGCCGGTGATCACGCCCAGCTGCTCGAGCCGGTCGATACGGCGCTTGACCGGCGCCGGCGAGAGGTTCACGCGCGACGCGATGTCGGTGAGCGTGCGGCGCGCATCCTCGCGCAGCAGTTCGATGATCTGCTCGTCGAGGTCGTCCAGCTTCACCTGGCCCGGCATGACTTCCAGGATACGAGCATTTTCTTGCGTGTTGCGCAAGAAGCGTTTGCCGTGGCCATCCGCCACGCTTGATTCCTGCGTCTCCGGCATCAACGACTGCGCATCAGTTGTTTTCGTCCGCCGCGGGCACTTTGCTTGTGAGGTCTGCAACAGGCGGAGGAGGTCTGGACATGGAAGAGGGATCCTTCGACTACTGGCACAGCGAGCAGCTCGTGCTGGGTCGTGACGACGCGCTCGGTCTGCGCGCGGTCATCGCGATCAACGACACGACGCTCGGTCCTGGGCTCGGGGGGGTGCGCTGCGTGCACTACCCGACCGACGCCGCGGCGATCACCGAGGCGCAGCGCCTGGCGGCAGCGATGACGCTCAAGAACGCCTTCGCGGGGCTGCCCTTCGGCGGCGCCAAGTCTGTGATCCTCGCGCCCGGCCCGAATGTCAACCGCCGCGCGCTGATGCAGCGCTTCGGCGAGTTCGTGATCCGCACCGGCGGCGCCTACCTACCGGGGGTCGACATGGGCACCAGCGTCGATGACCTGCAGGCGATGGCCGACGTCGGCGCCGACGTCTCCTGTAACGACGAGGATCCGTCGCCGTCGACCGCGCTGGGCGTGGCCGCCGCCGTGCGCGCCGCGATCGAGCACGTCGACGAGCGTCAGGGCATCGCCGGCGCGCGCGTGCTGATCCAGGGCGCCGGTCACGTCGGCGCCTCGTTGGCACGCGATCTCGCCGCCGACGGCGCCGAGATCATCCTCGCCGACATCGACGTCGAGCGAGCGAGCGCGGTGGCGGCGGAAGTCGGCGGGACGACGGTCGCCGCCGGCGCCGTGATCGAGACTCCCTGCGACGTCTTCGCCCCCTGCTCGGTGGCGAAGGTGATCACACCCGAGACCGTCGCCCGGCTGCGGTGCCGGATGATCGCGGGCGCCGCCAACGACACGCTCTCGGTCGACAGTTGCGCCGACCAGCTGGCCTTCCGCCAGATCACCTACGTGCCCGACTTCCTCTCCAACGCCGGTGGCGTGATCCACATCCACGCGCTGCGCGTCCACCACGACGAACAGCGACTGCGCAGCGACGTGCTGCGGATCGGTGCGCGCACCCGTGATGTGCTCGAGGCGGCGGCGAGCTCCGGCAAGACGCCGCTCGAGGTCGCGGGCGCGCGAGTACGCCAGATCCTGACCGACGCCCGCAGCGCTGCAGACGGCGCGCGTAGCAGCGGCGCAGCGCGCCGAGACAACACTCGCGACCGGGCACTCCAGCACGCATGAGCACCGTCACACCACTGCGGGAGCTCGCGCTCGAGGATCGCTACACCGCCGAGTCCGGCCCGATCATGCTGGACGGGATGCAGGCGCTGGTGCGGCTGATGCTCGACCAGCGCCGGCTCGACACGCGCCGTGGCCATGACACCGGCGTGTTCGTCAGCGGTTACCCGGGTTCACCGATCGGTGGCCTCGACCTCGAGCTGGAGCGCGCCTCGAGCCATCTCGGTCCCGCCGGTATCGTCTTCCGGCCCGGGCTCAACGAGGAGCTCGCGGCGACAGCGGTCGCGGGTACGCAGCTGCTCGGCGAGCTGCCGGGAGCGACCAAGCAGGGCGTGACCGGATTCTGGTATGGCAAGGCTCCGGGCCTCGACCGGGCCTCGGACGCGATCCGGCACGGCAACCTCTCGGGCACCGCTCCGCTGGGCGGTGCCGTCGCGTTCGTGGGCGATGACCCGATGGCCAAATCCTCGACGGTCCCCGGCAGCAGCGAGCAGACCTGCCGCGCCCTGTGGATGCCGATCCTCGCACCCTCGACGATCTCCGAGCTGCTCGAGTTCGGGCTCCACGCCGTCGAGATCTCACGTCACGCCGGCGTCTGGTCGGCGCTGAAGATCGTCACCGACCTGGCCGACTCCTCGGGCATCGCCGAGGCCGGCGCAGCGCTTGACGTCGTGCCCGCGTTGACCCCGCGGGAGCCGCACTCACCGCCGGTGCTCCTCTCACCGACGAATCTCGATGCCGAGCGGGACCTCTTCACCGCCAGGCTCGAGCGAGTGCGGGAGTACGCCCTGGCTGTCGGGCTCAACCGCATCTGGTTCGAGCCCCGGCAGCCGAGGGTGGGAGTGATCGCGGCCGGTATGAGCCACCAGTCGCTGCTGCGAGCGCTCAGCGACCTCGGACTCGAGCGCGAGGATTGGGAGGGGCTCGGTCTGAGGCTCATCCAGATCGGGATGCCGTGGCCGCTGGAGGCGGCGCAGCTGCGCAGCTTCGCCGACGGGCTCGAGGCCGTGATCGTAGTGGAGGACAAGCTGCCGTTCGTCGAGGCGCAGCTCAAGGAGGCGCTCTACCGCGAGCCGCGGGCACCGTGGGTGCTGGGCAAGCAGGACGCCGAGGGTCACGAGCTGCTGCCCGTCTCGAGCGCCGTCTCGGCCGACGACGTGGCCCGTGCGCTGACCCGGATCCTGCCCTCGCACGGGGCGCCCCACGAGCTCGCCGCGCGCATGCATGCGGCCGTCGCCGACCGCTCAAACCCGCTCGACCGGATCACACTCGAGACCAAGCGCACCCCGTATTTCTGCTCGGGCTGCCCACACAACACCTCCACCCGCATGGGCGGCGAGCAGCTGATCGGCGTCGGCATCGGCTGCCACACGATGGTCGCGCTCGAGCCCGACGACCGCCGCGGCCACGTGCTCGGGATGGCGCAGATGGGCGGCGAGGGCGCCCAGTGGTTTGGGCTGGCGCCGTTCGCCAGCGAGCGGCACTTCACCCAGAACCTGGGTGACGGGACCTTCCACCACTCGGGCTCGCTCGCGATCCGCGCGGCAATCGCGGCCGGCGTCAACATCACCTACCGCCTGCTCTACAACGACACAGTCGCGATGACAGGCGGCCAGGAGCCGCAGGGCAAGATGACCGTGCCGGAGATCGTCAGCGAGCTCGCGGCCGAGGGCGTCAGGCAGATCGTGATCACGACACCGGAGCCGGAGCGCTACGCGGGTGTCTCGCTCGCGTCGATCGCCGCCGTGCGGCACCGCGACGACATCGGTGATGTGCAGGCCGAGCTCGCACGTGTGGAGGGCGTGACGGTGCTGATCCACGACGACCGTTGCGCGACCGAGAAACGCCGCATGCGCAAGCGCGGGCTGCTCGACACGCCGGCCGAGCGCGTGTGGATAAACGAGCGCGTCTGCGAGGGCTGCGGCGACTGCGGTGAGAAGTCCTCGTGCCTGTCCGTGCAACCGGTGCAGACCGAGTTCGGGCGCAAGACACGGATCCACCAGAGCTCATGCAACCTCGACATGAGCTGCATCAAGGGTGACTGCCCGTCCTTCCTGGTGGTCGAGCGGGTGACGCCACGCGCTCGCGTCGAGGCACCCGTGCCACCGGACGACCTGCCGGAGCCGGTGCCGCGCGTCCCGGTCGACGCCCTGATTCGGATGCCGGGGGTCGGGGGCACCGGTGTCGTTACGGCAGCCGCGATCCTGCGCACAGCCGCGCATCTGCAAGGCCGCCACGCCGCCGCGCTGGACCAGACCGGGCTGGCCCAGAAGGGCGGGCCCGTGATCTCGGATCTGCGCCTCGCCTCGACTCCGATCAAGGGCCAGGTCCGGGCCAGCCGCGGCGGCGTCGACGTCCTCCTGGGCTTCGACCTGCTCGGCGCCGTCGCGCCGCAGACCGCCGACGTGCTGAGCGTCGAGCGCACTGTCGCGGTGCTGAACACCGACATCTCCCCGACCGCATCGATGGTGATGGACACAAGCGTGCTCGCGCCCGAGCCCGAGCGGCTGGTGACACGCGTGCGCCGCATGACCCGTGACGCCGACGCGCTCGCGATCCCGGCGGAGACGCTCGCCGAGCAGCTCTTCGGCAGCCACCTACAGGCCAACATGCTGCTGATCGGGGCCGCCTTCCAGCAGGGCTGCCTGCCGCTGCGGGCCGATGCGATCGAGCGCGCGATCGAGCTGAACGGCACCTCGGCGCAGACCAACGTCGCTGCCTTCCGCTGGGGACGGGCGGTGGTCGCGCGGCCGGAGCTGCTGGAGTCCGTTGGTGCCGGCTCGGATGTGGTCGCGGCGCCGGGTTCGGGACGCCAGCGCTCGCTGGCCGATCGGCTCGAGCACTACGAGGCCGAACTGACCGCCTACCAGAACGCCTCCTACGCCTCCGGCTACGGCGCCGATGTCCAGTCGGTCGCCGCGATCGTGCAGGACCGTCTCGGCGCCGGCGGCATGGAGATCGCCAACGCCTACGCCGACGGGCTCTACAAGTTCATGGCCTACAAGGACGAGTACGAGGTCGCGCGACTGCACCTCGACGCCGTCGAGCGGGCCCGGCTCGAGGGCGAGTTCGGCGAGGGCGCCCGCGTCAAGGTACTGCTGCACCCGCCGATCCTGCGGGCGATGGGGATGCAGCGCAAGCTGCGCCTGGGCCGCTCGGCGGCGCCGCTGTTCCGCACGCTGCACGGGGCCCGGCGCCTACGTGGAACGGCGCTCGATCCGTTCGGGCGGACCGCGATGCGCCGGCTCGAGCGCGAGCTGATCGGCGAGTACCGCGCACTGGTCGCCCGCGCGCTAGAGGGCCTCACGCCGAGAACCGCGTCGGTCGTGCTGCAGATCGTGCAGCTGCCCGACATGGTCCGCGGCTACGAGGAGATCAAGCTCGGCAATGTCGAGCGTATGCGTGGGCGCGCCACGGAGCTGCTGAAGCAGCTCGACGCGCCCGCGACCGGCGATACCGTGCTGGAGCTGATCCCGGCCCACCATTAGAGATGCGGGAACGACTGCCCCTCGATGTCGCTGTATGCGTACCTGAGCTCGGCCTCGAGGCACTCGACAGCAACGCATAGCAAGACCGCGGCAGCCGGCTTGCGGGTGTCTGTTATCGCGTACAAGCGTTTAGCGCGACCTTTCCGCGGAGGGGCTGTGTCGCGGGGTGAATGCTCGGATCAGCTGCTCGACGTCCTCACCATCGGTCTGCCAGTTGCTGACGGAGAGCCGGATTGCCGAGCGACCGTCGACCCTGGTGCCGCTGAGCCAGACGCGTCCGGCGCGCTGTGCCTCAGCGAGTGCCTGATCTGTGCGCGCGTCATCCTCGAAACGGAACAGCACCTGGTTGAGGACGACCTCATTCAGGATCTCAACGCCGGGGATCGACCTCATACCTTCCGCCGCGGTCCGCGCCATCGCACAGCAGCGCTCGACCAGATCAGCGACACCCGAGCGGCCCAGCACCCGTAGGGCGGCATAGATCGGAAATCCGCGGGCACGGCGCGAGAACTCAGGCGTCCAGTCGAAGCCGTCGCGCACACGCTGCACGTCCTCGGTCTGCGCAAGGTACGCGGCCTGCATGGTCATCGCCCGCCGGTGGATGTCGGGGTGAGCGCAGACGATGATCCCCGAGTCGTAGGGTACGTTCAGCCATTTGTGGGCGTCGGTCGTCCACGAGTCCGCCCGCTCGAACCCGGCCACGAGCGGGCGCGTCACCGGCGAGGCTCCGGCCCACAGACCGAATGCGCCGTCGACATGCAGCCAGGCACCACGGGCTTCGCAGAGGTCGGCGATGGCCGCGATCGGGTCCATCGCGCCGGTGTTGACCTCGCCGAGCTGAGCACAGACGATCGCCGGACCGCTGACTTCGGACAGGGCGTGCGCGAGGGCCTCCGGGATCATGCGCCCCTCTTGATCGGAGGCAACCTTCGCCGGCGTGCCCAATCCGAGCAGACGCAGCGCTCGCTCGACCGTGATGTGGCCGCGCTCGCCCATCAGCACCATCACCCGCGGCGCGCCGTTGAGCCCGTCCCGGCCGACATCCCAGCCGACCTCCTCAAGCACGCGCAGTCGCGCCGCCGCCAGCCCGGTGACGTGAGCCATCTGGGTCCCGGTCACGAACCCCAGCGAGGCTCCGGCCGGCAGTCCGAGCAGGTCCAGCAACCACTGCCGCGTGACCTCCTCGACGACCGAGGCGGCGGGGCTGCACGCATAGAGCCCGGCATTCTGGTCCCAGGTCGACGTCAGCCAGTCAGCGGCCATCGCCGCCGGGAGCGTCCCTCCGATCACAAACCCGAAATAGCCGCCGCTTCCGGATGCGACGATCCCGGGATCAGCGTTGGCGGCCAGCTCGCTGATCACCTGTCCGGCATCCGTTGGATCGTCCGGGAGCGCCCCGCCGAGGGCCGCACGCAGCTGTTCGGCTTCGACGGCTGGGAAGACCGAGCGAGTCTGTACCGAGTCGAGATACTCGGCCGCGAGCGAGGCGGTGAGCTTCAGAAGTTCGTGCGCCTCAGTCATATAGGGACCGTATCCGAGCGGCTGTTTGGTGTCGACCGATTACGGCTGCTCGACGGTCGTCAGCGGGACCGGCTTCAAGAAATAGAGATCACTCCGTAGGGACAAGCAATCTCAGATGGCGCTGCTGGCCTGGGCTGGAAGGTTGAACGGCTCTCAGAGCGGGCGACGGGAATCGAACCCGCCCTTGAAGCTTGGAAGGCTTCGGTGCAACCACAACACTTCGCCCGCAGTTGAGAGCTAACAGTTTAGAGTCTCCGCCGCACGATGGTGCCCGAACGGCAACGCGAGCAGAGCTGCCCACCCCTGCGGGCCGAGGCTCCTACAATGGGCCGACCGAAGGGGAGTAGCACAATTGGTAGTGCACCGGTCTCCAAAACCGGGGGTTGCAGGTTCGAGTCCTGTCTCCCCTGCTTCGGAA
>DASZMI010000105.1:0-20595 GCA_035551915.1 Solirubrobacteraceae bacterium | reverse complement strand
GACGCTGGCGCTCACTCGGGCCACGGCATCGACGGCGAATGAGCCGATGCTGGTCCCAGGGCAGATCGCTGACGCGCTCAGCCATCTGCTCGTGATCTACCTAATCGCGGTCGAGGTCGCCGCCGCGGAATGAACGAGCTGCTGCTCGCGGTGCTTGAGCGCTTCCCGTCGCGCGTTCGCCGGCTCGTGATCGCAGCCGGAGCGGTGGTGGCGCTCGCCGCGGTGATGGTCGCTCTGACGCTGACCGCCTCACCCGGCGAACGCCACCGGCAGCCGGTCCGGCACCGGCCGAGTTCCGGGCGTGTCCAGCGGGCCTCACCACCCCGCCTGGGGCCGCCCGTCTCAACCACGGCGATCGATCAGGCGCGCCGGGTGGCGGAGCGCTTCCTCGCCGGTTATCTGCGGTCCGCGTACGGCCGCGACGGCGCGCGCGCGGTCAGCGGAATCACCTCGGCGCTGCGCCGGCGGCTGGTCCACGAGCGGGCGGAGCTGACCCCGGTCGAGCGCCACCGGCGCCCGCGTGTCGTCTCGCTCCAGACGACCGCCACGACACCGAAGTTCGTTGTCGCAACGGCGGTCATCGGCGACGGCGGGGTGACGACTTATCGCCTGCGCTTCACGCTCGACGGCCGGGCGGGCCGGTGGCTGGTCAGCGGCGTGCAGGAGGGGTGAGCTCCACTGGCGGTTCTCACGCGCAGGCGCAGCGTGCGGGTGATGCTGGTCGTCGCCGCGGGCTTCCCACTGCTGCTGGCGGGCGGCGCGGCGCTGCTCACCGTCGTCATCGGCCAGAGCTGCAGCGGCAACGGGGTCGGTGATGCGCCTTCCCGCGTGGCCGTGCGCGACGTCCCGGCGAGGATGCTGGCGATCTACCAGCAGGTCGGCGCGCGGTACAAGCTTCCGTGGGAGATCCTCGCCGGGATCGGCAAGGAGGAGTGCGACCACGGCCTTCTTCCCGACCCGTCGTGTACGCCGGAGCCAGGGGCGAAGGGCCCGGGTGCTGCGAACTTCGCCGGCGCGTCCGGGCCGATGCAGGTCGGTATCGGCGGCGCGGCGGGAGATGAATATGACGCCCTTCGGCGCTTCCTGCGCGATCCGTCCCTGGGGCCGCATGACCCGACGACCGCGGTCGAGCTCGCGTCGCTCGTCCTGATCAAGGACAAGGGGGCCCCGACGGGCCAGCCGATCGACGCCTACCTCAACTACGCACGTGCGTACAACGGCGCGGGCCCGGCCGCCGACGCCTACGCCGCCAGGGTGATCGCCGACGCACACGCCTACCAGGGCGCCGGGACGATCGCGGTCGGAGGCGGGTGCAGCGCTGCGTTCGGGACGCCGATCGTGCCCGGCAGCAAGGCGCGCATCCTCGCCGACGGAGTGGCCGCCGCTCCCGCAAACGCGCCGCCAGCCGTGCAGGCGATGATCGCCGCCGGTAACCGGATCAACCACTTCGCCTACAGCTACGGCGGCGCCCACGGAGACCCCGCCCAGACGATGAACCAGTCCAACCCGAACCCGGCGGCGGTTCCGGGTGCCGAGGAGAACGGCGGCCCAGGCTACGACTGCTCATCGGCGACCTCCTACGTACTCTGGGGCGGGGGCCTCGGACAGAGCCTGCTCGCCGGCGGCGTCGATGACTCCACCGCGCTCGAGAGCGTTGGCGACCCCGGGCCGGGGAAGTGGGTGACGATCTACGCGACCGCGGGACACGCCTACATCGAGGTCGCGGGCATCTACTTCGATACCGCGGCCGGGCTCGGCAACCCGCCCAACCCGCCGGCGACCGGTCCGCGCTGGAGCACCGTCGGCACCGGGCCGGCAGGGTTCGTGGCCCGCCACCCTCCCGGGCTCTGACGGCGCTCCGGCTCTGCGTGTGCGCGCGGGACGGCGCCAGCGAATCGGATTGAGCCCGCCGGCCGCTCGGTCAGGCCGCCTGCGCGAGCGCCCTGTTGAGCTTCACGCGCGCCCGAAAGGTCGCCTTGCAGGCGGCTTTCACGGTGCTGCCGTTGCGGGCCGCGAGTTGCTCGTAGCTGTCGCCGTTGAGCGAGGCCGCGAGGCCGGCGAGTTCGGCGGCGGTGAGGGTAGGAAGCGTTCGCAGCGCGATCGCCAACTGCTCGCCGACCATCGCTCGCACCTCGGGGTCAGCGTGCGGTGTGCGCGGGGCGGCGAGGATCTCGAGCAACGGAACCGGACGGCTGTGCGCCGATGGACTCGATCGTGTGTGCGGGTTCTCGAGCGAACAGGCCCGGCTCAGCACCTGATGCTTCCGCGCGCACTGCGTGTGCAGCGCCAGCAGCGCCTCGTTGCTGACGCAGTGCGCGGCGAACGCCGGGAACGGACCCCGCTCCGCTCGCCAGCCACGGATCGCGAACAGCAGTCCGATCCGCGCCTCCTGGGCGAGGTCCTCGCGCTCGCACCAGGGTGGGATCCGGAGCGTCCGGACCACGCGCCGCACGAGCGGCTCGTAGCGCCGGATGAGCTCATCGACGGCGGCTTGGTCCTCGCGGCGCGCGGCATCCAGCAGCTGGGTGTGCGTCGCGAGCGAGGGTTGACGGCGTGGGTGTGTGGACATAGCGCAGCATGTTGAGTCCGCGACTTGGTGTTTCTCGCGAGCTTCCGCGCGGAGGATGCTCAGGCCCGGTGCCTCTCGTTGGCTTCAATCCCGCCATCGGCTAGGTCCGCCTCCTCAGGCGGCGCGCGGCAGCGCGTCGGCGAGCTTGCGCCGCGCACGGCAGGCCACGTTCGACGCCGCTTTGGGCGTGCAGCCGAGCATCGGCGCGAGGCAGTAGTCGCTCTTCAGGTCGATCGTGTTGACAATCGCGATCCGCTCGCGCAGGGTGAGCGAGGCCATCGCGCGCAGCACGGCGATCAGCTGCTCGCGGACGAGCAATTGCGACTCCGGATCGGCGCGCGCGCTGGGCGCCGCGAGCGTGTCGAGCAGGCTCGGCGCCGCCTCCTCGATGCCGCTGGCATAGTGACGCGGCTCGTCAAGCGACGCGGCGCGGCTCAGGAGCTGGTGTTTGCGCCGGCAAGCCGCCTCGCTGGCGAGCAGCACCTGGTTGGTGACGCAACGATCTGCAAGGGCCGGGAAGGGGCCGCGCTCCGGCTGCCAAGCGCGAATGGCGGCTACCAATCCAATCCTCGCCTCCTGGGCGAGGTCCTCGCGCTCGCAGCCCGGTGGCAGTCTCAGCTTCCAGACGGTGCTCTGAACGAGCGGCTCGTAGCGCCGTAGGAGCTCTCGCTCGGCGGCAGGGTCGCCTTGCTGGGCGGCGGTGAGCAGCCAGAGGGGCGTGCGCGAAGCGCGACTCGAGATCGCTGACTCGGACATGCCGGCGGATGCTGAAAGCGCCGCTTGGCTTTTCTTGCGAGGTCCGTGGATGAATCACGCATCGATGTCGCGGCTGGCGGGAGCGGCGAGGAAACCCCAGGCACCGGGTGTCCGGGGCGCCAGCACGACGGGGCGATCCACGCTCGACGCTGTACCTGCTGATCACCCGTCCAGGCCCCAAGCGCCGACGTTTGTGACAGATGTGTGCCAATTCAGCAACGACCTCGCACCAATCGCGGCCCGACCGTGATCCGAGGCGGTAGGCGCGAGTAGGTTGTGGGCATGGGCCTCGCGATCCGCATGGCCGTCACCGTCAGTCCCCCCATGCTGATCGGGGTGTTGGTTTGGTGGGGCGTCATGCTCGCCGGGCCCGTGGTGCTCATCTCGCGCTGGCGACGACGGCGTCGCGCGGGGCCGCGACGCCGCCTCTGGCCACCGGCGGCACGCCGGTCGGCATCATCGGCGGCTGGATCAGCGGGCGGCGATGTGGCGCGCGGCCGCGTCACCGCGGCCCGGGTCGCACCCACTGACGCCAACAACGCAGGGCAGCCATCCGTCGGCGCGCTCGCGCGGCTCGATCAGGCGCCATGGCGGCAAGGTGGGCCCAAGGATCGTGCGCCTGCTGTAGGTCTGTCGGCAGAAACGCTTAGGCCTTTGTGCCGGTACGTGGACTTCCGCCGACGCCTCGAGCTGGCGGTCATCGAACTTGAGCGAAGGCTCTCCGGGCTCCCCGCCAATCGGTGGCGGATCGAGCCCTACCCGCTGACCGGCGAGCGCAGCAACACCCTCCTGCTGCTCGGTGAGAGCGGTGTGTTCGTGATCAGCGCGACGTACGCGCCCGGGCACTGGGACGACGTGATCGCCGTGAGCAAGCTCGCGCGCAAGGTGCAGGCGCTGCTGCCCGGCTACCCAGGGGAGGTGCAGCCGGCGATCTGCCACCCGTTCTCGTCCTCCCAGCCGCGGCTCTGGCACCGTCCAGACGAGGACGGCACGTGGGTGGGGGCGTGGGTGCTCGGCGGCGACTCGGTGATCGGATGGCTCGAGCACTTCGGGGCCGAGCACGGCCTCGCCCCGGTCGACCTGGAGCGCTTCGACGAAATGGCCAAGCCCAACTGGCTGAAGCCAGCGATCCCTACCGCGCCCAGCTGGCCCCAGATCCCGGAACCCGCCCCGCCAGGAACAGATCAGTGACTGCAGCGGAAGCACCCCTGATCAAGCGCGGCGCTGAGCGGGTGGGACCCAAGCGCTCGCGCTGCGCTCGATCCTGGCTCGGTGGTTCAGCCAGCGCGGCCGCGGGCGAGGTGCTGCGAGTCGATCCGCTCGATCTCGCGGGCGAGCTCGCGCGCGATCTCCGACAGCTCGGCGAAGGCGCGCGCGATCGCGCTGAGCGCGACCCCCTCGAGCGCGTCCCCGAGCTCGGCCACCGCGGCGTCGAACTGCTCCCAGAGCCCCTGCGGACCGCGGCGCGAGGACGCGCCCGGGCGCAACTCGGGCGAGAGCTGCATGTTCCGTGCACCAGGATGAGGACGATGCGCGAGTCCGAGCAGGTCCGCGTGGCGCAACGCGGCGGCCTCCTGCTCGGCCGCGTTCGCGATCGCCCGCACGCGCTGCGCGAACCCGAGATCGGGCGGCGCTTCCACGCTCGCCTCGAGCGCGTCGCTCCACCGCTGATCAGCGAGCTGAACCTGCTCGATCGCCACCCGCGGATCCCCGCTGGTCGGGGCTGGATCGACGCTCACGAGTGCTCCTCCGGCTTCGGGGTCACGGTCATGAGATGGTCGGCGATCTGCCGCGGTGCAGGCGTGGGTGCCGAGCCAGCGTCGGGCTGGCGGGCGGATTCGGCCTCCTGCTGGGCGTACGCCGGCGACGCGTCGGAGACCAGCGCGCGGTCGACCTCGGACTGGCGCACGCGCCACTCCCGGCCGACCCGGACGGCACCGAGCCGGCCGCTCTTGATCCAGATGCGCACGGTCGCCGGGTGGATCCTTAACTGGGCGCTCACCTGCGGCACCGTCAGCCACGGGTCCTCGCCGGAGACTGGCCTGCTTGGGCTGCTGTCAGACATCAGAACCGTCGACGAGTCTAGCGCGAGATGTTATCAGTTGAGCGAAGGTGAGTTTAGGAAGGAGCATCCGGTGGTATCCTGCTGAGCCGGGACCGCCGCCACTCCGATGGACGACCAACAGGGAAACGTCTTCGATGGAACGGCGCGCTCGCGCGAGTGGCGCCGCCGACGGTCAAACGCGCGATCAGCGGCCGACGCGGGCGAGCCGCGCTCCGAGGCACCCAAGAGCATCGCCGGGTCGCTCATGGTCCCGGCACACATGCTCGACGGGACCCTCCCGGCCGATCAGCCTGCCACGCGGAACCAGCAGGCCGCTCTGCAGCGCGGTACCACCACCGCGGTCGACGGCGCGTCGAGCGCGGAGCGTGCCCGCCGGAACCCGTTCCTCGTCCCGCCGGCCGACACCGCAGAGTCTCGCTCGAAGCCCGATCGCTGGCGGGCGATCAGCGGGCTGCTCGCACGGTCGTTCGCGTGGATACGCACGCAGCCAGGCACAGCCCCGCTGTGGCGACCGCGCACGGTCGCTCGCCACCTCACCGGTGCCCCGCGCTTCGTGCGTCGGCTCGCGTTGGCGGCCTTCGCCGCCGCGATCCCGATCACGATTCTGATCGCCAGCCAATCCGGCACTCACCACCCGTTCTCAGAACCCAAGGTGCGCGCGGCCGGACTCCTCGGCTTGCCGGGCACGGACGCGCTCTCCGCGTCGAGCAACCCGCTTGCGCAACGGGCAGCGCCGCATGATCGAGCAACCCACCACCTCCGGCGAATCCACCCGCGGCGGACAACACGCGCGCATCGGCGACCGCATCCGCCAGGTAAGCCTGTGGTAGTCGCAGCCCGGTACACCCCGTCCACGTCAAGCACAGCCTCCTACACCCCCAGCTCGACGAGTTCAAGCTACGCGAGCTCGGGCTCCACGCCGGTGTCCTCGCAGTCCACGGGAGGCGCCACGACGAGCAGTTCGAGCTCGGGCGGCAGCCGCCCGGCGTTTGGTGAACACGGAATCCTCGGCCCCGGCAGGGGCGCCGCCAACACTCAGTAAGGAGACACCCGTCCAGTGCTCAAGACCCTGACCTTCATCCGCCACAACGCGATCTCTTTGACTGCATTGTTCGTGGCCCTCGGCGGGACGTCCTACGCCGCGTTCAGCCTCCCCGCAGGCAGCGTCGGCACCAAGCAACTGCGCAACGGCGCGGTGACAACGCGGAAGATCGCGAACGGCTCGATCACGCCGTCGAAGCTCGACGCGCGCGCGTTGGGTGGTTCGATCAGGCATTGGGCGCGCGTCAGCCAGACCGGCCAAGTTCTGAGTGGCAGCCGTGGTGCGCACGCGTCCGTCGCGGGTGCCGAGTACACGGTCACCTGGGGGACCGAGTTCTCGTCTCGATGCGGCGTCCTGATTTCACCCGCGGCAGTTCCCGGCACCGCGCCAATCGCGGACAGCACCGGGGTCGGGATAAATGATCCCGGTCCTGGAAAGGGCAAGACGCTCGTCTACGTGTGGACTTACAACAGCGGTAGTCCGACGCCAGGGCCCTTCTACATCGCGGTGGTTTGCTGAGGGTCCAGTGACCTGTCGCGTGCCCAGTGCGGTTGGGTCTCCGATCAAACGGCGCCTTGTGCGATCAATCCTCGGCGCGTCGGTCGCCAGCGGGGCGATCCTGAAGCTAGCCGCGACGGCCACCGCCGCAGGAATGATTTGGATTCACCTCTGCGGCAGCTACACGCCGGGTTCCGGCTCGACTTGGGGAACCCTTGGCGTCGCCCATTCGGGGACCTCCAATGCAGGTGTCACGACTCCATTCGGGTGCCCGCCGAGCAGCTCCGGCAGCAACCCATACGGGATGGAGGTGTTCGGCGGAGGCAGCGGCGTGCCCGCCGGTTCGCGTGCCTATTGGCAGATCGATGCTCCAGCGGGGCTCGTGATCGTCGGTGCGCACACCGAGGGTTCCGGGATGGTCAGCTACGGGGTCAACCAGAACATGGGCTGGGGCGGTGGCTTCTACTGGCAGGGTGGCGGTGCGCAGGCTCATCCCGGGGAGGTCGGGTACAGCTCGCCGCCGCTGTTCTCCTCCTATTTCGGCTGGCAGATCATCTGCGGTTGGAGTACCTGCAACGGCAACACGAAGCCGGGCGAGATCAGCGTCCTCGGTCTTGAGCTTGAGGCCGCCGAGGGCTCCGGGCCCACGGTGTCTGTGGCGCCAGGAAGCCTCGGCGCGGCCAGCGGATGGGTCCGAGGTAGCTGGCCGATTGCGTTCTCGGCCGACGGACCCACGGGCGCCTGTCAGCTTTCGGCGAGCTTGGGCGGGACGAGCGTGTCGCAGCCGCTGAACGAGCCGCAAAGCCAGGTCACATGGCACCAGTGTCCGGCTGGGTCGTTCTCGCAATCATTCAACACGGCTGCCGTTGGATCCGGACCATCGCTGCCGCTCGTGATGTGGGCGCGGGACGCTGGTTATGACTACAGCGCGGGCCACTACCTGACGGACACCGTCACGAGGTATGTCAACATCGATAACGATCCGGTTACGGTTCGCCTGTCGGGTCCGATGGATGCGGCATCGACCGCGGGAACACAATACGTGACCGCCGTTGGATCAGCTGGCCCGTCCGGTGTGTCTGGCATCGGGTGCTCGGTCGACAACGCCCCCTATCAGTGGTATCCGCGCGCAAGTGTTCAGGTCCCTGTTGCAGGAGTGGGCGTCCATCGGGTGACGTGCTACAGCGCCAACAACGCGAGGGACGCCTCTGGCAACGTCGCGACGTCGGTGCCCCAGACGTGGACGCTCAGCATCCGCCAACCGACGGTGAGCGGGATCGGCTTCGCGAAGCTCGTCGACGCTCCGGTGTGCAAACGGGTCATCAAGCGCGTCAAGATCCCGGCGCATTGGGTCACCGTGCGCCGACATCACAAGCGCGTTCAAGTGAGACGGCGTGCGCGGACGAAGCTCGAACACGTGATGCGGTGCCACGCGCGCATCGTGCGTCGACGCATCACTGTGTGGAAGACCGTCGTCCGTCACGGCCACAAGGTTCGAGTAAAGCGTCACAAAACGATCCGAGTCGTCGAACTCCCGCACGTCGTGATGCACAGCTCGAAGCGAATCGCTCATGGCAAGCGGACGACCATCAGCGGTTGGCTGGGGATGCCCGACGGCACCGCGCTCGCCGATCAGGCCGTGCACGTGCTCACGGCGCCTGACAACGGGCTCGGTCATTTCACCGTCGCCGCGGTCGCCACCACGGCCGCAAACGGGACCTGGAGCGCTCGCCTCCAAGCGGGGCCTTCTCGGCTGGTCGAGGCTTACTACGCGGGCGCGTCCACGCTCGAGCCGAGCGTCTCTGCGCAGGTGCACGAGGTCGTGTCGGCGAAGGTGAAGCTGCTCAGCATCTTTCCACCGCGCGTCGCCTGGGCCGGCACGGTGCGGATCGTCGGCCAGCTCGTCGGTGGCTACCTGCCGCCCGGCGGCGCGCTCGTGCGCCTGCGGATCGGGTCGGGTTCGTCATATTCGACCTACGGAGTGCAGGAGCACGTGACCGGTAACGGCCGGTTCTCGACGACCTATACGTTCGGCGCCGGGCAGGCGAGCAGCTTCCAGCGGTTCTGGTTCCAGCTGGCCTCTCTGCCGATGGGGTCATATCCGTTTTCCCCGAGCGACTCGGGGAAGCGATACGTGCTCGTCGGCGGCCATCCATCGATCCCGCGGCGGCCGCATCACGATCGCCGGCGCCGCCGGCGAGCGAGGCGGTGAGCGTGTCCATCAACGGCGCCGAACGTTGGCGATGATGAATCACCGCGCGCTGGTCAGGGCGCACACGCACTGGCGGCCGCGCCGGGCGGCTCCCGCGACCTTGGTCCGTACGGCTTCGATGCGGGAGCCGCGCGGACGTCCCGCTGCCTGGCTGGCGGCGCTCGGGGCCGTGCTCGCAGGGCTCGCGGTCGCATTGTTGCTCTTGCGGGCGGGCGGCCCGGCCGCGGCAGCTCTGCCGGCGACGCCGAGGGCGTGGGTGGAGGCTTTCAGCGCCGACGTCGCGACCGGCAGCGGCGAGGTGTGCTCGAGGTTGCTTTCGCCGACGTTCACGTCAGAGCTTGAGCGCGAGGTCCACAGGTCCTGCGCCAGCTACTACGGCAACGCACACGTTCTGTCGGTGCGCGTTCTGCGGATCCTTAAGAGCGGGGCGACCGCAGCGGTCGAGGTCCGCTACTGGCCGCGGGGCGGCTCCTCCACGTTCGTGCTCGATCACAAGGCCGCGGGCTGGCAGGTCGTCGCGATCGTGCCTGGCGGGCCGCTGCCCACCGCCTGAGGCTGACCCAACACCCGGCCTGGCGCACGCCGCCCCTTCTGGGCAGCGAGCTCTGGATACCAGCTGATGAGCTTAGTCCGTAATTGAACGAAGATGAGCGAAGGTCAACGTAGTTTATGCTATGCTCCGCGTATGCGCTCGCGTCCAGGCGCTCACGAGCATCACGGCTCTCAGGATCGTGGAGGCCGCGGGGACGGGCGTCCGACGGGAGGGCGTTGAGGAGCTAGGGGACGGGGAGGCGCCGGCGATCGTGGCACAGCTGCTCGACGCGACCGTGGGGACGTGCACGGCATGCGCGGCGAGCGGGCGCATGTGCGCCTCGTGCGTGCAGCGCCGGCGGCGAGCGTGGTCGCTGGTCGGCGAGCACGGAGAGACGGTCGAGACGGCGGCGCGGATGATGCGGCTGTCGCCTGAGCGGGTCGGGGAGCTGATAGCCGAGGAGGCGGATCGGCGGGAGCTGAGGAGCCTGCGGTGCGACTCGATCCCGGTCGGGCTGACGCGGTCGGTGGTCGAGGAGGCGCTGTCACGCGATCCTGACCTGACGCTCGGGGAGATCGCGCACTGGCTGGATATGCGCCAGGCGGACTTCGAGCGTGCGTTTCTCGGCAAGGGCCGGGACGGGCGTCCGAAGCGGCGGGTGACCGTGTCGAGCGCCTCGCGGCTGATGATCGCGCTTGGCCGCGCTCCCAACGAGCTGCCCGGCTGCTGATGTGGGGCGGAGTGGGTCGCGATCCCCGGCGCGGCTCGACGCGGGCCTGATGAACGACGATACGGGGATGGTCAGTGCGCTGGAGATCGTCGCCGCTCTGGATCGCGCCTGGCAGTCGATCAGGGCCCGGCACCCCGAAGTCCCGCCCGTCGTGTTGCTACTGGGACCGAGCCCGAGCCGAGCCGGCGCCAGGTTTCCTACGCACGGGTGCTACCTGGGAACCGGCTGGACGCTGCGCGAGGCACAGCTCAAATCGGAGGCGGCGATGGAGGAGTACCACCACTTGGTCGCACAGCTCGACGCGAGCGAACGCTTGCAGGAACAGCTCGCCGCATCGGTCGAGGCGAGCCACCACGCGATGGCGGGACTCTACGGAGAGCTTGCCTCCAGCCTTCCCGAGGTGTTCGTAGCCACCGAGATGATCGCCGCCGGCGCCAACGAGATGTTCAAGGTGCTGCTGCACGAAGCAGTCCACGCGATCGCGCAAGCACGCGGTATCAAGGACACAAGCCGGCAAGGGCGCTACCACAACGCCCGCTTCCGGGCACTGGCGCAGGAGGCGGGGCTCGAGCCCGAGCCCCGCGATCCGGTGATCGGGTTCTCGCCGACGACCCTCAGCGCAACGGCCGCTCAGGAGTACGAGACCGCCCTCGGCGAACTGTCGGCCGCACTCGCTGGGCAGGCAGGCCCGCAGGACTGGGCAGCAGCCGCCGCAGCACGCGGCCCGGTCTGCGAGTGCGGCTCATGGGTGCCGATGACGCGCCGTCGAATCGAGCCGGTCGCAGGGACGGTCATGTGCAGGATGTGCGGCGGCGGACCGTAGGGCCCGGGGGCGATGGGCGACGTGCGCGGGATGCGGCGAGCCAGCGGGTGCATAGCCGCGCGCGACGCGTTTGCTGGTGGCCGGGGCCAGTCGCCGAGGTCCCTTGAAGTGGTGATCACAATGGCGACGTCCCGACTGTGCCGAGGCAGCGCAGACGGCCGGGCACTCGAGCGGGCAAGCGGCGCTACGGCGCGTGCCCGCGCGACGCCAGTGAACCGTCGCAAGAGGGGTCGCAGGCGGCCGGCGAGCATGGGAGCGAAAGCGATCGCGCGCGTTGACTCGGCGCACTGATGACCTGCTCGTAACGGTGGAGGACAACCGAGCCGAGCCGCTGGCTCGACTACGAGCAACCGAGAGAACATCGGCCGAGCCGACCGCGTGGGCTGACACCTGCCGGCTTGTCGATCCCAGACAAGCCGCTACATGTAGTTTGCGTAGCGCGGGGCCGGGGTGACGGAGGAGTCGACGTGTCTGAGGATGTCGCCGACGCGCTGGGCGGTTAGCAGGGTGATGGGTAGCCGGCCATCAAGGCGTGCTCGGTTCCAGTTGAGCTTCGTGAGCTCGAGGATTTCGGAGGCGATCTCGGCGACCGGTCGTTCGACCGCGCGAGGCCGCACGCCGAGAGGCCGGGGCACGTAGAGGCCCGGGTAGGTCTTGTAGAACGGGATGCTGCCGTGGGTGTAGAGCAGGTGCTCGTGCTCGTCGAGGGTCAGGAACGTGCCGCGCAGCGGCGGGTAGTAGTTCGGGCCACGTACGAGCATGGCGTTGTCGCTGCCCGTGAGCCAGATGAGCTCGCAGCTGTGTAGTTGGGCGGCTGTCGCGGCGTCTTGAAAGCCCGCGAGCTCCGCCGCCGAGTAATCGCTGGTCTTGTGTACAGTGACGGCGGCCGGTGCGGTACCGTGTTCCTGCCGATACCGGGCTAGAGCGTCGGTGAGGAGGGTGTGTGCGTCCTCGCGAGCGAGATGCGGCTGGAGGTCGACGTCCGATTTCTCAGCGAACGCGCCTCGAACGATGACGCCGTCTCCCAGCTCGTTGAAGACCTGTGCGACGGTCGCAAAGAGCTGGTCACTGGCTCCGGAGTGCTTGAACGAAATGCCGATATAGAGCCGGCTGAAGGCGCTTCGTTCCCGTCGGAGACGCCACGGTTTGCCGCCAGCTTTGTAGTAAAGCGCGGTGAAGAGGTTCCACGCACGGCTCGCAGGGTCCTCAACGGTCTTGCCTCCGCGCCAGGTTCGTGGACGGATGATCTGAATCGGCTGGGGGGTGGTGATCAGCTCGGCCTTGAGGAGGTCGTGGAAGTTGGCGCCCTTGGATGCCCCGTGCGGGACTCCTTCGGGTACGCCGGGTGGTCGGATCACGAGAACCACATCGAGTGGCGCGCGGCTCACGGCGGCGCGAACTTCGGTCGCGCAGCGCTCCACGCCGATCTGGATCTGATCGACCTCCGTGTGAGCGTCGCCGATTGCAGCCAGCGCTTGGGCTGACATAACGCGGCGCCCTCCGGCCGGGAGCGCGAGCTTGCAGCGGAATCCGCGCTTAGGAGTGAAACCGGGAAAGTCCGGGAACAGCGTGGTGAGTTCGGTCTTTTTGCCGTTGACGCCAGCGGCGCAGTTTCGGAGGTACTGCTGCAATTCTGAGATGTCTTCGGCCGGTCCGACGATGCCGACGCGGATTTCCTCAAGGCGGTCGTCCATCTCGATGTCTGCGGGTCCGTGTTCGGTGAGGCCGGCACGCTGTTCTTGATGGGTGCCGGCATAGCCGAACTCGATCAGCGGCTCGTCGATGATGTCCAGGCTAATCACGAGTCGCCCTCCCCGAAGTCGAACAGAGACTGTTGGGCCTCGTCAGGGGTGGAGTCGGCGTCGGCTGGGGAGATCCGCAACCAGGTCTTGTCGACGATGCTCTGCGGAGCTCTGCACTCGACAAGCGGACCAAGCGAGATTGGCGGCTCCTCAGCGTCGTTCTCGAGAGTTAGATCTTCGCTGAACAGGTGTTGCCACATTCGCAGCATCTGGCTCATGGTCGCGTGTCGATCGAGCTTCTTGATCGCCGCGAGCGCGCTGTCGTGGTGGCCTGAGACTTGATGGCCGTCCCAGGTGAAGAGGTAAGTCGGGCGAATCTGGACATACCAGGTTGCGCCAAGCCGGCGCACGTCGATTTCGGCCGCATCGTGGCGATAGCTGGTGAAACCTTCACGGGTCTTCGCCTTTTGCGGAGAGACCACGGCTCGCCCCGCCGCCCCCGGGCTCCAGTGGTAGTAGACCGGCTGCCAATCCTCGTCGTGCTGGCGTTTGAAGTACGCGAGCTCCTTCCAGCGGTTCCAATCGAGCCAATGGGCGTGCTCGACTATCAGTTCTCGGCGTACAAGGTCGCGCACGAGATCGAGATCGCTCGGGTGGCTGGACTCACGCCAGCCGTCCAGCGGTCCTTCCTTCAGATCTTCTGCTCGAGCCTCTTCAAGCAGCGCCTCGGAGAACGGACGTAGTGACCAGATTCGTCCGTCACGAGCTCCTGGTGCGGGTTCAACGAGTAGCCGGGGGTTGAGACCGGGCACCGCCGCCGAATACAGCCGATCGAGAGACCACCGGATTGGCATCAGATTTGCCAACAGGATCTCCGGGATGCGTGGTGCTCCGGGCGGGGTGAATCGATCGCCGGCCGCGCTACCGAGGTCGAACAATGCCTCTCGCGTGTCAGCCGAGAGGTGATCGCGGTGCTTGTCGAACGCCACACGCCCAGACGCGCGAGCATCAAGATCCTGCGCCCACTCCTGAATGGAGCGCCAGTAGGCCTCTCCGGTGGACGGCCGCGAGCAGATCAAGAGAACGGGCTGGTTTGAGCTCAGCCAATAGGCCACATCCGTCGGCCGAGGCCGATAGTAGAAGTTGGTATCCGTCTCACCCGGCCACTTGCGATCGGTAGCTTTGCTCTGAACAGCGATTCGTACGTTCCGCACCTCACCCGTAGCGGAATCGCGTAGCTCAATCTGACCATCGATGCCCGAGTCGAGGCCTGACGTGGGATGCCACAAATGCGCCATGTCATTGACGATGGACGCGATCAGGGCAACTCCGCGCTCCCCGAGCACTGCTGCATCGTCAGCCTTCTTCGCCATCGCGATCGCCTACACGCTGTCAGTCCGGGTAGACGGCTCGGCAGACAGCTGACGATCGGAGGGCCCGAGACGTGGATGCATGGCTTCCAGGGTGCGACTCGCCTGTCGCCAACCCAAGCGCTGACGGCGATCGTGGCCAGCATAAAAGTACTCGCGGTCGAGCCGCTTGCGGTCCCGGAACACAAGAGACGAACTGGACTTCCCCTGGCTTTGTCGTCGCCGTGGCTCCCGAACCGGGGAAGTCCAACCCGCCCTTTGGCCGGTCAGGCCGACTCGCGGGTGTCTGCTGCCGGACGAGTGTCGGCTGAGTCGTTGAACGTCCGGGCGTACCACAGGATGTAGCCGAGCACGGCAAGCAGGCCGAGCACGAAGAGCGCCACGAGGCCCCACAGCTGCCAGCCAGGGAGTTTGGTCGGATCTGTTGCCAGAACGACGACCGGCACCACGATGCCGAGCAGAGCCACGGCGGCCAGGATCCAGATCGCTGGTATGACGCCAACCGGCTTGCCAGCGAGCGCGAGCTCGGTCGCCAGCCGTTCGAGGTCCGTCTCGAGGAGCCGCTGGCGAGCGCCCAGTTCTTGCTCGTCGCGGATCGACTCGTCCAGACGGCGCAGGTCCGTGGACAGGACGACGGGGCTCTGGATGATCGGGATGTCGTAGGCGAAGCCCAGCGGATCCCGCGCCGGCAAGCCGGCGGATACCACCCGCACGACTCGCTCGTAGATATCCGCGTCGTCGTTCGGTACCTCGAGTCCCCGCTCTTCGAGGTCCTCAACCCTGAGCGGGCGCGTGTCGTTCGGGTAGAGGCGCTGGCCGATCGCCTGTTTGGCGAGGTTGACCCGGGTGATGAGCTGCTCGAGGTGCGGCGCCATTTCTTCACGCGAGCTGCCGCGCGGGATTTGCTCCAAGAGGTCGTCGGCGTCGAGATCAACGGGATTGGCACTGACGATGTCGTCGAGCACCCACCCCTCGAAGTCCCGCTGGCTGTTGGCCAGGCGGTAGGCATGCGCCTCGGCGTAGGACACGGTGACGTGGCGCAGCTGGTCCTCGGTGCGCCGCAGTTGGCGCCTGAGCCCCTCCCGTTCGCTGGAGAGTGCGACGAGCCGACTGACGAGGAAGCCGCCGACAATGGCCACGATTGCCGCCGATGATTGGGCCAGCGTGCCCAGCAGGGATGCCACACCGTCCGATCCGATGGCGGTGTGGACGAGCGCCGTGTGCAGGCTCACGAGCGCGTCGGTCGGTCACTGATAAGCATCGCTGGCATTCTGGTTCGCCCAGCGGCGGATTCGGCCGGCGGAGCGCCCCCGGAAGACGACCGCTGCCGGCGCATACTTCTGGGATGGCCCCACCATCAACCTCGACAGCCAGACAATCCTCGCCGCCCGGGCCTGACGCATTCCGGGCGGCGTTCGCGCCGCTGAGCTCCGACGACCGTCGGGATCTCCAACGCTTTGTGCGGAAGGTCGATGCGCTGGTTGCCTCGCCGTTCATGCAACAGCGCATCGGGCTGACCGGCGAGCAGATCCCGGGGCAGTCGTATCTGGGCGGCCCGGCTTGGAGCATCGGTGTGAAAGTGCCGGACGAGCTATCGGTTAAGGCCGTCATTGCCGACTTCCGCATCCTCTACACCGATACCAACCAGTGCAGTGCGATGCGCGTGCTCAAACTGTTGCAGGCGAGCGCCTATAGGCGGGGCACGCCAAAGGGTCGTGAAGGCATTGAGGCCCTCAAGGACATCCGCACGCACCTGAAAACCCGGCGGAAGCGCGACCCGGTGGCCCACATCCTCGACGAGGACGACGACGGGGTGCTGGTCGACCGGTCGCCGGAGGAGATCATCGACCTGTGGTTCAACGGCGAGTACTTCCATGACGACCGGGACAAGGCGGAGCAAATCGAGGGTGAGCAGCGGCTCGACATCGAGATGATGCGGGTCGTTCTGCACACGGCCATCCGTGACCACGTACGAGCGTGGATGGTCATCCGTAACACCGCCGATGGCGTTCTCAGTGCTACGGGGGTGTCCGGCGGTGCCTGATCGCGTCGAGCCGGCGGCGGGAGACGCCTCGGCGCGGCTCGTCAAGCTTCTCGCCGAGGCGAAGCAGCTTGCCAAGGAGTACTACGCCCTGACTGGTCGACCGCTTGGGATCACGGGGGAGGTTGCCGAGTATGAGGTCGCGCGGCTCCTCGGTGTGACGTTGGCGCCGGTGCGGACAGAGGGCTATGACGCAACTTGGGTCCGTGGCAGGAAGACCGAGAAGCTGCAGATCAAGGGGCGATGCCTGGCAGAGGGGCCGAAGCCGGGACAGCGAATCGGGGCGATCAAGCGGGACAAGCCCTGGGACGTCGCCATCTTGGTGCTGCTCGACCAGGACTACGAGGCGACCGCGATTTGGGAGGCAGACCGGCAGGCTGTTCTCGCGGCGCTCGATGTGCCTGGGTCAAAGGCACGAAATGAGCGGGGCGCCCTCACTGTTTCCAAGTTCAAGGCAATTGGACGTCAGATCTGGCGCTAGCAGGTGCACGAGTCTGAATCGCTCTGGGCGTTCCAGTCGTGCCAACCAATCATGCGTCGCGCGCGGATCGATGCTGACTCGCGTTCCAGCGGGATCGCATTCTCCAGGAAGAGCGGCCGTCCCAGATCGGCGTGACGCGCTCGGCACCCGGCGGTCGTGGTCGCGGTTGTCGTGCGGCCTGCCGGTCGGGACCGGGTGGACGGCGGCTGCGAGCGGACTCGGGCTCGGCCAGTAGCTCACTGGCTCCACCACGACCCGAAGCAGCGGCTCTAGACGGCGGGGAGCGTGTCAAGCCCGAGCCGGTTGATGATCGGTCCGAGCCGCCCTCCCAACGAGCTGGGCTGGTGAGACCGAAACTGGCGGGGCGTTCTGCGGCCCGGCCAGTACCTGGACTGAGCGAGGCCCCGTCCGAGCGGGCGGGGCGCTGATCTGACGAATCGCTCCAAGGAGGTATGACCGGTGCTCAGAGCCCATCGAAGTCGTCGAGTGTTGCCAGGCGTCGTCGCTGCTCTGGCGGCGGCGATCGGCGCCGTGCTGTTGATGCTCGGCGTGCGTGTGGATCTGGTGATGAAGGCCGCGGGGATCCCGAAGAACGCGTCGGGTCTCGGCGGGTTCGTGAACGGCGCCCACGCGTTGGTGAACCCCGCGCTGGTGATGGTCGCCGCGATCGCGCCGCTGGCATTGATCGCCGGCGGGATCGTGCTGCTGTTCGGCGGACGGCGCGGGATGCAGATCGTCGGCACGTCACTGGGAGTACTGCTCCTGCTCGGCAGCGTCACCGCGCTGATCGACTGAAAGGGCAGCGAGTGCGAGCGCGGCAAATCGGCGACAAACCGCACGGACCAGGATCAGGAAGGGCGCGCGGGCTCCTGCCGCTTGCCGTGGTCGGTGGGGGCGCGCTGGTGGTCACGCTGCTTGTCTCGGCGGCCGAGCCGGCACCTGCCCAGGCCTGGATCCTCGGGCTGCCGAGCCCGGGCCAGGTGATCAGCGGTCTGCTCGGCGGGATCGGTTCGGTCATCGGCGGCACGGTCGGGAAGCTGGCGGTGACGGCGTTTGACGCGATCATTCACGCGCTGTTCGCGCCGATCGCGCACTTCATCAACACGCAGCTGATCGGGTGGCTGGTGGCGGTGCCCGACTACGCGCCGCCCGGCTCGCACGTCGCGGCGACCGAGCACACGGTGCTGGCGATGGCCGGTGCCGCGCTCGGCGCTGTCGCGACGATCTCGATCGCCCGCTTCTGGGTCGCCGGCCTGGCGGGCAACGGCGGCTCCGCGCTCGAGGGGCTGGGGCGCACGGTCGGCGCGGCGATGCTGCTGCCGGTGTGGCCGTGGGCGTTTCACACCGCGGTCGCGCTGGCGAACGACGCGAGCACCGGTCTATTGGGCTCCGGGAGCGTGACAAAGGCGAGCGCGAACCTGCTCGCGGTCGGGGTCGGCGCCGGGGTCGGGCTGGGGTTCCTCGGCGTCGGGCTGTTCGTGTCGATCGTGATGGCGGTCGTCGCCAGCATCCTGTTCCTGGGGCTGTTGATGATGAAGGTCGTGGTCGCGATCTCGACCGTGCTCGTGTTCATCGCGATGCCGATCGCGATCGTGCTCTCGCCAGTGATCTCGTGGATCCCGCGGGTGCTCGCCCGGGCGTTCCTGGTGTGCCTGGCGGTTCCGCTCGTGTGGGCGATCGCGTTTGCGGCAAGCGGGGCGCTCTTGAATGACGGGCTGTTCCTGAAAGGGTCATCGGGGTTCTTCGACGCGCTGCTGGAGCCGCTGGCGGCGATCGCGCTGCTGTGGCTGATGCTGTTGCTACCGACCCGGCTGGCGCAGATGGCGATGCTCGGCGCCGGCGCGGTCAGCGGCGGGTTCGTCTCCCGCGCGGTCAGTTACGCCGCCGGGTCGCAGATGCGCGACACCGCACGTCAGCATCTGCCGGGCTGGGCGGGCGGGCACGGCAGCGACGCGGGACAGCGCGGAAAGGAGACCGACTCGCGGCTCGGTGCCCGACTGCGCGCCGAGAGCGTCCTGGCCGCGAGCAAGGCCGCAGCGACCGGTGGCGCCGTCGCCGTCGGTACGGCGGCCGCCGGCGCGGCCGCCGGCGCCGCATCGAGCAGCCGAGCCGGCGGACGAGTCGGCACGACCGCCGGGTCGACGGAGCATCAGGCGGGGTGGGTCGGGCGGCTGCGAGGATCGGGAAACTCGCGCGCGTATTCTCCGCCTCCGCTTGCCGGCGCCGATGGCGGTCTCGCCGCGGCCGGCGGCGCGTTTCAGCGGCCGAGCTGGCGCCAGGAGGACTTTGACGCCGAGATGCTCGAGGCGTCGATACGCGAGCAGCACCAGCCGGTCTCGGCCGAGCAGGCCAAAAGCGCGCGCGACACATTGGCGCCGGCGACCCAGGCGGCGGTTGGAAGCCTGATCGCCGACCAGGGCCCGCGGGCCAGGCAGCACCTGGCCTACCAGGCGCTGGGAGAGTGGACGCCGAACGAGCGCGAGGCGATCCGCACGCTCGCCGCGGCCAGCCCCGAGACACGGGCGCAGGCATTCGCCGACGGCGGCGGCTCGATGGCCGGATTCGGGGAGATCGCCGAGCCGGCCACCGGGAAGACCACTGCCCCCGCAGAAACCTCATCGACCTCGACCGTCACACCGCCGGCCGCTGGAGCGGGTGAGGGGAGCAACGGCGGCACGCGGTTGCGCGCTCCGCAGGATCAGCCGCGGCCGACCGACGGGAGTGGCGCGTGAATCCGGCGCCGGCGCATCTGGAGGCGAAGCTTCGGTTCGGCTGGGACTTCACCGTCGGGCAAATCGCGGCGATGATCGGCGGGATCCTTGTCGGGTTCGCGTGGGCGAATTGGCTCTCCCCGATCCACGGCATCGGGGCGGCGGTCACCGGGGTGTACGTCGGCGGGCTGCCGGTCGTCGCCGGGTTCGTCGCCTCGCAGACCGAGTTCGACCTGTGGGCGATTGTGAACGCCGCGCTGCGCTGGCGCCGGGCCGAAGGGCGCTTCCTGCCCGGAGCGGGGCCGGTGACCGGATACGCGCTCCTCCTCGATCACGACGAGCAAGGCCACGACGACGGCCATCTTGCTGTGCTCGATCCCGACGCGCTCTGGAGCACCGCATGATCGACGCGGTTCGGAGCAAGCCCGGAGATCTGCGCGAGGCGGGGGAGCTGCTCGGGGTCGAGGCGGTCGACCGCAGCGGTTTGATCGTCACCGCCGAGGGCGCGTTCGTCCGGATCTTCCGCGTCGCGCCGGTCAACCCGCTGCTGATGTCCGGCGAGGAGCGCGAAAAGGCGGCGGGGACGTTTCAGCGGCTGATCTCCCAACTGCACGCCGAGGAGCGGATCCAGGTGCTGGTCGAGGGCCGGCCGGTGAATCTGGAGGAGCTGCTCGACAACTGCCGGCGTGAGGTGGAAGCGTGCGCGGGGCCGCCACCGACCCGCGAACGCGCACCACGTGATCCGCTGTCGCTGTCGCGATGGCGGCTGCATGCGGCGCTCGAGGAGTCGCTGCGCCTGCACGCCGACGGACAGGCCGCGGTCGAGGTCAGCCACTACGTCGTGGTGCCGTTGCTGCCGCGCCAGCACGTCGCGCGAGCTGCGCTGGCGTACTGGCGGCGGGGGAAGCTGCCGACTGCGCCGCTCGAGCGGACGTTGACCGCGCATCGCCGCGCGGTGCGCGAGCACCTCGGCCGGGTCGACGCTCTGCGCGCCGAGCTCGAGGCCGAGGGGATGGCGACCGA
>DASZMI010000104.1:0-10025 GCA_035551915.1 Solirubrobacteraceae bacterium | reverse complement strand
GGGCCCGGTTGTGACGCTGCCGATGCCGACCGTCGCCGAACTTCCGTTGGTGCCGGAGGCGCCCTTTGCCCCGCTGGGCCCCCTGGCCCCGCGCGGCCCCCGCTGGTTCCAACTGAGAGCCTTGGTGCCGCGTGTGCATCGGCCGTGGGCGGGCACGGTCAGCGCGCGGGTCTTGGAGTTCACGCAGGCGTGAATCACTGAGTTGCGCGTGGTGGCGAGGGCGTAGCCAGCCCCGATGAGGAGCGCGCCGACGACCAGACCGATCACCAGGTGCGAGAGCTTGATCCTGAGCGTCATCTGAATCCTTTGTTCGGGGTCGGTTTGTGGTCAGGCAGGGTCGTTGCTGAAGGCCGCCGGATCATCCGGGCATGCAGCCACTGTCGGGGCTTTGGGAGACGCAGCCCGAGCCGGCGGAGACGGAGGTCACGGAGCTGTGGCTCGGCACCACGGGCGGCTCCGAGGTTGCTGGCTTGGTGTCCGAGGTAGTGGGCGTGGTGCCCGAGGCTCGGGCGCCCCGAGAGCTCCCACCTTGCGAGGCCTGAGTCGCCGAACCCGAGGATTCGTGGCCCTTGCCGGTCGGCGTGTGATGGCGGTGGGTCCGGTCTCGGATCCTCGTTGTCACGGTCACGGCCAAGGTGACGGTCGGGGTCACGGTCCCACTCGTACGGTTCGCCCTGACGGCGGCCGTGTCGCGCGGATGCCGCGCCCGGTCCGAGCCGAGCTGACTCGGGATGACGTCCGCGATCAGCAGCCCGGTCGCGACCACTGCCGCCAACAGGAGCAGGCCCAGCCGCCCGGTCCACGCTCGGCGCGCTGATGCGCCCTCGGCGTCGGCAGGCCTGGCGGCTTGCGACCCGGCCTCGGGGCTGGGCGCGGCGTGGGAATCGGGCCCGGCGTCGGAGTCGCGCACGGACTCGCTGCGTGCGGGCGGAACAGACTTGCGCTTCGCAGCTCCCGGCGAGCGCAGCAGCGCGATCGAGGCTTGCGACTCGGTGGGAACCGAGACCTCCTCCAGGCTTGCCGCGTCTCCTTCCCAGAAGTCGCTTGCATCCGCGGCTGCCGTTGCGGTTGGCTCGGCCGCCGCTGATGCCGGCCGCGACTCGGCAGGCGCGGCGGCCACCTCCGCCAGCGAGGGGCGCGGCCCGGGATGGATCGGGATCAGCTCGTCGACCGAGCCGAACCAGTTGCCGGGGAAGGGAACGACGTTTGCCGGCCGCGAATCTGGTTCGTCGCGGTCAGGCCGGGTGGCTCCAGAACCGCTGTCTCCTCCAGCGGAACCACCGGTTGCTCCGTCGACTTCCCAATCCTGGTCCGTCATTCGTCGCCTTCCACGTTGTCCGAACTAGCCGTCCGGACGCTAAGTCATTCTCACAGATACGTTTGTAGTCAATTAGACTCAATTAGACATCGTAGCCAAAGAGTAGAATCGATGCCAATGACGGGTGGGGAATTCGAAGAGTCGTTTCTGACCGTGGCCGAGGTCGCCGACCTGCTGCGGCTGAACCAGCAGACCGTCCGCAACTGGATCGATGCCGGCACTTTGCCTGCAATTCGCGTGGGTAGACGTGTCCGGATAAAGCGTTCGGACCTGAATCGCATCCTTGAAAGCGGATATCGCGGCACGCCCCCGTCAGCCTCCACGATTGAGGGTCCGAGTGCAACTGACTTTTGGAGCGGAGAGCCGGTGGGCTCCGCGGAACCCGGCTCGCACGAGAACGCGGACGCTGGTTCAGGAAGTGGAGAGCGCGCGTGAGCTTCAACGACGAGCTCGAGCAGGAGCGTGAGCGGGTCGTCCGGCTCGTTCGCCATGCCAGCGTCAGTTGGGCGGAGGCGATGCGCGCACACAAGCTCGCGCCGCCCGACGATGGCTTCGCCGGCCGTCTCGAGAGGCTCTCCGAAGCCGCCGCCGCCGAGCAGCTTGCCTGGCAGCAGGCGTACGAGGCCGGGATGCAGTGGCGCCCCGTGGCCGGCGCCGCAAGCGCCGAGCCGCCCTACGAGCTGCGCGCCGGCACCGGCCGGCGCGGCCCCGAGGATCTCTGGCTGCTCTTCGACAACGCCGTGATGGAGATGAACCGCGCGATCGGCGGCTCCGATGCGCTCGAGGTCGCCACCGCGTTCGGCGCCGTGGCGGAAGCGGCAGCAAAGCTGGCTCGCGCGATCGGTGACGAGGACGCGATCACGCGCGAGGCGCGGGAGCTCGCGCGTTCTCGAAACGCTGCCTGATCCTGCGGCCCTCCGGAAGCTCCGGCCCTCCCGAAGCGGCCTCCAGGACCGGAGGTGGCTTCAGCGCCATCCTGCCGCAGGCGACGCGGCGGCCCGCTACCGCCGCTCGGCGAGTGTGCCGACCACAGCCTCATAGACGCCGGCGCCGTGACCGGCCTCGGTGACCCGCACGTTGCCGTAGGCAGCGATGTCGGCGGCGAGCGTCGGATCCTGCTGCAGCGCGTTGGCCATCAGGAAGAAGGTGCTGACCACGGACGCCGCCTCCATGTCCTCGCGTGAGTCACCACAGGCGATGACCTCCTCCGGCGCGTAGCCGCGGATCTGCATGTGCCGGGCGACGCCGCGCGCCTTGGACGCAGGGCTGGGGATCAGGTGGTAGCAGTGGACGCGCTCGACGTCGATCGTCCACTCGGGCGCGATGACCGTGTCGCCGTGACCGGAGATGACCCCGTTGTCGACCAGCCGCAGCCACTCAAGACCGGCTCCGGCAAGAACGGCGCTGGCGTCCCCGGCGGGTACGTGGCCACGGAAGACGTGGGAGACCTCGCGCCCGGCAGACCACGGCGTGTGGTACTCGAGCCGCCCGCCAAACACCTCGAGCAGCAGCTTCGGCGCGCCGGTCGCGTCGATCTGCTCAAAGATCGTGCCTCGCTCCGGCGAGGGCACGAGGTCGCCCGTCAACCACTCGTGCTCGCCGTCGATCACGATCCCGCAGCCGAGCTCGAAGATGTAGGAGCGCTGGCCGAGCAGGCGCATCAGATCGTCGACGCCGCGCTCGGCGCGGCCCGTGTAGATCACGACCTCGACGTCGGCACGGTCGCAGACCTGGAGCAACCGTGCGCCCTCCATCGTGAAGCCGCCGTCGGAGGCGCGGAACAGGGAGCCGCGGGGCCCGAGCAGGGTTCCATCGAGATCGACGTAGACGGCGCGAAGCATCCGCTCGCGACCGTAGCAATGAGCGCGCCAACAGCGAGGCGCGCAAAGAGCGAGGAGTACCTGTGCACGCCGCGCCTGAGGACCCCTCCGGCGCCGCCATACTCAGAAGGTGGCCATCAGCAAGACAGCAGTCGAGCCCTGGGATGCACTGTTGCGGGCCGGCCTCGAGGACGACCGGCTCGTCCACGACCAGCACACGCTCTCGCAGCAGCCGTTCCTCGTGCCAATCCCGGACGAGCTCGACCCGCGCGTGCACGACGCGCTGCACCGCGCCGGTATCGACGCGCTCTACCTGCATCAGCGCGAGGCCCTGCTCAGCGCATTCCAACAGCCGACGATCGTCACAACCGGCACCGCCTCGGGCAAGTCGCTCTGCTTCCAGCTGCCCACGCTCGAGGTGCTGGTCACCGATCCCACTGCACGCGCCATGTACCTGTACCCGACCAAGGCACTGGCCCAGGACCAGGCGCGAGCGCTGCACAACTTCGGGCTGACCAAGCAGATCCGGCCGGCGATCTATGACGGTGATACGCCCGCCAAGGAGCGCCCGGCGATCCGCCGGCGCTCGAACCTCGTGATCACCAACCCGGACATGCTGCACATCGGAATCCTGCCCCACCACGCGGCCTGGGGTGACCTGTTCGCGAACCTGGCGTTCGTCGTGATCGACGAGGCCCACGTCTACCGCGGCGTCTTCGGCTCGCACGTCGCCAACGTGCTCAGACGACTCCGCCGTGCCGCCGCCTTCTACGGGTCACAACCGCGCTTCCTGCTCGCGAGCGCAACCATCGCCAATCCCGTCGACCTCGCCGGAGGTCTCACCGGCCTGCCCGAGATCAACCTCGTCGACAACGACTCAGCCCCCCTTCCCGCCCGCCGCACAGCCATCTGGAATCCGCCCTTGCTCGACGAGCAGCTGGGCACGCGCGCCTCGGCGCTGGCCGAGGCGGCCGAGCTGTTCGCCGAGCTCATCACCGCCGGCGCACGAACGATCTGCTTCATGAAGTCACGCAAGGGCGTCGAGCTGATCCTGCGGATGGCCGCCGATCGGCTCGAGCCCGAGCTCGCCGAGCGCATCGCCCCCTACCGCGCCGGCTACACCCCGCAGCAGCGCCACGAGATCGAGCATCGACTCGTCTCCGGCGAGCTGCTCGGCGTGGTCGCCACCGACGCGCTCGAGCTCGGCATCGACATCGGCGAGCTCGACGCCGCGATCTGCGTGACCTTCCCCGGCACGGTCGCCAGCCTGCGCCAGATGTGGGGGCGGGCCGGACGCCGCGGCCGCGGCCTGGCCCTCTACGTCGCCGGCGAGGACGCGCTCGATCAGTTCTTCGCCCGGCACCCCGACGAGTTCCTCAGCCGCCCGGTCGAGGCGGCGATCATCGACCCGCGCAGCCCCGAGATCCTCGGTGAGCACCTGCTCTGCGCCGCCCACGAGGCGCCGCTGACCGAGGCCGACGCCGAGTATTTCGGCGCCGACGTCACCGAGCGAGCCCGCGCCCTCGCCGAGGCCGGCTTCCTACGCGAGCGCGTGACCGGCTTCGTGCCCGCGCGCGCCGAGGACTACCCCGCCGCTCGCGTGGCGCTGCGCTCGGCGAGCCTCGACAACTTCACGCTGATCGACGCCAGCTCGGGCGAGATCCTCGGCACGATCGAGGCCACACGCGCCTACTCGACCGTGCACGAGGGCGCGATCTACCTCCACCTCGGGCGTTCCTACAACGTGCTCGAACTCGACCTCGCCGCGCGCCGCGCGATCCTCGAGCCGTTCTCCGGCAACTACTTCACGCAGGCCAAGAGTGAGAGCATGGTCTACATCGAGCGCATGCTCGAGACGCGCGAGACCCATGGGGTGCGCCTCTCCTACGGCGAGGTCGTCTACTCCGAGACGGTGCTCGGCTACCAGCGCAAGGGCCTGCAGGATCACGCCGTGATCGACTTCCAGTCGCTCGACATGCCGACCACCGAGTTCGCAACGCGAGCGCTCTGGTACGAGCTTGATTCCGTGACCGGCGGCCCGCTGGCCGCCAGTCCGGCTGAAGCCTTCCCCCCGGACCTCCTGCTCGGCAGCCTGCACGCGCTCGAGCACGGCCAGATCGCGGTGCTGCCCCTGATCGCGATGTGCGACCGCTGGGACATCGGCGGCCTCTCCACCAACGCGCACCCGCAGGCCGGCGGGCCGACGATTTTCATCTATGACGGACACCCCGGCGGCATCGGCATCACGCGCCGCGGCTACGCCGCCTTCGACCGGCTGGTGGTGGATGCGCAGCGGCTGATTGGCGAGTGCCCGTGCAGGGAGGGCTGCCCCTCGTGCGTGCAGTCACCCAAGTGCGGCAACCTCAACGACCCGCTGTCCAAGCGTGGCGCGCTCGAGCTGCTCGCGCGCATGCAGCCCTGAGCGCGGGAGGGGTTTTGTCGCCCCAGGCGATAAAACCCCTCCCGCGTGCGGGGCAACGGCACACGGCGACCGCTAGATTCCGGCGCCGTGATCCGGCTTGGAATCAACCTGCCCACGTTCGACCCGCTGCGCGTCGGCGGAAGGCCGCGGTTCATTGAAGCCGCGCGCATCTCGGAGGACTGCGGCTTTGACGCCGTCTGGGTGGGGGACCACCTGCACGTGCCCTCGCCGGTCTATGACTCGACCGTGGCGCTCGCGGCGGTGGCCGCCACCACTTCGCGGATCGAGCTCGGCTTCGGCGTGATGCTCCTGGGGCTGCGCCGGCCCGCCTGGGTCGCCAAGCAGCTGACGACGATCGACGCGCTCGCGCCCGGGCGGCTGCTGCTCGGCGTCGGCGTCGGCGGCGAGTTCCCGGCCGAGTTCGAGGCGCTGGGACTGAACGTCAGGCAGCGCGGCAGGCTGCTCGATCAGGCGCTCGCGGAGCTGCCCGACTGGCTGCAGGGCCGCTCGACGCCGGCACTCTCACCGACGATCGGCGAGCTGCCGCCGATCTGGGTCGGCGGGCGCAGCGACGCCGCGCTGGCGCGCGCGGCGCGCGTCGGCGACGGCTGGCTCGGCACGTGGGCGAGTCCCGAGCGGATCGCGGCGGTAGCCGACACACTGGCCGGGCTGGCGGCTACGCACGACCGGCCGCAGCCGCGCATCGGACTGGCGATCAGCGTCCACATCGATGCCAACGAGGGCCGTGCCCGCGAGGAGGCCGAGGACTACACCCGGGCGATGTACGGGATGCCGTTCGAGAGGGTCGCCAAGTACACCCCCGTCGGCAGCGCCGAGCGCATCGCCGAGCAGCTCTCCGCCTACGCCACGGCGGGCGTCGAGGAGTTCGTGCTGACCCCCCTGACAGGGGACCCGCTCGGGCAGATTCCGCGGCTGGCCGAGATCCGCGAGATAGTCTCTCGGCAATGACTTTGCAGCTAGACGCCGCGGCATGCGACTTCTCGTAGCGCAGGCACAGGCCCCGCTCGAGGGCGAGCTGATCATCCCGCCGTCCAAGTACCACGCCCACCGGGCGCTGATGCTGGCGGCCCTGGCCCCGGGCACCAGCACGATCGCCGACCGCACCGATGCGCGCCACGTGAACTTCACGGTGCAGGCGCTGCGGGGGCTCGGCGTCGACATCACTGCGAGCGGCCGCCACTGGAAGGTCGGCGGCGCCACCGGCTTCTCGCCGCGCCACGACGAGCTCTCGGTCGGTAGCTCCGGCACGACTCTGTACTTCCTGCTCGGCCTGGCCGCGCTCGGTGACCGGCCGGTCACGATCGCCGGCCAACGCTACTTCCGCCGGCGCCCGATCGGCCCGCTGCTGCGGGCGTTGCAGCGTCTCGGCGTGCAGCTCGAGTACGAGGGCCAGACGCTGCCGGTGAAGGTCTTCCCCGGCCGCCCGCGCGGCGGGCATGTGCGCATCGACGGCACGCTCAGCCAGTGGATCTCGGGCCTCTTGATGATCGCTCCGTTCGCTACCGAGGAGGAGACGCGGATCGAGGTCGTCGGTGAGCTGAACGAGCGCCCCTACCTCGAGCTGACGATCGGGATGATGCGCGACTTCGGCCTCGAGGTGACGGTCGGTGAGGACTGGCGCCACTTCACCGTCGCCCCCAATCAGGTGCCGCAGCCGCGCGAGGACTATCTGCTTCCACCGGACATCGGCTCGGCCGCGTTCGGTCTGGCCGCCTGCGCGCTGCACCCGTCGAAGGTCACCTTCCGCGCACATGTGCCGATCCACGGCCACCCCGAGGCCTCGGTGCTGAACGAGCTGCAGAGCGTCGGCGTGCCGATGCGCTTCGCGCAGGACGGGCTCTCGATCACGATCGACCACGACGGCACACCGCCGCTCGCGGGCCACCTCGACTGCCGCGACATCCCGGACATGGTGCCGATCCTCTCGACGCTCGCCAGCCGCGCACGCGGGCGCACCGTGCTCTCACATGTCTCGCACGTGCGGCTCAAGGAGTCGGACCGCGTGACCTCGATGCTGCAGCTGCGCAAGATGGGCGCGCGCGTCGAGTTCGACGGCAACGACATGGAGTTCGAGGGCGTCGATCGCCTCCACGGCGCCGAGCTCTCCTCATACAACGACCACCGCGTACTGATGGCGCTGGCGATTGCCGGATCGACCGCCAGCGGTGTGACCGAGCTCTCCTACCCGCATGCCTACCGCATCTCCTATCCCGAGTTCGCCGATCACATGAACGCACTTGGAATCCCGATCGCCGTCACAGCCGAGGTGCCGAGCACGCCGGGAGAGCTGACATAACCGAGCGGCTGATCACCGAGCTCGCGGGGCAGCACGCCCGCGAGCGGCCGGACGATCCTGCGGTCGTCGAGGTCGGTGGGGGCGGGCGCCTGTGGGAGTGGAGCTTCGGCGAGCTCGAAGAGGCTGCCGAGCGCTGGGCCGCGCTGCTGCTCGAGTTGGGCGTCACGCCCGGTGAGCCGGTCGCCTACCAGCTGCCGAACCTGCTCGAGTTCGTCGCGGTCTCGCTGGCCACGCTCAAGATCGGCGCGATCTGCGAGCCGCTGATGCCGATCTTCCGCGAGCGCGAGCTCGAGTTCATGCTGCGCGCCGGCGACACGCGCGTTTTGGTCGTCCCGCGCGAGTTCCGCGGCCACGACCACGCGGCGATGGCGCATGGCCTAAAGGGAACGGTGCCCTCGCTCGAGCACATCATCACCCTCCCTCTCCCGCTCTCGCTCTCCACCGACGCACCTGATTCGGGTGCACCATTCGGGGTTGGGGATCGGAGGGCGGCGGGCCCGACACCGGAGATGAGCGCACAGCTGCTCTTCACCTCGGGCTCGACCGGCGAGCCCAAGGGGGTGCTGCAGACGCACGCCTCGCTGAACCTGGCGGCCCGCATGCACATCCGCCACTTCGACCTGACGGCCCAGGATGTGATCTACATCCCCTCGCCGATCGCGCATCAGACCGGCTTCCTCTACGGCATGTGGATCGCGCTGATGCTCGGCGCGCCCCAGGTCGTGCAGACCTCGTGGGATGCGGAGGTTGGCTTCGACGCGATGCAGGCGACCGGCGTCACGTTCGCGCAGGCGGCCACTCCCTTCCTCGCCGACCTCGTGCGGATCGCCGGCGAGCGCGGCGCGGGCCTCAAAGCGTTGAGGACGTTCGTCGCGACCGGTACCGCGATCCCGCGCGAGCTGGCGCGCAGTGCTCGCACCGCGCTGGGAGCCGACGTCGGTGGCGCCTTCGGCACGACCGAGAGCTGCCTCGGGACGGCCTTCGTCCCCGGCGAGGATCCCGACCGCGCCTGGAGCACCGACGGGCGTGCGCTCGAGGGCATCACGCTGCGGATCGTCGATGACGCCGGCAACGAACTCGCCCCTGGTGAGGAGGGCAACTTCGAGCTGCTCACCGAGACGTTGTTCCAGGGCTACCTCAACCGTCCGGAGCTGACCGCCGATGCGCTCACCGCCGACGGTTACTACCGCACCGGCGACCTCGCCCGGATCGACGCCCACGGCTACCTGAAGATCACCGGGCGGGTCAAGGACGTGATCAACCGCGGCGGCGAGAAGGTGCCGGTGGCCGAGGTCGAGCAGGTGCTCTACGCGCACCCGGCGGTGCGCGAGGTCGCGATCGTGGCGATGCCCGACGAGCGCCTGGGCGAGCGCGCGTGTGCCTTTGTCGTGCTGGCACCCGGCGGTGAGCTCGACTTCGACAAGATGCAGCAGCACCTCGACGCGCAGCGCGTGGCCAAGCCGTATTGGCCCGAGCGGCTCGAGATCGTCGACGCGCTCCCCTACACGCCATCCGGCAAGATTCAGAAGTTCGTGCTGCGCGATCTGATCGCAGCCGACTCGCAGAGAAAGGCAGTCACCCGATGACCACAGCGCCGCTGATCAACGCAGACCCGACACCGGTCGACGAGGCCGAGTTCGCGGCGCTGAAGGCCGAGATCCGCGCCTACGTGGACAACGAGGGCGAGCACTGGACAGAGCTGATCGAGGCCGAACGCCAGGTCCCCACCGAGCTCTGGCACGAGCTGCGCGAGCGCGGCTACCTCAAGCTCGCGGCCCCGCAGTCGCTTGGCGGCCGCGGGCTGCCGTTCGCGCGCTACCTCGAGCTGATCGAGCTGTTCTCGCGCCCGCACGCCTCGCTGCGGATGATCGTGCACGTGATGAACGGCCTCTGGCGAGCGATGCTGCCCTACGCCAACGAGGAGCAGCTCGAGCGCTTCGTCAAGCCGCAGGTCGCGACCGAGATCAAGGTGGCGTTCACCCTCACCGAGCCCGACGCCGGCACCGGCGCCGACATCAAGTGCTCGGTCACACGTGACGGCGACACCTACTACCTGAGCGGCCAGAAGCACCTGATCACGTTCGGCTGCATCTCCGACTACCTGCTCTTGTTCGCGCGGCTCGAGGGCTCGAGCGGCTATGACGGCAC
>DASZMI010000103.1:0-13312 GCA_035551915.1 Solirubrobacteraceae bacterium | reverse complement strand
ATCAAGTACGGCATCCACGTGCAGGATCACTCCGGTCTGCGGCTGCTGATCGTCACGGCGGCCTTCGTGGTGATCAACGTGATCCTGTTCTTCGCGAAGTTCGCGGTCTACGAGTACCTGATCTTTCCCGGTGGTCGCGGCAGTCGCCGCAGTCGCGGCAAGCCCTCGTCCGCCGCACCCGAGCGTCCCGCCACGGACACGGATCCGGTCGAGCGCGAGCCGGCGCTGAGCCCCGGACCTGCGTCCTAGTGTCCCGTTTGGTTAATCCGGATGCGGGATGGTCGGTGGCTGGGCCCGGCTGCCGGCTTTTCGGCAGGCGCGATCCAGACGCCGCCAGACCGCGTGCGAATTAACCAAACGGGACACTAGACCTCCAGCAGGGAGGGGTTTTGTCGCCCCAGGCGTCATTTCCCCTCCCTCGTCCGGCGCACGCAGCCCTGCCGCGATCTAGCGACTCAGGGCGCTAGATCGGCGCGCCGGCCTGCTCGCGACCGCGGCCAGCACCGTCTGCTGTGCGGGCCGCTGCAGCGCTCAGCCGAAGCGGACCTTGCCGTTGGACTTCGCCCGCGCCTGCGCGCGGTCGACGAAGTCGAGCCGCTTGAGCGCGGCCCGGAAGAGGCGCGTGACCAGCTTCAGGCGGGCGTCCTCGGAGCGCAGGCCGAGCAGGCCCTGCTTGGCGACGAGCCCGAAGTCGACCGTGCCGGCCATCGTGTAGGCGTCCATCGTCTTCAGCTCCTCGGGCGTGGGCGTGCGGTCGGTGGCCTTGTGTACGAGCTCGGCATAGACGGCCTGGGCGGCGGCGATCAGCTCCTGCCGCGGCGGGCCGGGATCATCGGCCAGGAACTCGACGATCCCCGCCGGGTAGGCGAGCTCGCGCTGGCGCTCGATGATCCGCAACGGACGCGTGCCGCGGGCCAGAAGGTTGATGCGGCCGTCCTCGAAGCGCTCGAGCAACCGGTCGATGCGGCAGGCGCAGCCGACGTCGTGCAGGCCGTCATCTGCCATCCAGACGATCCCGAACTCACCGTCGCCCGCGAGGCACTCCTCGATCATCGTCTTGAAGCGCTCCTCGAAGATGTGCAGCGGTACGATCTCGGAGGGCAGCACGACGAGCTGGAGGGGAAACAGCGGGAAGTTGTTCGCCAGCTGGTCCGACATCGCTCAGCCGTCGTCTGAGGGGGTCCGCGCGGTCAGCAGCAGGTTGTAGAAGATCGCCGCCGGCAGGCGCGGCTCGAGCGCGCGGCGATCGAGCCGCTGCAATCGGAGGTAGCCCTGGAAGGCGTAGCGGCGCCACCACATCGGGACGTGCTCGGGCACGGCGGTGGCCTCGAGCCCGCGGTTGAACCAGCCAAACCAGTTGGCAACGAGCTCCTCACCGCGGACGCTGACGTCGGTGAAGCCGGCGGCGCCCGCCAGCCGCTCGAGGTCGGCGGGGGAGAAGGCGTGGATGTCGACCTCGCCCTCGAGCTCGTCGGCATCCTCGTGGTCGGGCGTGTGCGCATGCGCGCGCGCGGCCGCCTCTGCGCCCAGAGCGCGGCGCCAGAGCGGCGCGAGCAGCAGCGCCGCCCGCTTGGGCACCCGTGCGATGCGGTCCCCGAGGAACGAGGGTTCGCCGGCGAACAGGATCCGTCCGCCAGGCCGCAGCACGCGCCGGAACTCGGTGAAGGCGCGCTCGAGGTCCGGCAGGTGATGAAGGACGGCGTGCCCGATCACGAGGTCGAAGCTCTCATCGGCGAAGGGCAGCGACTCGGCATCGGCCTGGACGGTGCCGACGTCCGCGAGGCCGAGCCGCTTTGCGTTGCCCTGCAGAACCTCGAGCATGCCGGTCGAGATGTCGGTGCAGGTGAGGTCGGCGATCACACCCGCGGCGGCCAGGTTGAGGCTGAAGTAGCCGGTGCCGGCGCCGATCTCCAGTGCGCTGTCGAAGCCCTGCTCGAGCTCGGGGCCGAGCAGCTTGCGGACCTTGCCGAGCACCTGGCCCCGCCCGATCTCGCCGAAGTCGATGCCCCACTTCTCGTCATAGCTGGCGGCCGCCACATCGTGGTAGCGCGTGTTCACATCGCGGATCTGCTCGTGCGAGCGAAGCGCCTGCATCGCGCGATGACGTTACCGTGTCGCCCGTGACGGCGAACCTCTACGTTCAGGAGAACCAGCCGTCCGGTGTGCCACCGCTGTCGCTGACGGGTGAGCGGACGCTTCCGGACGTGCCCGCCGAGAACTACTGGTTCCGTCGCCATCTGGCGGTCTACGAGTGGATCGGCGCGCGCGTCGCCGGGCTGCGGGTGATCGACATGGCCTGTGGCGAGGGCTACGGGGCGGCGACGCTCGCCCTGACCGCCGCGGAGGTCGTGGGCGTGGATGCCAACCCGGAGGCGTACGAGCACGCGCGGCTGCGCTATGTGGAGCCGAGCCTGCGCTTCGAACGTGCGATGGTCGAGCGCTACGGCGAGCCGGCGGGCTACGACGCCGTGAGCTTCCTGCAGACGATCGAGCACGTGGCCAATCCCGAGGATGTTCTGCGTCACTTCCGCGGTCTGCTGGCGCCCGGCGGCGTGGCTTACATCTCGACTCCCAACCTGCTGACGATCGCGCCTCGGGGGGCGACGAAGTCCGACAACCCCTGGCATATGAGGGAATACCTCGCCTACGAGTTTCGCGGACTGTGCGAAGCGGTCTTCGAGTCGGTCGAGCTCTACGGGCTCTACCACGCCCGCATGCTGCGCGCGCATGGACTTGCGTTGACGCTGGGCTGGGACCGGATCCACAAGGGGCTACGGTTGACAACCCCGTTCTACGATCGTTTCACGCCGAGAATCAGGACCAGCGACTTCGTGCTGTCGGAACGCAGGCCGCTCGACAGCGCGCTCGACTTTCTCGCCGTCTGCCGCTGACGCGGCCCGCCCGTGTACGTCGTCAACCAAAGTAGACGACGCACCCGTGCTCTGGACGAACGTCCTAGTTACGAAGCCCGGTGTAACGAAATCGGGAACGCCGACCGATCCCACTCTCGGTGCCGAAACTCGCTCTCACCCGACACCTCACCGCGCTTGGCGCTGCCGGCTGCCTGTTGCTCGCAATTGGCGCCAACGCAGCCGATGCCGCAACCGCAGGTGTCGTGCCGCCGCGCAACCCCGCCGGCGACTGCAATGCCGGCGGCGGGGGCGGTCTTGCTGCGATCAACTCGTGCCGCGCTGCCGAAGGCGTCGGCCCGCTGATCCTCCCGCGCAACTTCAGCTCGCTCACGCCGGTACAGCAGGGCTTCGTCGTGATCAACCTCGAGCGGGTCAACCGCGGCCTGCCGGCGATCGTCGGTCTGAGCGCGCCACTGAACTCGCTTGCGGCTGCCGGCGCTTCGGCTGGAGCTGATCCGAACTTCCCGGCCGGAGGTGTTTCCGGTGGCGGCATCTGGGCCGGCGCCTACTCGGTGCTGCAGGCCGATTACCTCTGGATGTATGTCGATGGCCCGGGTGGCAACAACCTGGACTGCACCTCGGGCAATAGCGCGGGCTGCTGGGGTCACCGCGACATCATTCTCTGGGACCGCAGCTCCGCACCGCTGGTCTCCGGCGGCGGCTTCGCGACGGCCGGCGGCACCGACTCACTGGCATACCTGGTGCTGTCGGGCTACTCCGCCTCGAACCTCGCCTTCACCTGGGCGGGCGAGCTCAGGTACTTCTCCTCCAAGCCCGGGGTCGAGCCGCTCGGCAAGACCACCCGCGCACAGCACCACAAGAAGACCAAGCGTCGCCGTCACCACAGGACGCAGGCGACTGTTACCAGCTCATCGAGCTCCTCGAGCAGCTCAAGCTCTTCGAGCTCGGGCCCGTCGATCACCGTCGGCTGATCGGCTCGGCGCCGCACGGCGCGAGCGGCGAGATCGGTGTGACCCGGTCTGCCGGGTGGGTGACCCGTGACGATATGTTGGCTTGGTGCTGACGCTCGCACGCATTAGCGATCCGGTCGCCCTCACCGCTCAGGTGGCCGACGTGTATCGCTCAGCGTTCTCGATCTTTCGTGATGCACCGACCGACAACGAGGTGCGGGCGTTCGCGCATGACACGCTTCCGCGCCACGCCGCGCGTGATGGATTCCGCTTCATCGTGGCGCTGGAGGAGTCTCAGCTGGTCGGCTTCATCTACGGCTACCACGGGCGCCGCGGCGAGTGGTGGGAGGATTGGATCTACGAGCGCCTGCCGGCAGCGGTCTTCGAGCAGTGGTTCGACCGCCAGTACGACCTGACCGAGTTCTGCGTCCGTGCCGATCGCCGCGGCGAGGGCGTCGGCTCGCAGCTCTACGAGGCACTGTTCGCCGAGCTCGCCGAGGGCTCGTACGAGCGCGCCGTACTCACGACTCGGCGGATCGACAATCCGGCCCGCGGCTTCTATCTGAACCGCGGTTGGGAGGTCGTCTGGGAGGCGCTCGACGACCGCTTCTCGCTGCTGGGCCTGAAGCTCGGGTAGCTGGTGGTGTGAGCGTCAGTGCGGGAGGCCCAGCGGCGGCGCTCCGCAGGCACTCAGGGCGCGGCGGTAGGCCGGCGCCTGGAGGTCCATGTTCGTGGGGAAGAGCAGTGTCGCGCCGTCGAAGTCGGTGATTTCCTGATACTTGCCTGGAGTGAAGTGCATCGGGCGGGTGTACAGCGGATCTGGAAACTGGTGGATGTCGTGCGCCCGCATGCAGTTGGCGATCTTCAGCAGCTTCGCCATCGTGTGCTTGGACGGATTTGACTGGAACCCGGCCTGACCGCCCATGTACTTCTCGCATTTGACGGTAGCCGTGCGGAACGCGGGCGACGAGCTGACCGCTGTGCTGATGCGAAAGGCAGAGCCAGCGCCGCTGTTGGGGTCGGGAAATTTGGCCACGCGGTTGGCGCGCATGCACTTGGCGTAGACGACCGGACCGGTCGCGTTTGACCTGAAGACGGAGGTGGTGGTCCTTGCCGCGGGGGTCGTCGATGCCAGGCTGGTGGTGGTCGCAGGCGTGTGGGTGGCGGTCGTCGACGCTGCGTGCTTCGCGGCTGCGCCGCAGCCGATGAGCGACAGCGCGGCGCTGAGCAGCGCCGCGGCGCCCAGGAGGCGGGCGCGTGGTCGCGCATGCGGTCGTCTTGCCTGGGGTGGTCTGGCATTGCTCGCGGCTGACATGTGGGCTCCCTTCCGATGACTTTCGCTCTCTGAACCCGTTCTACGCACAGCGCGGTTTCCGCCCGGTTTCCTGATCGTCACGACGCTCGCCGGGCCAGCGCGTGAAACCCCATTGCAACGTTCTTGCGGCTACGGTCATCGCAGAAGGAGCAGCTGATGCGGGTGCTTATGATCGAGGACGACCGGGAGCTGGCGGAAACAGTCGCCGCCGGGCTGCGAGCCGCGCAGATGGCCGTCGACGTTGCGCTCGACGGTTCCAGCGGCCTCCTCCACGCCCGGGTGAACGATTACGACGTGATCGTCCTGGACCGCGATCTCCCGGTGCTGCACGGCGACCGGGTTTGCGCCCAGCTGGTCGCTGCCGGCGTCCGCAGCCGCGTGCTGATGCTGACCGGGGCGGCCGAGACGTCAGACCTGGTCGATGGGCTCGGGCTCGGAGCCGACGACTACCTGACCAAGCCGTTCGACTTCCCGGTGCTGGTCGCGCGGATCGGGGCGCTGGCGCGCCGGGCGCAGCCGGGCATCCCGCCCGTGCTCGAGCACGGCGACATCGTGCTCGATAGCGGCCGGCGGGTTGCGTTCCGCGCCGACACGCAGCTGGCGCTGCGGCCCAAGGAGTTCGGGGCGCTGGAGCTGCTGCTCTCGGCCCAGGGGCGCGTCGTCTCGGCCGAGGAGCTGCTGGCGCGGGTCTGGGATGAGGCTGCCGATCCGTTCACCGGCGCCGTCAAGGTGACGATCAGCCGGCTGCGCTCCAAGCTCGGCGATCCGCCCGTGATCGAGACGGTGGCGAAGGCGGGCTACCGGATATGAGCGGTTCCGTCGCGCGGCTGAATCGGCGGTTCACCGCGGCTGCGGTCGGGCGACATCTGCCGTACAGGACCGTCAGGGCGCGTCTGACGCTGCTCTACGGCGGGTTGTTCCTGCTGTCTGGTGCGGCGCTGATGGCGATCGCCTACCTGCTGCTGGTGAACGCGGGCTTCATCTTCAGCCTTGGGGGCAGCGGCGCCCCGCGCATCGGACCGGTGGTGACGCGGCCGGCGTCGACACACGGCGCGGGCCGTGGGTTGCCCGGCGCGGGCCTGCGCACACACCCCTCGGCCCAGACGATGGCCTATTGGCGCGGCGTCGCGCGGTGCATGCGCCAGCACGGTGTCACCAGCTTCCCTAACCCCACGAATCTGATGCCGCGGCACGCGGGGGCCTTCGGCGAGATCAGCGACCGTGATGGCGCGCTGCTCGTGTTCGGCCGCGGCGTCGATACGCAGTCAGCGGCCGCGTCGGCCGCGGCCAACGCCTGCGGGTTCTACGCTGACAGCTCGCAGCAGCTCGCCCAGGAGGACTCCGAGCGTGCGCACACGCGCGGGCAGCTGCTGCTCCAATCGGGGATCGCACTGGTCGCGATGTCGCTGCTCTCGCTCGGACTTGGCTGGTTGCTCGCCGGCCGCTTCCTGCAGCCGCTCGAGACCACACACACGGCGCAGCGCCAGTTCGTGGCCAACGCATCACATGAGCTCCGCGCTCCGCTCGCGCGCCAGCGCGCCCTGATCCAGGTCGCGCTCGCCGACCCCAATGCCACGCTGGCGTCGCTGCGGGAAGCGCATGAGCGGGCGCTTGCCGCCGAGCGGCACCTGGAGCAGATCATCAACGGGTTGCTGACGCTCACCCGTGGGCAGGCGGGGCTCGAGTCTCGTGAGGCGGTTGATCTGGCGGCGGCTGCGGCCGAGGTTATTTCGGCGCAGCAGCCGCTGCTGAGCGAACTCGGGCTGGACCTCGCCGCCAGCCTCGGTGCTGCGCGCACGGAGGGAGATCCGCTGCTGATCGAGCGGCTGCTCGCGAACGTGATCGGCAACGCGATCGCTCACAACCGCCTCGCCGGGCACGTTGCGGTCGCGACCGGGACCCGCGACCGCGCGCCGTTCGTGTCGGTGACGAACACCGGGCCGGTCGTCGGTCCTGAGCACGTGGAGCGGCTGCTGCGGCCGTTCGAGCGGATGGGGAGGGCCAGGACCGGGCACGGCGCGGGACACGGCCTCGGGCTCTCGATCGTCCGTGCGATCGCCGACGCGCACCGGGCCGAGCTGCGGGTGCTGCCGCAGCCCCAGGGTGGGCTGCTCGTCGAGCTCGTGTTTCCCGCCACGCACGCCGGCTCGCGGATTCCATTCGCCCGCGCGTGGCTGCGGCGCGCCGCACCGCGCGCCACGCTAGGTGATTGAGCGTCAGGCGACACGAGCGGCGGCGAATAGCAACTCGGCGGCATCGGGGTCGGCGTGCTCGAGGTCGGCGAGCGCATCAGCGACCTGCGCCAGCTGTTCGGGGGTGACGTCGCGGATCTCGGTTGCAAAGCGGCTGAGCCAACGAGCGGCCGCCCTCGGATAGCGCCGGTCACGGTTGCGGGCCATCAGGAAGAGGAGCTTGGCAGCGTCCTGCAGCCCCACACGCGGCAGCTCCCGGCTGGCCGTCACCGCGCGTCCGAGGTCGCCGTCCGCGAGCGCTCGCTCCAGGCGCCGGTTGGCCGATCCGTACGTGCTGCCGTCAGAGGTCATGGACCGGGCATGGTGGCGCGCGCCCCGGACGGAATAAGGCGAACATCTGTTCGTGTCGAGTCGGGGTGTGTCTGCGGACAAGCGATCGCCCTAACCTGTGGGCGGATGGGATCAATGGCTCTCGGTTTTGAGGAAGCGCTCGAACTGCACCCGGACGAGACGATCCGCTGGAGCAGCCCCGGGATGTACCACGTCGGGCGCAGCTGGGTCGGGGGGCGCATCTACGTGAGCGACCGGCGGCTGTTCTTCTGTCCCGGCGTGCTCACGCGCCGACGCTACGGCGTCCTCCGCGTGTCGCTCGCCGACATCGCGCACGTCGACATGCTGGCCCGCAGCATCGGCCGCGGTGCGCTGGCCGAGGGCGGGCTGAAGCCGCGTCTGCGGATCACGACGACCTCCGGCGAGGTCCGCGCGCTCACGCTGCAGCGGTTCGGCAAGCGGGCCGCAGAGCTTCAGGCCCTGCTCTTGGCTCCCGGCTCAGATCGCGGCGCCTAGCTGCTTCAGTGGTCATTAGCCTGTGGCGGGTGCTCTTGCTGCTGCCACCGTCCCAGGGCAAGGCGACGCCCGACCGCGGGCGGCGGGCGGGGCTCTCAACGCTCGTGTATCCGCGCCTGCGCGAGACCCGGGAGCGCTTGATCGACGCGGTCGATCCCGCTCTGCGCCGCGCGCCCGCAATCGCGGCGGCCGAGCTCTACACGGGCGTGCTGTTCGCCACGCTCGGGCTCGCGGACCTTCCCTGGGATGGCGTGCTGATCGCGAGCGCGCTCTGGGGCGTTGTACGTCCCGGAGACCGCATCCCCGCGTATCGGCTCGACATGAGCGCCAAGCCGAGCGGCATCGGTGGCCTGGCCGCTTACTGGCGCGCGCCGCTGCGCGCCGCCTTGCCCGATCGGGGGCTGGTGCTCGACATGCGCTCGGGCTCGTACGCCGCGGCCTGGCAGCCACGCCGCGCCAGGCACCTGGCCGTCCGCGGACTCACGGAGGCGCCCGACGGCAGCCGCACGGTGATCACTCACATGGCCAAGCGCGTACGCGGCCAGGTCGCACGCCTGGTGATCCAGGCCGGGGGCGCCGAGCGGCCGGAGGAGGTGGCTGAGATCGCAGCCGCCGCCGGCCTGCGGGTCGAGCTCTCATACGGCCTGCTCGATGTGATCGAGCGGGCGACGCCTGCCGCTCAGGCGCCGAGCGCCTGACTGAGGTCAGCCCAGAGGTCGTCGATGTCTTCGAGCCCGACGCTCATGCGCAGGAGGCCGGCCGGAACGCGGTCGCCCTCCCAGCGTGCGCGCGCCTCAAGCGTCGAGGCGACGCCGCCGAGGCTGGTCGCGTTCTCGATCAGCGTCAGCGATCGCTCAACATGCAGGGCGTGCTCGGCGTCGGCGAGATCGAACGAGAGCAGCGGGCCGAAGGCGCGGACGTAGCGCGCCGCTGTCTCGTCGCCGAGGCCCGGATAGCGGACGGCGCTGACCGCCGGATGCGCGGACAGCCTGCGGGCCAGTTCGAGCGCGCTCGCGGATTGGCGCTCGACCCGCAACGCGAGCGTCTTGAGCCCGCGCAACAGCAGCCACGCGGGGTCGGGTGCGGCGACGATGCCCGAGGCGTTGCGGAAGCTGGTGAGGCGGGCTGCAGCCTCGGGGTCGGCGCATGAGACCACTCCGAGCAGCGCATCGTGGTGGCCGGCAAGGATCTTGGTCGCGCTGTGGACGACGAAGTCGGCACCGTGTTCGTGCGGACGCAGCAGCAGCGGGCTGAGCACCGTGTTGTCGACCACGACCTTCGCGCCGGCGGCATGCGCCAGCTCGATCGCGGCATCAAGGTCGGGAAAGGTGAGAAACGGGTTGGCGCATGGCTCCAGCCAGACGAGGTCCGCCTTCGGCGGCGGGCCGGTCTGGTCGAAGGTCGTCACCTCGAGCCCCCAGCGCGTGAACTCGCCGGCCATCAGGCCGACGGTCCCGAAGTAACCACCGTCGGCCACGGCGACGCTGGCGCCGGGCCAGAGCACCGCGAGAATCAGAGCAGTTGTGGCACCCATACCCGAGGGAAACAGCAGCGCCTCGCCGCCCTCGAGCTCTGAGAGCAGGCGCTCCGCCTCGACGCCCACCGGATGCGCGTAGCGCTGGTAGTAGAACTGTCCGGGGATCGTATCTTCGTAGGGGTGGACCGTCGCGCGGTCGACCGCCGGGACAGCTCCATGAACCAGCTTCGTTTCGGGCCTCACCGACATCAGGCTAATGGAAACGGCGGTGCCTCAGAGTGGGGTCTTGGACGCTGCGTGTGCGCGCGAACCCCATTCCGTGGCGCCACTTGGTTGAATCCGCCGATGGCGTCAACCCCTCAGCGGAGATCGAGGTCGCTTCCGGGACACCTTCCCGAGGCCGCGCTCGGCGAGGTCCTGATCTGGACCGACGGTGCCTGCCAGAAGAACCCGGGCCCCGGTGGCTGGGCGGCGATCGTCTGCTGGGAGGACGGGGTGGTCGAGGAGCACAGCGGTGGGCTACCGGCGACGACCAACAACATCATGGAGATGACGGCCGCGCTCCAGGGGCTCTTGGCACTCCCGTTGGGGTCCCGCGCGTGCGTGGTCACGGACTCGCGCTACCTGCACGACGGCATGACCTCGTGGATGGCCGGCTGGAAGCGCAAAGGCTGGAAGACGGCATCGGGCGATGCGGTCAAGAACCAGGAGATCTGGGTCAAGCTCGAGGCGGCCGCGTCGCAGCACGAGCAGGTCCGCTGGCATTGGGTAAAGGGGCATGTCGGGCACCCCCTCAACGAGCGCGCGGATGTGCTGGCGGTGGCAGCCGCGACGCAGAACGCGGCGCGCCTGGCCGCCTGACGTCGCTTCCCCGGCTGCCAACGATTGATCGACAGGCAGGTTCACCTGCTCCGCTCCGGGATATCCGAGCAGCAGGACGGTCCCGCCGCGACCCGGGGCCGCCAGCGCCGCCTTGGTGGCGGCAGCCGACCCGGCGCCCTCGACGACGAGGTCATAGCCGCCGGCCGCGGCGTCCGGCGTTGTGAGGAAGCGATCGACGCCGACCGCGTCGCCCAGGCTCCCCTGGTCGTCGCGTGCGCCAAGCATCACCACCTCAGCAGGTTCGAACTGGCGCGGCACTTCCGGCTGCGGATTGGCGCGCGTGAACGCCCGCCGGACGACCGAGCGGCTCGACCAAAGCCGCGGATTCCCAGCTCACGGTGGTGGCCAGCGGTCCGGCGACCGGCGAGCGCATCGGCTGAGCCGGAGCGGCTGCAACTGAGCGGTCCAATCAGCCGCTGTTCCAGCGGGAACAGCGGCGTCACAAAAAACTGAAGTCACACAACTTTGTGTCATCACAGGAATATCTGTAGGTTGTGCGCATGCCAACCGATGCCGAACTCACATTTGCCGACCACGCGGGGCGCTTCTACGCGCGCCGGTATGGGTTCCCGCCGATGGTCGGGCGCCTACTCGGCTATCTGACCGTCTGCGAACACTCGAACCCAACCATCGCCGAACTGGCTGAGGCACTTCTGGCCAGCCGCAGCGCGATCGCGGGAGCCGTCAAGAACCTGGAGACGATGCGGCTGGTGGTGCGCACCCGCGCGGCGGGCGAGCGCATGGACCGGGTGCACATCAACATCAACTCGCCGAATGCCACCGGCCTGGACCCTGAGGAGTACGTCGAGGTGGGGGAGCTTGCGCGCGAGGGCCTGGAGATGCTGGCCGGTGCGCCGGCGGCGCGACGCGCGGTGCTGTCAGAGATGGCGGCCTTCTCCGACTTCCTGGTCGAGCAGATCCCGCTGCTCGGGCAGAAATGGAACGAACGGCGAGCCGAGCTCGTCGCCGCCGGTGAGCTGCTGCCGCGCCCATCGACGGGAGGGCGGCGATGAGCGTGGGCGGGGCGCCGGCGGTCAGCGTCAGGGGACTGCGGAAGTCCTTCGGCGAGACGACCGTGCTCGACGGCGTCGACATCACGGTGCAGCAGGGCAGCGTGTTCGCGCTGCTGGGCCCCAACGGCGCGGGCAAGACGACGATCGTGCGGATCCTCTCGACGCTGATCCGCGCCGACGCGGGCACGGTCACGATCATGGGACATGACGCGCGGCGGGAGGCCGAGCGGGTCCGCTCCGCGATCGGCGTGACCGGCCAGTTCTCCGCGGTCGATGACATGCTCAGCGGCCAGGAGAACATGCGGCTGATGGCGGACCTCCGCCACCTCGGCCGCGGCCTCGGAGCCGCACGGGTGGCTGAGCTGCTCGAGCGCTTCGATCTCACCGAGGCCGCCGGGCGGCCGGCATCGACCTACTCGGGCGGGATGCGCCGCCGGCTGGATCTCGCGATGACGCTTGTGGGATCACCGAGCGTGATCTTCCTGGACGAGCCTACGACCGGCCTTGACCCGCGCAGCCGGCGCACGATGTGGGACAGCATCCGTGAGCTGGTGGCCGGCGGGGTAACGATTTTCCTGACGACCCAGTATCTCGACGAGGCGGATGAGCTCGCGGATCAGATCGCCGTGCTCGACCACGGTCGGATCGTCGCCCGGGGGAGCGCCGATGAGCTCAAGCAGCGCATCCCGGGCGGGCACGTCCAGCTGGAGTTCTCCACCCCGGAGGCGCTGGAGCTGGCGGATGAGATCCTGGAGGGCGCGAGTGGCGAGGAGGGCAAGCTGCTGCTTCGCGTTCCCAACGACGGCAGCGTGGCGTCGCTGCGGCGGCTGCTGGCCGAGCTCGATGAACGCGATATCGAGGTTCGGCGGCTCTCGATGCAGACACCCGATCTGGACGACGTCTTCTTCGCGGTCACGGGTCATCCGAGCATCGAGGAGGCAGCAGTATGAGTGCCCTGGCTTACACAATTGTCGACTCGCGCATCCTGCTGCGGCGCAACCTCCGGCGCCTACAGCGCTACCCGTCGCTGACGCTGATGCTGGTCGGGATGCCTATCGTGTTCCTGCTGCTGTTCGTCTACGTGTTCGGCGGCCAGCTCGGCAACGGACTCTCGGGCCGGCTCGCGGGCGGCCACAGCGGACGCTCCGCGTACCTGAACTACCTGACGCCCGGGATCCTGCTGATGACTGTCGCGGCCACCGTGCAGGGAACCGCGATCGTCGTCGCGATGGACATGACGACCGGGATCATCGACCGGCTGCGCACGATGTCGATCGGCCGCGGTGCGGTGCTCGGTGGACATGTGCTGGCCGCGCTGATTCAGAGTGTCGTCAGCATCGTCATCGTCCTCGGCGTCGGGATCGGGCTGGGATTCAGGCCCACGGCCGATCCGCTGAACTGGCTGGCAGCCGTCGGCGTGCTGGTGCTGTTCGCCTGCGCGCTGATCTGGCTGGCGGCGGCGCTGGGGCTGGCGGCCAAGAGCGTCGAGACGGCAAGCGACACACCGATGTTCCTGACCATGCTGCCGTTCCTGGGCAGCGGCTTTGTGCCGGTGTCGACGCTGCCGGTCGGACTGCGCCAGTTCGCGCAATACCAGCCGTTCACTCCGGTCACGGAGACGGTGCGCGGTCTGCTGACCGGTACGCACATCGGGACCAACGCGCTTGGTGCAGTGGGCTGGAGCGCCGGCATCGCCGTGCTCTCCTATGTCTGGGCGATGCGGCTCTACCAGCGGCGGCAGCCGCGGTAGGCCAGGCCTCCGGG
>DASZMI010000102.1:0-23293 GCA_035551915.1 Solirubrobacteraceae bacterium | reverse complement strand
GTCGAGGGCAAGGGCGGCAAGACCCGCCTGGTCCCGGTCGGTGAGCATGCTCTCGCCGCGATCGCCCGCTATCTCGAACGCTCGCGTCAGGCGCTGCGCGCCGAGTACGGAGAGGGTCCGACGGCTCAGCGCGAGCCGATGTTCCTCTCCAAGACCGGCCGCCGGCTCAGCACCTCCGATGTGCGCCGGCGCCTGCGCACCTGGACGCGGCTCACCCAAGGGCGTGCCCCGGCGCTCGCCCAGGCCCATCCGCACACGCTGCGGCACTCCTTCGCCACACATTTGCTCGAGGGCGGTGCCGATCTACGCTCTATCCAAGAGCTTCTCGGGCATGCCACTATCTCAACAACCCAGGTTTACACTCGGGTAGAGTCGGGGCGCCTCAGAGCCGCCTATGCTCGCGCGCATCCCCGGGCGTAAATCAATGCCCCGTAGGTTTGAATGGATACAAACGTAAAAGCGATCGAGCTCAAGGACCTTTGGAAGCGGTACAAGACCTCCGGCGATGAACGCGCGCGTGAGCGCCTCGTGGTCGCCTACTCACCGCTGGTCAAGTACGTGGCCGGACGCATGGGCACCAACCTGCCCGGTCACGTCGACGAGGCCGACCTGATCTCCTATGGCCTGACGGGGTTGATCTCCGCGATCGAGCGCTTCGATCTCTCGCGCGCGATCAAGTTCGAGACCTATGCGATCACCCGCATCCGCGGCGCGATCATCGACGAGCTGCGCACGCTCGACTGGGTGCCGCGCTCGGTGCGCGCCCGCGCCCGCGAGATCGAGCGGGCCAATCAGCGCCTCGAGGCCAAGCTGCAGCGTGCTCCCAGTGACGAGGAGATGGCCAACGAACTCGGGATCAGCGTCTCCGAGTTCAACGAGGCGCTGGTGCAGATCTCGACCTCGACGCTGGTGGCGCTCGACGAGCTCTGGAACACCAATGATTCGAGCGGCGACCAGGTTTCGCTGCTGGACACGATCCCCGACCATGGCGCCGCCGACCCGCAGGCGATGGTCGATCAGGGCGAACTGCGCGACCGGATCGCTGACGCGATCGCCGCGCTGCCCGAGCGCGAGAAGCTCGTGATCGCCCTCTACTACTACGAGAATCTGACGCTCCGCGAGGTCGGCGAGGTGCTCGGCGTGACCGAGTCGCGTGTCTCGCAGCTGCACACCAAGGCGGTGCTGCGCCTGCGCTCAAAGCTCGGCGGCGAGCTCGACTAACGCGCTTGACCGGCCGCGGCCCAGCGGGGCCGGCGGCCGGAGCGAAGGCTTGAAGCATCGCCCCTCCCGGGTTAGTGTCAAGTGACACAACCGAAGGGAGGCAGCATGCACAAGGCCGCTGATCGCATTCGCAATGTGGCGCTGGTCGGCCATCGCGGAAGCGGGAAGACCTCGTTGCATGAGGCCCTGCTGTTTCAGGCAGGCGCCGTCAAGCGCCTCGGCACTGTCGCCGACGGCACCACCACCTCTGACTCCGAACCGGACGAGAAGGCGCGCCAGATGACGCTGCAGGCGGCGCTCAGCTCGTTCCAGTGGCAGGAGCGGAGGGTCAACCTGCTCGACACCCCGGGTGACCCGAGCTTCGTCGCGGACGCGCTGTCCGCCCTGCGCGTATGCGAGTCGGCGATCTTCGTCGTCAACGCCGTGATGGGGGTCGAGGTGCAGACGACGAGGCTGTGGAGACGCGCGGCCGAGCTCGACCTCGCGCGGCTGGTGTTCGTGAACATGCTCGACCGCGAGCGCGCCGATTTCTTCCGCACGCTCGAGGGCCTCAAGAGCGCCTTCGGGCCGCACGCGGTCGCGACCGAGATCCCGATCGGATCCGAGCACGAGGTCTCCGGCGTGATCGACCTGATCGACATGCGCGCCTATGAATACAGCGGCGCCGGCCGTGAGAACTGCAGGGAGATTCCGATCCCCGAGGACCAGGCGGCGCAGGCGCAGGAGTACCGCGAGAAGCTGATGGACGAGGTCGCCGAGAACTCCGACGCGCTGATGGAGCGCTACCTCGAGGGCGAGGAGATCTCCCACGAGGAGATCGTCACCGCTTTGAAGGACGGCACCAACCACGGCTCGCTGTTCCCGGTCACGTGCGGGATCGCGACGGCCAACCTGGCGACCAACCGGCTGCTCGACGCGATCGTCGAGGACCTGCCCTCGCCGGTCAAGCACGGCGCCGTCGACGCCGACGGGCATGTGCTCGAGCCCGACGAGACCAAGGAGCTGTTCGCCTACGTGTTCAAGACGCGCGCGGACCCGTTCGCCGGGCGCATCAATCTCTTCCGGGTCTACCAGGGCACGATCAAGCACGATTCGCAGCTGCTCAACACCCGCGCCCACTGCAAGGAGCGGATCGGGCAGCTGCTCAGCTTCGACGGCTCGCAGAGCGGTCACGTCGAGGAGTTCGGGGCCGGCGACATCGGCGCCGTCGCGAAGCTCAAGGAGACGCGCGCCGGTGACTGGCTGGCGGCGCGCGATGAGCCGATCACGCTGCCGGCGATCAAGCTGCCGGCGGCGGTAATGGCATTCGCCGTCGAGCCGAAGGCCAAGGGCGACGAGGAGAAGATGTTCGCTGCGCTGCGGCGCCTGCAGGAGGAGGATCCGACGATCGACCTGCACCGCGACGCCCAGACGGGCGAGCAGATCGTGGCCGGACTCTCGCAGATGCACGTAGAGGTGATCGTCGATCGCCTGCGCGACCGCTTCGGCGTCGAGGTCGACCTGCACCCACCGCGGGTGCCCTACCAGGAGACGATTCGCGGCAGCGCCAAGGCCCACGGGCGCCACAAGAAGCAGACCGGCGGGCGCGGGCAGTTCGGTGACTGCCACATCGAGATCGCGCCGCTGGAGTCCGGAGCGGGTTTCGAGTTCGTCGACGCGATCAAGGGCGGGGTGATCCCCGGCGGCTTCATCCCGGCCGTCGAGAAGGGGGTGCTCGAGGCGATGGCGGTCGGCGTGGTCGCCGGTTTTCCGGTCAAGGACGTCAAGGTGACTGTGTTCGACGGCTCATACCACTCGGTGGACTCCTCTGAGATGGCGTTCAAGCTGGCCGCCGGGCACGCCATGCGCGAGGCGATGGAGCAGGCCAGCCCGGTGCTGCTCGAGCCGGTCATGATCGTCACCGTGAGCGTGCCCGACGACTGTGTCGGCGAGGTCATCGGCGACCTCAACTCCCGCCGCGGGCATCCGCACGGGATGGAGCCGGCGGGCGGCGGCATGACCGACGTCAAGGCCGAGGTACCGATGGCCGAGATGCTCACCTATGCCCCCGATCTGCGCGGATTCACCGGCGGTCAGGGCGAATTCACGATGGAGTTCCTGCGCTATGACGAGGTGCCTGCGCACCTGGCCGGGAAGGTGATCGCTCAGGCAGGCCAGGAGGCGCTGAGGGTCTGACAGGACTGTTTGGCCGATCAGCGCACCCGGCAGCTGCGGGGTTTGGCAAAACCCCTGCATCGGGACTAACTCTGCAACAGAGCCGCGTCCGTCCGCTACGCTCGCTGGAGCGCCGCGACGGATGCGGCAGACCGTAGGACCGCCTCCGCATGAGCCAGCCGCTGAGCATCAGGACTAGTCACGACGCCGACGTCTGCGACGTCTGCACGCGCACGCTGCTGCGCGGTGAGAAGACCGAGGTCTTCGTTAACGGCGGCCGCCGCTACACCGTCTGCGAGCTATGCAAGCCACACGCGCTGCACGAGGGCTGGCTGCGCGAGGGCGCGATCGACGACTTCCAGGGCTCGGGCGACCGCGTGCAGCGCCGCGGCAAGCTCTTCGGCCGCAAGCGCAAGGGCGAGCGCGAGATCGAACTGCAGGACCCGGCGGAGCCGCGTACGCTCGACGACGAGCTGTCATTCGGCGGTGGCTGGGGGATGGCGGCGCGCGCCGCGACGCCCTCGCCCGAGCCGGTACCGGCGGCACGCGCAGCCGCGAGGCGCGGGTCGCGTGTGCGCGAGCCGCGCCACGTCCACGCGATCCCGACCAGCGGTGATCACAAGATCGCGGTGGCCGTCGACGTCTTCAACGCCAGCACGCACCGGCGCACAGTCGCCGGTGTCGCGCGCTCGCTCGGGGCGCCGGCCGTCAACATCACGCCCGACCAGACGCACCCGAGCATCGTCTGGATCGCCGTCTCATGGGAGCTCTGCTGGTACAGGTATGAGATCGACCTCGGCGATCCGCAGGGCCACGCGCGGCTTGACGGACAGGGCTATGAGCTCTCCGAGCTCGCCGACCACGAGCGGATCGGCAACGCCAGCTCGGACGACAGCGGCGCCCTGATCCTGCTCTGACGCCGCTCCGCCGGCGAACCCGCAGATGACGACCGCACAAACCAGGCTCGTGCTGCACGTCGACGGTGGTGCCCGCGGCAATCCGGGTCCGGCGGCGATCGGTGTGGTCGTCTCCGACGCATCTGGCGAGGTTGTGAGAACGTTGAGCGACACGATCGGTGAGACCACCAACAACGTCGCTGAATACCGCGCGCTGCTGCGCGGCCTCGAGCTGGCGGCCGAGCACGGCGCCCGCGAGGTGCATGTGATCAACGACTCCGAGCTGGTCGCGCGGCAGCTCACCGGCGATTACAAGGTCAAGCACGCGACGATGCAGGAATTGCATGGGCAGGCGATGGCTCTACTGCAGGGATTTGACGCCTGGAGCATCGAATCGGTGCCGCGCGCGCAGAACGCCGAGGCCGACCGGCTCGTCAACGAGGCGCTGGATCGGTAGGCTGCTGACCGTGACCGATGTGCTTGAAGAGCTGCGTCTGCGTCTGGGCGCCGTGGCGTCCGAGCTACGTTCCGGGACGCTTGCGCCGAGCGAGACGCTCACGCTGATCGAGGAGTGCGCGCGACTCGCGAGCGAGGCCGCCTCGCAGGTCGACGGGCACGTGCGCGCGGCGCTTGAGCCGTTGCCGGATCTGCCGGGACAGCTCCCGCTGGCCGCGGCGCAGGCGTGACTCCGCCGACAGCGGACAGGGCAATGCCCGTAGACCGAGCAGACGAGGTGAGCGAACCCATGGCCGACGCGGCGCCGACGTTCCCCGATCACCTGCGCGTACGCGTCGACGCGTACCTCGAGCAGCTGCGCTTCTCGACCGACCCTGGCATCGCCGGGCTGCAGGAGGCGATGCGCTACTCGCTGCTGGCCGGCGGCAAGCGCATCCGCCCGGTGCTGGCGCTCGCGACCGCGTCGGCGATCGGCATGGACCCCGATGAGTTGCTGCCGCTTGCGGCGGCGCTCGAGCTGATCCACACGTACTCGCTGATCCACGACGACCTGCCGGCGATGGACGACGACGAGCTGCGCCGGGGGCGCCCGACCTGCCATGTTGCCTACGGGGAGGACACCGCGATCCTGGCCGGCGACGGGCTCTACGCCGAGGCCTTCCTACACCTGCTCACGCGCCAGAGCGGGGAGCCGGCCAACATCATGCGCGCCGCCGCCGAGCTCGCGGCGGCGACCGGCGTCAACGGCATGGTCGGCGGTCAGTACCTCGACGTGGCGGCTTCGGCACCCGCCGGGGCCGAGGGCCTACGGCACGTGCATGAGCTGAAGACAGGGCGTCTGATCCGCGCCAGTGTCGAATGTGTGCTCTTGATCGAGGGTAAGCAGTCACCTGCGACGATCGAACAGTTTGAAAACTTTGCGGGCGAGCTCGGTGTGCTCTTCCAGATCGTCGATGACATCCTCGATGTCACGGGTTCGGATGAGGCGCTCGGCAAGCCAAGCGGGAGCGATGAACGGCTGGGCAAACGCACTTATGTGACCGAATTCGGGCTCGATGGCGCGCGCGGCCTCGCACAGGACGCTCACCGCAAGGCCAGCGAGGCGCTTGCCAACGCCGGGGTGGCGGGATCCGATTCAGCCCAGCTCCAGCAGATAACCGACTTCATCGCGCGGCGCAGCTTCTAACCTCGCTCTGAACATGTCCGAACTGCTCAAGAACATCGACAAGCCCCAGGACCTCCACGGCCTGACCGAGGACCAGCTGGTGCAGGTCGCGGACGAGGTCCGCAGTTACATCATCGACACCGTCGGTGAGATCGGCGGCCACTTCGGCGCCAACCTCGGCTCCGTCGAGATCGCGGTGGCCCTGCACTCGCTGCTGGACTCACCGCGCGACAAGATCCTCTGGGACGTCGGGCACCAGGCCTACCCGCACAAGATCCTCACCGGCCGCCGCGACCAGCTGCCGACGATCCGCAAGTACGAGGGACTGGCGCCGTTCTGCTCGATCTTCGAGTCCGAGCACGACATCATGGGCGCCGGCCACGCCTCGACCGCGATCGGCTACGGCGTCGGGCTCAAGGAGGCCATGCGCCGCGGGCACGGTCCTGACGGCAACGTGGTCGCGATCGTCGGTGACGGTGCCATGACCGGCGGCGTCGCCTTCGAGGCGGTCACGCACGCCGGCGGACTCGGCACGCCGATGGTCGTGCTCTTGAACGACAACGGGATGTCGATCGCGCCCAACGTCGGCGCGCTGTCGCGCTACTTCAACCGCGTGCGGCTGAACCCGAAGCTCTGGCACGCCCGCGAGGACGTCGAGAGCGGCCTCGCCAAGCTGCCCGCCGTCGGCCACACGTTCGAGCGCTTCGGCCCGCACGTGAAGGAGTCGCTCAAGGCCTTCTGGTCGCCCGGCATGTGGTGGGAGGAGCTCGACTGGGCCTACGTCGGCGTCGTCGACGGCCACGACGTGCGCGCGATCCGCCGCGCCGTGCGTGAGGCGCTCGCCGCCCAGCGTCCGGTGGTCGTGCACTGCGCCACGATCAAGGGCAAGGGCTTTGCGCCGGCCGAGGACGGCGGACTCGAGGGCATGGAGAAGTGGCACGCCGCCAAGCCCAAGTCGATCGCGAACGGCGCTCCTGCTCCTGCCGCCGCCGCTCCCGCTGGAGCGGCGGCCCCTCCGCCGCAGTACACGCAGGTCTTCGGCGAGGCGCTGGTGGCCGAGGCTGTTCGCGACGATCGCGTGATCGGCATCACGGCCGCGATGAACTCGGGTACGGGCCTGAACCTGTTGCAGCGGGCGCTTCCGGATCGCTACTTCGACGTGGGGATCGCCGAGCAGCAGGCGGTGCTGCTGGCCTCCGGGCTGGCGCTGCAGGGCTGCAGGCCGGTGGTTGCCGTGTACTCGACCTTCCTGCAGCGCGCCTACGACCAGATCATCCACGACGTCTGCCTGCAGAAGCTTCCGGTCGTGTTCGCGATGGACCGCGCCGGCTTGGTCGGTGACGACGGCCCAACCCATCACGGCGTCTTTGACATCGCCTACCTGCGCTGCCTGCCGAGCATCGTGCTGATGGCGCCGCGCGACGAGTCGATGCTCGTGCACATGCTGCGCACCGCCCTGACCTATGAGGACGGTCCCATCGCTCTGCGCTATCCGCGTGGTGAGGCCGTGGGGGTGGAGCTCCCGCCTGAGCCGTGCGTGATTCCCGTCGGCACCGGCGAGATCCTGCGGGATGCCTCTGGCTCTGAGAGTGGGCCGCGCGTGGCGCTGCTCGGTTACGGCACCGGCGTCGCCAAGGCGCTCGGCGCCGCCGATCTGCTGGCCGAGCACGGTATCTCCGCGACGGTCGCCGACGCGCGCTTCGCCAAGCCGATCGACGCCGGGCTGGCCGCGCAGCTGGCCGCCGAGCACGAGCTGCTGGTGACGGTCGAGGAGGGCGTTTTGAACGGCGGCTTCGGTTCGGCGGTCTGGGAGACGCTGTCTGACGCCGGCATCACGGCTCGGATCCTGCGGGTCGGCCTGCCGGACAAGTTCGTCACCCACGGTGCGCCCAAGCTGCTGCACGCCGAGGTCGAGTTCACGCCTGAGCGGATCGCCGAGCGCGTACTCACCGCCGTCGGCGAGCGCCACCAGGTTGCCTAGGACCCGTCTGGACGTACTGCTGGTCGAGCGGGGGTTGTTCGAGTCTCGCGCGCGGGCCGCCGCGGCGGTGCTGGCCGGCGACGTGCTGCTGCTGCCAGGGCGCGTGCGGGCTTCGAAACCGGGGCAGATGATCAGCGCCGATGCCGAGCTCGAGGTGGCTCAGGCGCTTCCATATGTGTCGCGCGGCGGTGTCAAGCTGGCCAACGCGCTCGATTCGTTCGGCTTGGACGTGGCGGGAACATCGGCGCTGGACGTGGGCGCTTCCACCGGCGGATTCACCGACTGCCTGCTGCAGCGCGGGGCTTCACATGTCGTCGCGCTGGACGTCGCCTACGGCGAGCTCAGCTGGAAATTGCGCGAGGACGAGCGCGTCACCGTGATTGAACGGCACAATGCACGCATGTTGACGCCGGCGGAGCTCCCATACGCACCCGGTCTGATCGTGATGGATCTTTCGTTCATTTCGCTGACGAAGGTGCTGCCGGCGGTGCTCGCCTGTGCCGCTGGCCGCTATGACTGCCTGGCGATGGTCAAGCCGCAGTTCGAGGTCGGGCGCGAGCGCGTGGGCAAGGGCGGAGTCGTGCGCGATCCCCTGATCCGTCGGGATGCCCTGCTGGCCGTGGGGGGTAGCGCTCTGGATCTGGGCGCGGCCGTTATGGGCTATGCCGGCTCCGGCCTGCCGGGGCCGAAGGGCAACCGCGAGACGTTCGTGTGGCTGGCCGAGGCGGGGCGTGCCGGGGCTCTTGGTGATCTCGACGCGGCGGCGGCGGTTGCCGAGCCCCCGGCGGTGGACTCTTGAGCGGGCTGGTCGCGACGGTGGTCACGCATCGCCGGCCCGAGGAGACGAGTCCCGCCGTCAAGGAGCTGATCGAGCTCGCGCGGCCTGCCGGGGCGCGCCTGCTGTTCGACCCCAGCGAGGCCGCCAAGCACGGGCTGACGGCCTCCGCCGAGGTCGAGCTCGTAGCCGAGGACGAGGCGCGAGCCGTCGACCTCTGCTTCGCGCTCGGGGGTGACGGCACCATCCTGCGGGGTCTGCGGCGGTACGCGGGCACCGGCGTGCCCGTGTTCGGCGTCAACTACGGCGAGGTCGGCTTCCTGGCGACGGTCGAGCGCGAGGAGGCCCGCGCCGCCTTCGAGCGCGCCTTTGCCCGCGAGTTCGATGTGCTGGCGCTGCCCGGCATCGCGGTCCGCCTGGGCGAGCGCGACTGGATCGCGATCAACGATGTCTCGGTCGAGCGCCAGCACGGCCAGCGTGTGGCCACCCTGGCCTACTCGGTCGGCGAGGATGTGATCGGCAGCGTGCGCTGCGACGGCCTCGTGGTCGCGACCCCGGCAGGCTCGACGGGCTACAACCTCGCCAACGGCGGGCCGGTCATGGCCTGGGGCGTGGAGGGCATGGTGATCTCCTTCATCGCGCCGCACTCGCTCACCGCGCGCGCCCTGGTGGTGGCGCCCGGAGACACGCTCGCGATCGCGAACCGCGGCGAGGACGAATCAGTCGACGTCGTCGTCGACGGCCGGCCCATGGCCCATCTCGATCCGGGCGCCCGGCTCGAGGCTCGTTTCGTCGACAACCAGGGCGCGCTGGCGCAGCTCGCGGGCGTCAGCTTCTACGGGCGCCTGCACGAGAAGTTCGGGCGCCTGGCGACACTGCGCTGAGGCTTTGCCGCTGGGCTGAGCGGGTTCGTTGCGAGAAAGCGCGCGAACGCCTGTTCGCATTGTTCCGTCCGGTCGGGGGCGTAGAACTGGGCGCGTGCTGTTTGAGCTTCGCGTCGAGAACCTGTTGCTGATGGAGCGGGCCGAGCTGCGGCTGGCTCCAGGGCTGAACGTTCTCACCGGTGAAACCGGTGCGGGAAAGACGCTGCTCGCCCACGCGCTCGACCTCTTGCTGGGAGGCAAAGCCCGTGCCGGCATCGTCCGGGACGGCGCGGCTGAGGCCTACGTGGAGGGCGTGTTCGCATTGCCGCCGGGCCTGGCCCGCGAGGGTGATGAGCGGATCCCTGCCAACGCCGAGGAACTGGTGCTCGCCCGTCGGGTCTGGCCCGACGGGCGAACCCGGGCCTACATCTGCGGGCGTGCTGCCACGGTCGGCGACCTGCGTGAGCTCGGCAGCCGCATCCTGTCCTTCTACGGCCAGCATGAGCACCGCAAGCTGATGCTGACGACCGCGCAGCTCGATGGGCTCGACTCGTTCTGCGGCGATCAGCAGGCCGCGCGCCGCGCCAAGATGGCCAGCGCCCACGAGCGTGTGCGCGCGCTGGAGGCCGAGATCGCCGAGCTCGATGGGCTCGTCGGGGCGCGTGAGCGCGAGCTCGACCTGATCGGGTTCGAGCTGCGGGAGATCGAGGAAATCGACCCGAGCATCGAGGAGGAGACCGAGCTGCTCGCCGAGCGCGAGCGTCTGCGCCATCAGGAGGCATTGCGCCTTGGCGCCTCGACTGGGGCCGAGGCGCTGATCCCTGAGGACGGCGACGGAGCCAGTGCGCTCTTGACGCGGGCAGCCTCGGAACTCGAAGCCGCCGCCGCCTTTGACGCCGAGCTGGCGCCGTTTGCCGAGCGGCTCGCTGCGCTTCGCTATGAGGCCGAGGACATCGCCGCGGAGCTGCACAGCTATCTGGATCGGCTCGAGGCCGAGCCCGGGCGGCTGGAGTTCGTCGAGGAGCGGCTGGCCGCTTTCGCGAGGCTCTCGCGCAAGCACGGCGGCGGCATCGCCGAGGTGATCGCTCACGCCGAGGCCTGCCGGGCCAGGCGCGAGGCGCTGGAGGACGCGGACGTCACGTTCGAGGGCTTGTCGGCTGAGCTCGAGGTCGCGGTCGCCGCGCGTGAACAGATCGGTTCCGAGCTCTCGAAGGTGCGCCACCAGGCGGCCCCGCGGCTCGCCGCGGAGGTGCTGGAGCGTCTCGGTGAGCTGGCGATGGGCGACGCGCGCTTCGAGGTCGCGCTGCGCGAGCGCGACGGCGGATACGGTCCGCGCGGCAGCGACACGGTCGAGTTCCTGATCGCCACCAACCAGGGTCTGCCCTTCGGCCCGCTGCGCGAGGTCGCCTCCGGCGGTGAGCTCTCCCGCGTGATGCTGGCGCTGCTGAGCGCGGCTCACGGCGGTGCTTCCACGGCAACCAAAAAGGGCACCAGGGGCGCGAGCGGCGTCGGGAAGACGAGCGATGCGATCGGCGGCGAGGGCGACGGCTCACTGCTGGTCTTCGACGAGATCGACGCCGGCATCGGCGGCCACACCGCCCGCGCCGTCGGCGCGCACCTGCGGGAGCTGGCCGAGGGCCGTCAGATCCTCTGCATCACACACCTGCCGCAGGTGGCCGCGATGGGGAATCGTCACTTCACGATTGTCAAGGACGGTTCGCGGTCGCCCGCCGTGACCACGGTCGCCGCGCTCGACGGCGACTCCGTCGTCGGCGAGCTCGTGCGCATGCTCGGGGCCGACGAGGACGATCGTGCCGCGCGCGGGCATGCTCGCGAGCTGTTGAAGGCCGTCTGACGACACCGCCGCGAAGGGGGGATTCGCGGGCCGGAAATGACACCAAACTCCCATTGCTTCGGGCACCGGTCTGGCATCGTTGGCAGATGGACCTCGATGCGCTTTACGGGCTGCGGCTCCGGACCGACCGCTTGGAGCTGCGCTGGCCGGACACGGATGAGATCGCCGCGCTCGGACGCCTCGCGGAAACCGGTGTGCACGATCCCGCCGAGATGCCGTTCGTCGTCCCCTGGACCGACGCGATCGGCCAGCCGGGCTTCCTCGGGCGGTTCCACGCGTTCCATGAGGGCCTGCGATGCGATTGGCGACCCGACCGGTGGCAGCTCGACCTCGGCGTCTGGGCGGCGGACGAGCTGATCGGGGTCCAGGGTGTGGTCGGTCATGACTTCGCAACCGCGCACGAGGTGAAGACAGGCTCGTGGCTGGCACAGAGCTTCCAGGGCCGCGGCTTCGGCACGGAGATGCGGGCGGCGGTGCTGGAGCTCGCCTTCCACGGCCTCGGGGCGGAGGCGGCGGTCTCCTCGGTGCTCGACGGTGTCGGCGCCTCCGCGCGCATCTCGCGGAAGCTCGGCTACGTCGCCGACGGTGAGACCTCGATCGAGGTTCGGGGCGAGCGACGGCTCGATCGACGCATGCGGCTCACGCGCGACCACTGGATCGACCTGGAGCGGATCTCCGTGCGCATCAGCGGGCTCGAACCGTGCATCCCGCTATTTGGACTAGATCGTCCTCCCGAACCCTGGGTCCCGTCTTGCTGACGGCGCCGAAATTGGTTTTTCGGCCGCTACTCTGAACCAGGGCGCCGCAGCGATTGGCCCACAAGCGTGCGTCCGCCCCGGACGGTACCTTCGAGAACGGTAAGTACGGGAGCAAGGATCACACGCATGAGCCAGGCCGAGACGCGATTCATCTTCATCACGGGGGGCGTGGTCTCCTCGCTGGGCAAGGGAATCGCAGCCGCCTCAATCGGGCGTCTGCTGCGCTCGCGGGGACTCTCGGTCCAGATCCAGAAGTTCGACCCGTACATCAACGTTGACCCGGGGACGATGTCGCCGTACCAGCACGGCGAGGTGTTCGTCACCGAGGACGGCGCCGAGACCGATCTGGATCTCGGGCACTACGAACGCTTCACCGATGCCAATGCCAGCCGCGCGTCGAACGTTACGGCCGGCGGCATCTACAACACCGTGATCCGTCGCGAGCGACGCGGTGACTACCTCGGCGGCACCGTCCAGGTCGTCCCGCACATCACCGATGAGATCAAGCAGCGCATCCGCGTGGTCGCAGATTCCTCCGACGTCGATTTCGTGATCACGGAGATCGGCGGCACCGTCGGCGACATCGAGTCGCTGCCGTTCCTCGAGGCGATCCGTCAGTTCCCGGTCGAGGTCGGCCGCCGGCGCTGCATGTTCATCCACCTGACGCTCGTGCCCTACATCGGCCATGCCGGCGAGCTCAAGACCAAGCCCACCCAGCATTCGGTCAATGAGCTGCGTCGCATCGGCATCAACCCGGACATGGTGCTCTGCCGTTCCGAGTCGGTGCTTTCGACCGAGATTCGCAAGAAGATCGCGCTGTTCGCGAGCCTTCCGGTCAACGCGGTCGTCTCCGCATACGACGTTCCCGACGTGTACAGCTGCCCGCTGACCTTCCACGAGCAGGGCGTCGACGACTTCATCCTCAAGGATCATTTCGGGATCGAGACGCCGCCCCCGGACCTCGAGGTCTGGAAGAAGTTCGTCGACCGGGCCGCGTCGCTGACAGACGAGGTGAGCATCGCGCTGGTCGGCAAGTACGTGCAACTCGAGGACGCCTACCTGTCCGTGGCCGAGGCGCTGCGCCACAGCGGCATCCACCATGGTTGCAAGATCAAGATCGAGTGGGTCGACTCGGAAACGGTGGCCGAGCCCGAGGTCGCGGCGCTGCTGCGCAGGATGGACGGAATCCTGATCCCCGGAGGCTTCGGCGGTCGCGGGTTCGAGGGCAAGATCGCGGCGGCCAGGCTCGCGCGTGAATCCGGCATCCCGTATCTGGGCGTCTGCCTGGGCATGCACGTCGTCGTCAGTGAGTTCGCTCGCCACGAGGCTGACATGCCCGGCGCGAACTCAACCGAGATGGACCCGGAGACCCCGTTCCCCGTGATCGACCTGCTGCCCGAGCAGCGGGAGATCGCCGACATGGGCGGGACCATGCGGCTTGGCGCCGACCCGGTGAAGATCCACCCGGGGACGTGGGCCTACGAGGCCTACGGCGAAGAGGTCGTCTACGAGCGCCACCGCCATCGCTACGAGGTCAACAACCATCTGAAGAAGCAGCTCGAGACGGCCGGGCTGGTGTTCTCGGGCACCACCCCCGACGGGCGCCTGGTCGAGATCTCGGAGCTTCCGCGCGACGTTCACCCGTTCTACGTGGCGTCGCAGTTCCACCCGGAGTTCAAGTCGCGTCCGGATCGGCCCTCGCCGCTGTTCAGGGAATTCGTCGGCGCCGCCTATGGCTTTCGCGGCGGGCGACCGCTGGTAGAGCCGCTGTCGGACAACGACGAGGTCACCGCGACGCGCTTGGCGTAGTGTCCGCCTGCGCGCACAGGCCGGCCGCAACATGAGAACGGTCTCCGCTCGTGAGCGCGAGCGGCTGCACGAAACCTTTGAGACGCTATGCCGGATCGCCAGCCCGACCGGCGATGAGCGCATGGTTTCCGCCTGGATCACCAGCGAGCTGACGGCGTTGGGCCTTGATGTTCAGGAGGACGACGCCGGGGCCACGGTGGGCTCCAACTCCGGCAATCTGCTGGCGCGCATCCCTGGCGGCGGTGAGCGCTCGCTGATGCTCTGCTCGCACATGGACACCGTGCCGCTGACAGCACCGGTCGAGCCGGTGCGGCTCCAGGACGGCTGGCAGAACGCTAACGAGGGGATCCTCGGCGCCGACAACAAGGTGGCGGTGGCGGCGATGGTCGAGCTGACGCGGCTGCTGAGGGCGCGTGATGAGCCGCCCGCGATCGGCATCGAACTGGTTTTCACGGTCGCCGAGGAGACCGGCCTGAATGGTGCACGCGAGTTCGATGCGACTCGCCTGCGGAGCAACTTCGGTTATGTCTTCGACCACGCCTCGCCGGTCGGTGAGATCATCACCGCGGCACCCACGCACATGCGGATAGACGCCGAGATTCGCGGCAAAGCCGCGCATGCGGGCCTGCACCCGGAGCAGGGCGTGAACGCCGTCGTCGCCGCGGCGCGCGCGATCCCGAACATGCCGCAGGGACGGTTTGACGATCAGACGACGGCCAATGTCGGCATGGTCGCCGGTGGCACCGCCCTGAACGTCGTCCCCGACCGCTGCACGATCGCCGCCGAAGTTCGCGCGGTCGAGCAGGAGCAGGTTGACCGCTACGTCACCCAGGCGATCGACGCACTTCAGGACGCCGCCGACAGCGCCGGTTGCGACCTCGACCTGAAGCTCGAGCAGATGTTCACGGGCTATCGCATCGGCAGTCGCGAGGCGCCCGTCGCCCTCGCTGCACGGGCGCTGCGGCGCTTGGGTTATGAGCCGAGCTACCGTTCGAGTGGGGGCGGCTCTGATGCCAACGCCTTCCGCGTGAACGGCTTCACCTGCACCAACCTTGCCAACGGGACCGAACGCGCTCACGAGCGCACTGAACGCGTCAGCTTCGTAGCGCTCGAGGCGAACCTCGAGTTGATGCTGGCGCTGATCGATGAAAGCACTGCCTGAGTGCCGCAAGGCGCACGGCTCGCGGGCAGCTCAACGATGACCCAGGAGGCGGTTTGATCGAGTTCGAGACGGAAGCCGTGAACGTGGAGTGGGAGGGCCGCATAATCAAGGCCGGCAGCGAGACCTACCGCTTCAGCGACGGCACCACGCACGTCCACGACAAGGTCTGGCATCCCGGCGCCGTGACGATCGTGGCCTACGACGACGAGTACGTCTGGCTGATCCGCCAGCCGCGGCCCGCGTCTGGACACTCGCTATCCCTCGAGATCCCCGCGGGTAAGCGCGATCGCCCGGAGGAGCCGCTGCTCGAGCTGGCAAAGCGCGAGCTCGCGGAGGAGATCGGCAAGGAGGCATCTCAGTGGCGCGTGGTCAAGCCGTTCTATCCGACGCCCGGCTTCTGCGATGAGCACATCACGCTGTTTGCTGCGACCAGCCTGACCGACAGCCATGGCGGACCGGCGCCCGACGACGAGGAGAACATCGAGGTGGTCCCGTGGTTGCTGAGCGACATCGCCCGCGCGATCGAGGAGACAGCCGACGGCAAGACGCTGATTGGGCTGCTGTGGCTGGCCCGAGAGCTCAGGCTCTGATCGTAGAGTTCCAGCTGGTCACGGAGGAGTGGCGGCAGAGGGGGCGAAATCCAGTCGTATGGCCACGGTTGCCGCCGGTCCTGTGCAGCGCCTCAACGAGCTCACGCTCGACTTCCTCGCGTACCTCGAGCTCGAGCGCGGTCTGTCGCGCAACACGCTTGAGGCGTATCGCTCCGACCTGCAGCAGCTAGGCGAGTTCCTCGGCCGGCACGGGGTGAGCCCGCTGGACGTCGACGGGCCACTGCTGTCATCGTTCGTCAGCGAACTCGCCGAGGGCCGCGACGACCGCCGCCCGGCCGCCGCCTCGACGCTGCAGCGCAAGGTTGCCTGCCTGCGGTCCTTCTACCGTCACCTTCGCCGCGAGGGTCTGCTCGACGTCGACCCGACCAGCGATGTGCGGCCGCCGCGCTCGCGCGCCCGGCTCCCACGCGTGCTCAGTCGCGACCAGGTCAACAGCCTGCTGGAGCAGCCCAAGGGTGCGAGCCACGGGGCGATGCGCGACCGTGCGCTGCTCGAGACGATGTATGCCTGCGGCCTGCGCGCCTCGGAGGCCATCACCCTGCAACTCGGCGAACTCGACCTCGAGGCCGGGGTGCTGATCGCTCACGGCAAGGGCTCCAAGGAGCGGATCGTGCCGATCGGTAGCAAGGCCCGCGACACGCTGCGCAAGTATCTGGAGAAGGCACGCCCGGCCCTGGTCGGACTGCGGGACGAGCCGCACGTGTTCGTGAACCTGCGTGGCCAGGGGCTCTCGCGGCAGGGCCTGTACAAGATCGTCCAGCGGCATGCTCGCAGCGCGGGCCTCGACTCGCGCATGAGCCCCCACACTCTGCGCCACACCTTCGCCACACATCTGCTCGCGGGCGGTTGTGACCTGCGCTCACTGCAGGAGATGCTCGGTCATGCGGACATCGGGACAACGCAGATCTACACGCATCTCTCGGCCGAGCGACTGCGCGATGTCTACTTCGAGGCGCACCCCCGCGCGAAGCTGAGCGGAACGCCGCACGAGTAGCGACCGGGTGGCTCTCTGGGGCGGGGCTCGCTCTGCGGGTCGCGTCGGCGGACGGAGTCCGTGGGCGCGCTGCCTATGATCGAGCGCGCATGCCCGAGCTACCTGAGGTCGAGACCATCAGGCGCCAGCTGGCGCCGCATCTCGAGGGGCGGACCTTCGTGTCCGTCGAGATCCGTGATTACCGCTGGACGCTTCCGGCGCCACCGGAGCTGATAGCCGCCGAGCTCACCGGCGCGCACGTCCAGCGGCTCGGACGCCTTGGCAAGTACATGATCTGGGAGCTCGATGATGACCGCAGCCTGCTCGTACACCTGCGCATGACCGGCTCGCTGTTGGTCGATGCCGACCCCGAGTCGCCGCATACCCGTGCACGCTTCGAGCTCGATGACGGGCACGTCCTCACGTACGTCGATCCGCGCCGCTTTGGCACCGCGCACCTGATGCTCTCCAGCGCCGCCCGCGACGCGTACCTGAAGGCGCGGCTGGGCGCCGAACCGTTGACGCCCGAGTTCACCGCCGAGTACCTGCGCGATCAGGCGCGCGGCCGCTCGGCGCCGGTCAAGTCCTTCATCCTCGATCAGCGACGGATTGCAGGCGTCGGCAACATCTACGCAGACGAGGCGCTGCATCGGGCCAAGATCCATCCGCTGCGCCCGGCCGGTGCCGTGACGCTGCCGCAGTGGTCGGCGCTGAAGCTTGCGATCGAGGAGGCGCTCGCGGCCGGGATCGACGCCAAGGGGGCATCGATCGATGACTTCCGCCACGTCGACGGCGCGCGGGGCAGCTTCCAGGACCGCTTCCTCGTGCATACGCGTGAGGGCGAGCCGTGCCACACCTGCGGAAGCGCGATCCGCAAGCTGGTCGTGGGCGGCCGCGGAACCTACGTCTGCGAGACCTGCCAGCCGAAGCCGCGCACGCGCCGTGGCTCAGCCTGAGGCGGGTCTGCGGGGGCAGAGCGAGAGCGAGCTCGGGCCCGGCTTGATCGATTTCACGGCGGTGTCGATCTGCTGAGAGAGCGTCTGCAGGGCCTCTGGGTTCTGGTTCTTGAGCGCCTGCACCGCGGCCTTGAGATCGCCCGCCAGCCTGCCCTCGGCGGCGATGTTCCTGGGTGAGTCTCCGATCACCGCGACGCAGCTGCTGCTGAAGCCGCGCGCCCTGGCGAGCCGATCCACGTATGACTCGGCCCGATAGAACGCCTCGGCATCCTGGTAGTAGCTCTGGACCGCGGGAACGAGGCAGGTCAGGATGGCCGCCTCCGAGGGCGGATCGATGCCGCACTTGGTCGCCTGCGCGTTTAGCTTGGCGTCGTCGCCGCCCAGTCGGATCAGGTCGACACAGCCGTTGCGCACTGCTGTGATCAACCTCGTCACCTCGTCGAGATGCGTGCAGACCGCGCTGGCCCTGCGGAAGCTGCGGCCGTCGGAGGACTCCAGCGAGCGGATCCGGTCCTGGGCGTGGTGCAACTGATGATATTCGGCGCTCGTCAGCGGCCTGACGGCGCGTGCCGATGCGAGCGCGGGGGCGCTGAACGCAAGGGCGGATGCCAGCAGGATGCTGAGCAGGCGAACGGATCGCATCGACCGAAGGCTACCCATCGTGCTTTCCCTGAACGCCCGGCCGCCGCCGCGTCCCGGCTACTCGTGCCGGCAGACGTTGACGCTGATGTTGAGGGACATCGCCTGCCGCTGGTTGACCAGGTCGCTGTTGAGGCGGTTGCCGGCGGATGTGATCGCGCCGGCTTTGCCGCTCCTAATCGCATGCGCGTAGCGCCGCAACCCAGCCGAGAGCGCCGCGGTCGCTCTCGCCTGCTGCGGAGTGAACACCAGGTAGGCGAGGCACTTTCGGGTGAGGTGGCGCGGGTTGGTCGCTCTCACAGACGCCGCGTTCGTCCGGATGAAGGCACGGACCGACCTCGCGAAGGCATTGGTGGCACCCAGTGCGCAGCGGGCCCGCGCCGGCGCCGTCGAGCCCTTGGCGCATTGCTGCTCGGCATACGGAAACGCGAAGAACTCATAGGAGTAGACGATCGAGGCCTCGCACTCAGCGCGCTCGGCGGAAGTGAGCCTGGAGACGTTCGTCAGCGCTCGGCAGGTGTGGCGAGCGACGTATGTGAGCGTCCCGTGGGTCTTGCCCGCGTGCTCCATCGCCTCGAAGCTCGCGTAGAGCTCCTTGTACTCGAGCTTCGTGAGCTCACCGCGTGGCGGTGCGCTGGCCGCCGCGCCTGCGGTGAGCGTGGCGCTGAAGATGGTGGCCAGAAGGACGATCAGGATCGGGATTCGACGCATCCCCCGATCGTAGCCCGAGCCTGACCCGGCCCCAACCCGGCCCCAACCCGGCGAGGCTGACCCGACGGTCAGGCCGCGAGAAGCTCGGGCAGTCGCCCGGCGCGATCAGCCGCGAGCAACTGATCGAAGCCGCCGATCGACTCATCCCCGATCACGATCTGGGGGAACGTGACCATGCCGGTGATCTCGTGGAGCCTGTTGCGGGCGTCCGCGTCGCGTGCGAGATTGATCTCCTCGTAAGCGACGCCGCGCTTGTTCAAAAGCGCCTTGGCGCTGCGGCAATATGGGCAGAAGTCGGTGGTGTACAGCGTGACGGGCTTCATAACTTCAGAAAGTATAGCTCCGGGATCAGTGGTCTTTCGATGCCTGGATCGCTGAAGACGGATGCGATCGTGCTGCGCTCGATCCGCTACGGCGAGGCCGACCGGATCCTGCACCTCTATACGCCCGGCTTCGGGCGGATCGGGGCGATCGCCAAGGGCGCGCGCCGCGCCAAGAGCAGATTCGGGGCTCGGCTCGAACCGTTCTTCCAGATCAGGATGGTGCTGCACGAGGGGCGCGGCGATCTCTACACGGTTACAGCCGTGGACACGATCGAAGCGCACGCGGTGCTGCGCGAGAGCGCCGAGGCGCTCGACGCGGCCGCACGTGCGTGTGATGCCGTGGCCAGGCTGTTCGAGACCGACGAGCCGCACCCGGAGGTGTTCGCGCTGCTGGCCAACGAGCTGACGCTGCTGGATTCGGTTCCCACCCACCCAACAGCGGCAGGACCGGCCAGTTCGCTCGCCTTCCGCCTGAAGCTGCTGCTCGCCGCTGGGATCGTGCCGCAGCTCGGTTCGTGCGCGAGTTGCGGCGAGCACGACCATCTGACCGGGTTCTCGGCCGCCGCAGGAGGCGTCGTTTGCAGCTCCTGCGAGTCGTCCTCTTTCCCGCTCGGCAAGGAGGCTTACGAGTTCATGGTGGCCGCACTCGGTCGGTCCCTGGCCGACGCGCCGCAGGCCTCGGACAGGGCATTGCAGATGGTCGAGCGCGCGGTGCGGGAGACCGCCGAGCATCATGCGCAGGTCCGGCTGCGGCCGGTCTCAAGCGCATCCGCGCGTTTGTAACAAGTTGGTCCGCTTCTTCCAGTCGCCTGGCAGAATGGGTATGTGAACAGGGTCTACGAGCATCCCGGCGGAGCGGTCGCAGAGGCATTCGCCGAGCGCATCATGCTGCGGGAGCAGACCGATCTCTCGCCCTTGGCGACACGCTCGTATCCGGCCGTGCGCGAGTTCGAGGAGCCAGATTGCGGACTGCGCACCCCTTTCCAGCGTGATCGCGATCGGATCGTGCACTGCAAGGCGTTCCGTCGCCTGAAGCACAAGACGCAGGTGTTCGTGCTTCCGCTCGGCGACCACTACCGCACGCGTCTGACACACACGCTCGAGGTGACGCAGATCTCGCGCACGGTGGCCCGCGCTCTGCAGCTCAACGAGGATCTGACCGAGGCGATCGGCCTTGGTCATGACATCGGGCATCCGCCGTTCGGCCACATCGGCGAGGAGGCGCTCGACCAATGCCTGGGCGAGCGCTTCGGCGAGCGCTTCTGGCACAACGAGCATTCACTGCGCGTCGTCGATGTGCTCGAGCGGGACGGTCGCGGCCTCAACCTGACCGCGGCCGTGCGCGACGGCATCGCCGCGCACTCATGGAGAGCCGAGCGGCCGCGGACGCTCGAGGGTCACATCATCCGCTTCGTCGACCGGATCGCCTACATCAACCACGACATCGACGACGCCGTACGGGCGGGCGTGCTCGACGCGGCCGAGCTTCCTGGCAGCGCGATCGAGATCCTCGGTGACTCGGGCTCACAGCGGATCGACACGCTCGTCCATGACCTCGTCGAGCAGTCCGCGCAGGCCGGTCAGATCGCGCAGAGCGAGATCGTGGGGGAGGCGATGAACGCGTTGCGCGACTTCATGTTCGAGCACGTCTATCTCGGCCCGCAGGTGACGCACGAGCGCGAGAAGATCAAGACCGCGGTGCGTGCCCTGTTCGGCCATTTGTGTGATCACCCGGAGCAGATCCCCGATTCCATCCCCGACGGTCCGCTCTCGCGCAGGGTCACCGATCACATCGCGGGGATGACTGACCGCTTCGCGGTGGCACTGTTCGAAGCACTGGCCGTTCCGATGGCCTTCACGACGTGAGCCGCTACACCGCTGACTCCCGCGACCGTGTGCGCGACGCGGTTGACATGCTCGCGCTGGTGAGCTCCAAGGTCGAGCTCACGCGGCGTGGCCATGACAGCTACTTCGGCTGCTGCCCGTTTCATGACGAGCGCACCGCCTCCTTTCACGTGCGCCCGGATGAGAAGTACTACCACTGCTTCGGCTGCTCGGAGTCCGGGGATCCTTTCACGTTCGTGATGCTCACCGAGGGACTCGACTTCAAGGGCGCCCTCGAGTCGCTTGCCGACCGCTTCGGGGTGAAGCTCGAGACCGAGGACGAGTCGCCCGAGGCTGCTTCAAAGCGCCAGCGCCGCGAGCGCCTCTACGCGCTGCTCGACCGTGCCGCAACCTTCTACGAGCGCTTCCTGTGGGAGGCAAAGGAGGCCGAGCCGGCGCGGGAGTACCTGCGCCAGCGTGGGTTCAATGAGCAGACGGTGCGCGAGTTCCGCGTCGGCTACGCGCCGCAGTCATGGGACCGCCTGGTCGGCGCCTCGGACAAGGCGGGCTACAGCGCGGATGAGCTGCTGGCCTGTGACCTCGGCCGCCGCAAGAAGGCCCGTCCCGACGAGCTGATCGACCGCTTCCGCGGACGGCTGATGTTCCCCACCGCCGATGCGCGCGGGCGTGTGCGCGGCTTCGGTGCTCGCACGATGGGCAACGACGATGGACCGAAGTATCTGAACACCTCGGAGGGCGAGGTCTACCGCAAGCGCGAGGTCCTCTATGGGATCGATCAGGCCCGTGCATCGGCCGCCAAAGAAGGGCGGATGATCCTCTGCGAGGGCTACACCGACGTGATCGCGCTGCATCAGGCGGGCGTCTCCAATGTGGTGGGGATCATGGGCACCTCGCTGACCGACGAGCAGGTGGCCGAGCTCGTGCGCGTGGTGAAGGTGCTCGAGCTATGCCTTGACGCCGACAACGCCGGCCAGCGCGCGATGGAGCGCGCGGCCAAGGTCTGCGCCGACTCTGGGTTGCAACTGCGCGTCGTGCCGTTGCCGGTGGGCGCCGATCCGGGTGAGCTGATCGCCCGGGAGGGCGCCGACGCGCTGCGCGAGCGCATCGCCGCATCGGTGCCGTATGTCGTCTTCCAGGTGGGGCGCGCGCTGCAGGCGGCCGACCTCTCGGGCGCCGAGGGCAAGGACCGGGCGATCGCCGAACTGCGGCCGGTGCTGGCCGCCGTGCCGGCGAGCGTGCTGCGCGACGAGCTCGTGCGCAGCGCCGCGGGAACGCTGGAGATTCCGGAGGCGCGGCTCGTGACGCTGCTCGGGCAGGCACCGGCGGCTCTGCGGGCACCGCGCACCGCGGGCGCGTCCGCCGAGCACGACCATCCGGGCGGCGGCTACGCGGGCGAGGCGTACGCCGATGCTTATCGGGAGCGCCGGCCCGTGGCGAGCGCTCCGCGGCGCCAGCGGCCTGAGCCGGAGCGCTCGTTCCTGGCCATGTGCGTGGCCTCGCCCGACATCGGCGCGGCCGCGCTGGCGCGCATCGATCCGGACGCCGTGCTGGCCGACGACGTGATGCGCCGTGCGGCGCGCTTTCTCCGCGAGCACCTTCCCAGCGAGCTTCCGGACCCGCCGGGCGAGGACCCGGAGCTGATCTTCGCGATCGACGACCTCCGTCGCCGCGCCGAGCGTGGCCGCGACGTGAGCGTCGATGAGCTCGAACACGCCCGCCTTGTGCTCGAGCGTGACCGCCTGTACCGAGAGATCCGCTACCTGCGTGATCGTGGCGGCGCCGGCGCGCAACTCGTCAAGCTCATGGCCGAGTACCAGGACATCCGCTCGACGATCGGGACGGTCGTGACCAGGCTCGAGCGCCCGGTTTAACTGAGGGTTCCGTCCGATGCGTATGGGAACATACGTTCGTGATGAATCGGCTCGAGCTTCAGATCGCGGTGGACGCCGGCTTGAGCATCGCGCAGCTCGCGCAGCGGTTTGAGTGCAGCAAGGGCAGCGTGCGGTACTGGCTCGCCAAGTACGAGCTGAGGACCCATCACCGCTCAGGGCGCTATTCCAGTCCGGGCGTGCTGGCGGCTCGAGCCTTAAGCCTCACATCAGCGGTTCTTGACTGCTCTACCCACGGGACGACCGATTTC
>DASZMI010000101.1:0-23883 GCA_035551915.1 Solirubrobacteraceae bacterium | reverse complement strand
ACTGACGAAGCGAAGCGCAGACGTCAGGAGCTTTGAGTCTGCCGCGCGGCTTTGCCCCTTGAGGGCCTGAAACTATGCGCGCTCCGGTGTCGCGCTCGCGCCCACTTTTCTGGATGGTCCGCCGGCCCGCTGGTCTTGGACCATCCGTTTGTAGGACGCCTCGGCCTGCTCAGCCAATGCGCGCTCAGCGTCACGGACGGCGTCGCTGGCGCTCCAGATCCCGCGGGCACCAGGCGTGCGCTTCGGGGCTCCGGCGGTGATCTCCAGGCGCGGGAGCTTCTTCTTCGTCAACGACGGCTGTTGGTGGGCGTAGTCCTCGTCGCGGGTGAGCATGCACCAGAACAGAACGGTGAGTTTCCTGGCGGTCGCGACGATCGCTCTGCCGTGTCCACGCCGGCCCTTGGTGCGCTCATAGAACGCGTGCATCGGCCCGGGTTGCTGCACCGTGGTCCATGCGGCCTCGACCAGCGCCCAGCGTGCCGACGCCGATCCGCGTTTTGAGATCCGGCCGCTGCGGGCCGGTGCCTCACCGGACTGTTTGACCTTCGGGTCCAGGCCAAGGTAGGCGACCATCTTGCCGCTGGTGATGAACCGCCGGTCGTCACCGACCGCGGCGATGAACGATGCGGCGCAGATCACGTTCACGCCGGGGACGGTCATCAACCGCTGGATCTCAGGCCAGGCGAGCGCCTGCTGAGCGATCAGCCGTTCAACCGCGCCGATCTCCGTGTCGAGGAACTCGATGTGATGGATGCCGGCGTCAACGGACTCGCGTTCCTCCAACGGCAACTCCAGGCCCGCCAGCCACTCCCGTCCTTTGACCCCGAACAGATCCGAGCACGGCGGTTTGCCGTTCAGCCGTCGCTGCAGCACCGCGTGGATCTCGTTCTTGGCTCTCGAGCGTGAGCGAACGAGCTGCTCACGACGCTGCAAACGACGCCGCCGCAGGACGCCGCAGGATTCTGGCAGCGCACATCGGGCATCCACACCGCGTCAAGCTCACCACGCCACAACAACAACGCCAAAGCACGCGCGTCCAGACGATCAGTTTTCGCGCGGGCAGCCGTGATCCCGGTGTCATCAGGACTGACGACCACAACCCGGTTCACGTGTGGCTCGAGGATCCGGGCGACCTCCCAGCACTGCCGGTGACTTCCAGGGCGACGCGGTCAGACGGCAGCAAGCTGTCGGCCAGCATCCCGATCCCTTCCGGGGTGGACGGCACCCGGCCCGTGGAACGAACCTGCCCGTCCTCACAAACAGCGACCACACAAAAATCGTGGTGCACATCCAGGCCGATCGCCCGACCCGTCCATCTCGCCAAGGGCATCCTCACCTCCATCAACACGGTTGACAGCCAGCCGGAGAACCAGCGGGACAACGACACAGACCGATACGAGCTAGAAGCTCAATCCAAGCAAAAGGCAGTTTCATGCTTCGAAAAGGACTCGCCTAAGCAGACCACGTCGTGACTATCGCTCGGCCACGATCTGGATCCCGCCCGCCGGCACCTGCATTCGTCTCGCCGCGAGCATCTCAATCTCGACGACGAGACACGTGCAATGCGCGGAACTGAGGGAACGAGCGCCGGACGCCGCTTGGCCGCTATTGCCTATGCAGCGCCGAGAGTAATCGCGGAGCCAGAAACGCCCGAGGCTCCGCTGCTCAGCCGGCACCAGACACCGGCACCGCGCGATCGGCTTCGGCGCGGCGAGCCCTCGTCCCCGGAGGAGCGCAATGGCGACAACTCGGCGTTCAAGCCGGGTCTTGACGCGGCCCAATGGACGGCGCCACGGTTCGGAGACCGAGTCCGTCGTTTGATGCCCAGGCAAGATGCCCAGCCTCCCGAAATCTCTGTTCGCGACTCTGCCTTGCGAGCAGGAACTTGCTGATTGCCAGGCACTTCCGTGAGTGGAGCCAACCGGGATCGAACCGGTGACCTCCTGCTTGCAAAGCAGGCGCTCTCCCAGCTGAGCTATGGCCCCTTCGAGGTCCGAGTGTAGAACCCGAAGTGGCCGATGCTACGGGCCTGAGAGGTTTCCTGCGCGCGCACTGATTCGGCCGCCGCGACCGCAAATCGAGAGAGCGTGCTTGAAGGCGGGAGCGTTGGCGTCTGGCAGCGGCACCTGCTTCGGGTGCCCCCACCGCCCGTTGGCGGATCGGGGAAGTTCAGCACCCCGCTGGCGCGCCTGCGGTGGCCGAACCTCAAGCCGGTGACACCGGCGTAACGGCCTCAGCCGTCGAAGTCGAAGTCGCGCGGCGGGCGCTGCTCGAACCAGAGCCGATCGTGCTCCGGGGTGTCCTGGAGGAACTCCGGCGTCTCCTCGAGCACGTCCTCTTCCTCCTCCGCGGCCGCTTGCTCGCGCGGTGCCTCGGGCCGAGGCTGTACCTCCGTCTCAGGATCGGGCTGGAAGCGCGTCTCGGCGATGTGCTTCTGGACGTCGAACTCGGTCGTCTCCTGGACTCCGCTCTCGTCCTCGGGCAGGTGCTGCGGCGGCGCGGGCGCGACGGGTCCGGGCTCGTCACCGCCGGTTACCGGCTCAGCCTCTGCCCCGGATTCCGGCGAGGGGGGTTCGGGGCTGAAGCGCGGGCGCTTGGGCGGATGCTCGAACTGTAGATGCGGCGGCGGCCCGGACGTCTCTGAGTGTTCCGGAGCGTCCTGCTGCTCATGCAGATCGTGGTGCGCGAGCGACTCGTGATGTTCGGGCAGGTCGTGTTCCGGCGGCTCATCATGACCCAGCGCCTCATGATGACCCAGCGCCTCATCACGTTCGAGCGGCTCGTGGTAAGCGGTCGGCTCGTGATCACCCAACATCTCGGGGTGTTCGATCGGCGAGTGATGGTCGAGCATTCCGTGCGGGTCGAGCGCGTGCTCCTCGTGAAATCCGGGCTCCGGCGCCCCTGAGTCGGGCAGCGATGCGGGACGGTTCCTACGCAGGAAGCGCCGCTTTGGCTGCTCCGGCTCCTCACGTGTGGCGCCGAACGGATCGTCGTGCCCATGATCGAGGTACGGATCCTCATGCAGGTGCTCGTGCTGTGCGTGCGGATGCGGTGCCGTGCTGTCGTGATACCCGGCGTCGGGCAGCTGATCGCGGTCGTCCGGGTACCCGCCCTCGGGCGAGAGCGGGATGTGCTCTTCAGCCGCCTCGAAGCGTGCTGACCCGATCGTCGGCTCGCGGCGAACCGGCCCAAGTGCATCGCGTTCCATCCGCTCGATCTCGGCGGGATCGCCACCTCTTGCGCGCTTGAGGTCGAGATGCTCGCGGATCGCGTCGTCCAGCAGACCCATGCCGGTAAGCGTATCGAGTTGGCCCCCCTCGACTGCAACCGGGCGACCGCATGCGGCCTCACTAAAGCTGCGCACCGCTCGACACGCCGACACGCTCTAAACTGCACGAAGCCACGCGGCTCTGCCGCCGCACGGGGCTATAGCTCAGATGGGAGAGCGCCTGGATCGCACCCAGGAGGTCGCCGGTTCGATTCCGGCTAGCTCCATCTCAAGAAAGTCCTGCATTTGCGGGACTTTCTTGTTTTCTGGAGTCCTGCGCAATGGGGTCCGTGAGATTTTGCACTAGTTGGGCCTCTTGAGTAATCGGGCGCACACAGACGCCAACTGCCACTGCGCAGTCGCATTGCAGATGTGAGGGACTTGCTTGCGCGTTGCAGCCGCAGTGATTGCGTGCGAGATGCGCCGCTTCCGCGCAAACAGGTCCGATTGGCGTGGGGCTGGATATGCGTCGACCGTGAGAAGCTGGTCTCGGCTTCGTGGTCTGCGCAGTCCGTTGTTCGTCGGCGGCTCGCCCGGAGTCGGTGGAGGCGTGGCCGTGCACGCAAAGGGGGGTTCGCCGGGCTCGTCAGTGAGATACGTGCCGCCGACGAACGGAAGCGCTGCGACGGTGCTGGGTTGGGTGTCAGCGACGGAGGGTGAACCGCTCGAGAACGACGGAATTGCCGGTCAGCTTGCGTGTTAGCTGCCGTTGATATGTGGCGCCCACGGCCTGCGCGACTCGCCGGGAAGGCTCGTTCCCCGGCTCGACGTCAATGTGGATGACGTCGATGTCGAGATGGGCAAATGCCCAGTCGGCAACCAGGCGGACGGCTTCGCTGGCCAGTCCGCGCCGGCGGTGATCTCGCATGATCCAGTAGCCCAAGCGGGCCGCGGAGCCGGGTTCATCGAGCCCGAACAGCCCCACCATCCCGACCGGCTGCTGTACGGGCGAAGGCACGATCGCGAGCACGATCCCGGCCCCATCACCGATCCGACGGTGCTGATGGCCGATCCAGGCGGTGGCCGCCTCACGGGTGTAGTGACGCGGGACGGTCGTGAGCCGACAGATGTCCGGGTCGCCACACGCTGCCTGTAAGGCCGCGGCGTCCACGAGTGCCCACGGGCGGACCGTCATCCCTGAACCGGCAATCGTCGGAACTGAAACAGGCGGGTTCATCAAGCCGAGTCTCGCCGCACCTGGTCCACACCGTCATGGTGACAACGGCAACGGCAGGTCCTGAGCCCATAGTCGGGGGTTGCGTGATGCAGCGAACGCGAGAGCCGCGCCTGCATCCGTGAGCTCCCTCCTCCTCGCCTCAAGAGAAGGGAAGTGGACGGGCCACTGTCAGGCAGTCCGATACCGGGCAGCTGACACTCCTCTACGGCCACAAGGAAGAGCGCTCCGGATCCGCGGAGCAGTTGTCGCGCGATGGTGACCGCTGCGCTCCCGCTGGGGATCCCGCTGACGCTCGAGCAAGTTGACGCGACGCTTTCGGTAGCCGGCCCGCATAGCGCGTGCCCGCAGGTCGGCGTCGCGCGCATCCCACGCATCGATGGCAGCGCACCTCGCCCAGGGGTATCGTGACGGCGCATGGACCTCACCGATGCGGAGTTCGAGCAGTTGCTCGCACTCAGGACCGGCCTGCGGCGGTTCCTGCACTGGAGCGAGGAACAGGCCAAGGCGGCGGGCATCACGCCGGCGCAGCATCAGTTACTGCTGGCCGTGCGCGGCCATCGGGGAGACGTCGGGCCAACAATCGGGGAGCTGGCCGGCCAGCTGCTCCTACGCCCGCACAGCGCCAGTGAGCTGATCGACCGCGCTGTCACGGTGGGCCTGATAACGCGGAGCACGGATACCGCGAACGCCAGCATTGTGCGCATCGCGCTGACACCGCTTGGCCGGGAAAAGCTGCGCGGGCTCTCCCAAGCGCACCTGGAGGAGCTGGCCGAACTGGGGCCGACGATGCGCACGCTCTGGCGCATGATCGAGCAGTTCGAAGCGCACCGCTCGTCGTAACACGACTCCCAGTGGCTATCGTGACACGACATGTCCACGACACCGCTGGTGATCGCCGCCTCGGCCGCCTATGGCCTGTCGGTGCTGGTGCTGAAGCGCTCGGTGCTGACGGAGAAGATCGCGCGCCGTGACATGCACGTCACCCGCGAGTACTCGATCGATCCGCTCGAGATCCTGTTCCTGCGCGACGTGATGCAGACCGACGTCATCTACTTCCGCGTTGACACCGACGTCGCTGACGTGGCCGCGAGCTTCGTCGCCGACCAGCGCGAGCTGCGCGACGATCTGCACATGCAGAGGGTCTACCCGGTGCTGGACGCCGACGGGCGCCTGGTGGGGTGATCACGCGGCGCGACATGCTCGCCGCCGCGCTCGACGGGCACAGGCTGCCCGATGGCTCGACACTCGCCGAGCTCGGGCTGGCCACGTCCGTCGTCACCTACTCGGACGTGACGCTGCGCGAGGCCGCGAACTTCATCGCCGAGGAGGGCATCACGCGCCTGCCCGTCAGCCGCGAGTAGCCCGACCGGATGCTCGGAATCGTCGCGCTCGTCGACCTGCTCGCCGGGCGCCTCGTCGAGCTCCAGGAGGAGCGCGACAGCGCGCGCGTATTCCGGCTGCGCCCGCTGATCCCCCGGCGCTGGACGGGCGAGCCGGAGCAGACTGACCTGACGGCCGCCTGACCGCGGCGACGCCGGGCTCACCCCATGCCCGCGATACTTCGTGTGCGGTCTCGCTCCAGCGCAGCGAAACTATCGCTTTATCTGGCGCGCTCGCCGCTGCTTCGCGCGCCATCCAACCCTCTGTCACTCGACGAAAAGCCCCGTTGCGGCTAAATTGCGCACGGCGTTGCACGACAAACAGCCACCGCCCCAGCTACCGAAACTTTCGAGGATGATCAGCCGATGACTCCCAGCCCGTCCCGTGCAAACAAGTTCTCCTTCGGCCTCTGGACCGTTGGCTACAACGGCACCGACCCGTTCGGGGGCCCGACGCGCCCGCCCCTGGACGTTGTACATGTGGTCGAGCAGCTCGCCTCGCTGGGGGCCTACGGGCTGACCTTCCACGACGACGACCTGTTCGCGTTCGGCTCCAGCGATCACGAGCGCGAGCAGCAGATCGAGCGCCTCAAGGGCGCGCTCGCGGCGACGGGTCTGATCGTGCCGATGGTGACCACGAATCTGTTCTCGGCGCCGGTGTTCAAGGACGGTGGCTTTACCTCCAACGATCGCGCGGTGCGCCGCTTCGCGCTGCGCAAGGTCCTGCGCCAGCTCGACCTGGCTGCGGAGCTGGGCGCGGAGACGTTCGTGATGTGGGGCGGGCGTGAGGGCGCTGAGTACGACCATGGCAAGGACATCCGCGCGGCGATCGAGCGCTACCGCGAGGCCGTCAACCTGCTCGCGCAGTATGTGACTGACAGGGGCTACGCCCTGCGGTTCGCAATCGAGCCCAAGCCGAATGAGCCGCGTGGTGACATTCTGCTGCCGACGGTCGGGCATGCGCTTGCGTTCATCGCGACCCTGGAGCGTCCGGAGTTGTTCGGGCTCAACCCGGAGTTCGGGCATGAGCAGATGACGGGCTTGAACTTCGTCGCTGCGATCCAGCAGGTGCTCGAGGCGGGCAAGCTCTTCCATATCGATCTCAACGGTCAGCGCGGGATCAAGTACGACCAGGACCTGGTGTTCGGTCACGCCGACCTCTACCAGGCGTTTGCGCTGGTTGACCTGCTGGAGTTCGGCGGTGGCGACGGCGGTCCGGCCTATAGCGGTCCGCGCCATTTCGACTACAAGCCCTCACGCACCGAGGACGAGACCGGAGTCTGGGAGTCCGCCGCGGCGAACATGACCAACTACCTCGTCTTGAAGGAGCGTGCGGCCGGATTCCGTGCCGACCCAGAGGTGCAGGAGGCGCTGGCCGCCGCCAAGGTCGACGAGCTCCGCCAACCCACGCTGGGCGACGGTGAGGGCTACGAGCAACTGCTCGCGGACGCCAGTGCCTGGGAGCAGTTCGACGCGCAATCCCACTTCGGGGCAAAGGGCTACGGCTTCGTGCGCCTGCAGCAGCTCGCGACACTGCATCTGCTCGGGGCGCGATGACGCTCGTAGCCGGCGTCGACTCGTCGACCCAGAGCTGCAAGGTCGTCATCCGTGATCTCGCCAGTGGCGAGGTGGTGCGGTCGGGGCGCGCCTCGCATCCGGACGGCACCGAGGTCGACCCTGCCGCGTGGTGGAGCGCGCTGCAGGCGGCGATCGCGGACGCCGGCGGGCTCGCCGGCGTAGAGGCGATCGCGGTCGGCGGCCAGCAGCACGGGATGGTCACGCTTGATGCGCACGGTCGCGTGATCCGCCCGGCGCTGCTGTGGAACGACACGCGCAGCGCCGATGCCGCCGCCGCCCTGGTCGACGAGCTCGGTGCTGAGCAGTTCGCGCGGCGCACGGGTTCGGTCCCGGTCGCCTCCTTCACGCTCACGAAGCTGCGCTGGCTACGCGACAACGAGCCCGACAACGCCGCGCGCGTCGCCGCCGTCGCCCTGCCCCACGACTGGTTGAGCTGGCGGCTGCTCGGCCACGGGCCGCAGGGCGAGGCGCCGCTCGGCCCCGATCTCTCGGCGCTCGCGACCGACCGCTCCGACGCCTCCGGGACCTGTTACTTCAGCGGCGAGACGGGCGAGTACGACCTCGAGCTGCTCGAGCGCGGCTTCGGCCGCGCCGACGTGGCGCTGCCGCGTGTGCTCGGCCCGAATGAGGCGGCGGGCCGGACAGCCACCGGCGAGCGAGTCGGTGGCGTCCCCGAGGGCCTGCTCGTCGGGCCCGGCTGCGGTGACAACGCCGGCGCGTCGCTCGGGCTCGGAGCCGGACCGGGTGACGTCGTGATCTCGATCGGCACGAGCGGCACCGTCTTCGCCGTGGCCGAGCGGCAGAGCGCCGATGCAAGCGGCGCCGTAGCCGGCTTCGCCGATGCCTCCGGTCGCTTCCTGCCGCTGATCGCCACGCTCAACGCGGCGCGCGTGCTGGTCTCGACCGCGAAGCTGCTCGGCGTCGAGCTCGATGCGCTCGCAGAGCTTGCGCTGCAGGCGCAGCCGGCCTCTGGCGGGGTCGTGCTGGTGCCCTATTTCGAGGGTGAGCGCACACCCAACCTGCCGCACGCCAAGGCTTCGCTGCACGGCTTGACGCTGCGCTCGAGCACGCGCGAGAACTTCGCCCGGGCCGCGCACGAGGGGATGCTCTCCGGCCTCGGCGCCGGCCTCGACGCGGTCCGCGCCGTCGGCGTGCGCGAGCGGCGTCTGCTGCTGATCGGCGGCGCCGCGCAGAGCACGGCGGTGCAGATGATCTCGGCGCAGGTCTTCGACGCGCCCGTGGTCGTGCCCGCTCCCGGGGAGTACGTCGCCGCTGGGGCGGCCGTGCAAGCGGCCTGGGTCTTGAGTGGTGAGCGTCCCGACTGGCCGGTGCGGGCGGTCGCCGAGCCCGAGCCCGATCACCGTCCCGAGATCCGGGAGCGCTACGGGGAATACGCCGCGGCAGTGGCGGACTCACTTCTTTCTTAGGGGCTTTCTATGCCCTTCTGACGGGCGCTGCCGAAGCTCTGGTGACGAACTTTCGCCAGAGACGGAGCAGCATGAACGAGACCCTGATATTGGACCGCCCGCGCACGCCGCTGGGCGCTGCGCAGATACCCTTGCGACGGCGGCCGTTCCGCTACGAGCGCAGCACCGATGTCGCCACCGGCCTGGCCGGGCTGGGTCTCGGTGCGACGGTCGCGCTGGGCGTCAGCACCGAGAGCTGGAGTGCGCTGAACGCCGCCGGCGGCTGGCTGACCGCGAGCGGCCGCATGGCCGGGCTGATCGGCACGTACCTGATGCTGATCGTGGTGCTGCTCGCCGGACGCGTGCCGATCGTCGAGCGCACGCTCGGGCAGGACGTGCTGATGCGCTGGCACCGCAGGCTCGCGCCCTGGACGCTGGTGCTGATCGCCGTGCACGGCACGCTGATCACGCTCGGCTACGCGCAGAGCGCCCGGACCGGGGCGCTGCACCAGCTCGGCGACCTGCTCACCACCTATCCGGGGATACTCACCGCCACGGTCGGCTTCGTGCTGCTGGTGATGGCCGCCGTCACCTCGGCGCGGATCGCCAAGCGGCGCATGCGCTACGAGACCTGGTGGGCGGTGCACCTCTACACCTACCTGGCGCTCGCGCTGTCGTTCTCACACCAGCTGGCCGACGGTCAGATGTTCGTCGGGCATCCGCTCGCGCGGGTCTTCTGGACGGCGCTGTTCATCGCTACCGCGGGTGCCGTCTTCAGCTACCGGATCGTGCTGCCGATCTGGCGCAGCAGCTTTCACCAGCTGCGAGTCGCGGCGATCCAGCACGAGGCCCCGGGTGTCGTCTCGGTGCTGCTCGAGGGCAGGCGCCTGCGGCTGATGCCGATCGCCGGCGGTCAGTTCATCCAGCTGCGCATCCTCAGGCGTGGGCTCTGGTGGCAGGCTCACCCCTACTCCGTCTCGGCTCTGCCGGATGGCCGCTTCCTGCGCATCACGGTCAAGGACCTCGGCGATCACAGCGGCGGGCTGGCACAGCTTCAGCCCGGTACGCGCGTCGCGATCGAGGGCCCGTACGGCGCCTTCACCGCCGACGCTCGCAAGGGCAATCGCGTCGCGATGATCGGCGCCGGCGTCGGCGTCACGCCGCTGCGGGCGCTGCTCGAGGACATGCCCGCGCATGTCGACACGGTGATACTGGCCCACGCTCACGATGAGCGGAGCCTGGTCCTGCGCGACGAGCTGCGTACGCTGATCAAGCAGCGCGGCGGCCGCCTGCACGAACTGCTCGGCACCCGACGCAACACGCAGATCAGCAGCCGCAGCCTCCGCGAGCTGATCCCCGACATCACCGACCGCGACGTCTACATCTGCGGCCCGACCGGCTTCACCACCAGCGTGCTGCGCGCCCTGCGCGCCCACGGGGTGCCGGACGAGCGCATCCATCGCGAAGCATTCGCGTTCTGATCCAGGAGCAACCGAGAATGAAACGAGCACCACTGGTTCTGACCGGCACGGCCTGCGGGCTGGTGGCCGTGATCGGCTACCACACCGCGGTCCCGCAGGCGTCCGCCTCGACGAGCTCATCGTCGGCCGCCACGACACTCGACGTCGGCGGCACCAGCACCGCCACCACGACCTCCTCGAGCACGGGCGCGGCGAGCACGAGAACGACGAGGACCACCAGCAGCGCGACCGAGACGGCGGGCTCAGCCGTCGGCAGCGACGTTCAGTATCAGTACGGGGACATCGAGCTCAAGGTCACGATGACCGGCGGCAGGATCACCGATGTGACGGTCGTCAAGGAGGACATCACCGACCCGCACTCGCAGCAGATCGACGAGTACGCCCTGCCGGAGCTGCGCAGCCAGGCACTCTCCGCGCAGAGCGCTCAGCTCGACGGCGTCTCGGGCGCGTCCTACACCTCGGCCGCCTACGAGCAGTCGCTGCAGTCGGCGCTCGACAAGCTGAAGGCCTGAATAATGCGCCCGGGCGAGGTCATCTTCCGTCACTCCGAACCGGTCATGGGAACGGTCGTCTCGATCGACGTGCGCCCCCGCGGGGTGCCGATGGTCCGCACACGCGCCGCCGTCGCCGCAGCCTGCGAGGTCCTGCATCGTGCCGACGACGTCTTCAGCCTGTTCCAGCACGACACCCCGCTGGCTCGGCTGCGCCGCGGTGAGATCGAGGTGACCAATTGCCCACCCGAGGTCGCCGACGTGATCGCGCTCTGCGAGCAGGCGAAGCTCGCCTCGGGCGGTTGGTTCGATCCGTGGGGTATGCCCGGCGGCTTTGACCCCACCGGGCTCGTCAAGGGCTGGGCCGCGCGCGAGGCTGCGCGGGTGCTCGAGGCGGCCGGCGTCGGTGCCGCGATGGTCAACGCCGCCGGTGACATCGCCAGCTTCGGCACCCCCGGGCAGCGCGATGCCTGGCGCGTCGGCGTCCGTTCGCCGGAGTCAGCCGAACTGCTCGCCTGCGTGATCGAGCTGCGCGGCTGCGCGGTGGCCACCTCCGGCCTCTACGAGCGCGGCGCCCACATCTGGGATGTCCGGGCCGGGCGTCCCGCCGACGGCGTCGCATCGGCCACCGTCTGCGGCGACGATCTGGCCCTCGCAGACGCGTTCGCCACCGGGCTGGTGGCCGCCGGCAGCGCAGGTCTCGACGCGGTCACGGCGGCCGGGTATGAGGCTCTGCTCTTGCTCGCGGGTGGAAAATCGGTCAGCACGGCGGGATTTCCCACGCCGGCAGCCGTATAAATTGCCAGCAATGAGAATTTTGGTCATCGAAGACGACGACGCGGTGCGCTCCGCCATCCGCCGTTCACTGCTGCTCGCTGGTTATGAGGTTCTGGAAGCGGTCGACGGCGAGGACGGCCTGGGCCGGCTTGCGGCCGATGTGCCCGACGTGGTGATCCTCGATGTCGGCCTGCCGAAGCTCGACGGCGTCGAGCTGTGCCGGCGTCTGCGCAGTGCCGGCGACCGTACGCCGGTGCTGATGCTGACCGCGCGCGACGCGGTTGAGGACCGTGTCATCGGGCTCGAGGCGGGCGCCGACGACTACCTCGTCAAGCCATACGACGTGCGCGAGCTGCGCGCCCGCATCGCAGCGATCATGCGCCGCCACCTGCCCGAGGCGGACGGCCGCTCGATGCGCTTCAACGGCCTCGAGCTCGACGCCGACGCTCACGCCGCGCGTATGAACGGGCGCGGGATCGATCTGACCCGCACCGAGTACCAGCTGCTCGAGCTGTTCATGCTGAACCCACGCCGGGTGCTTCGCGTCGAGCTGATCTACGACCGCATCTGGGGCTACGACATCAGCGTCACCAGCAACTCGCTGCGCGTCTACATCGGCTACCTGCGCAAGAAGCTCGAAGCCGAGGGAGAGCCGCGCCTGATCCACACCGTGCACGGTGTGGGTTACGTGCTGCGCGACCAATGAGCCTGCAGCGCCGCATCGCCGCGGCAGCAGCCTTCGGAGTTGCAGCCGTCTGCCTGATCTTCGCACCCGTCGGCTACCTCTCGACGCGCGCCAAGCTGCACCAGGAGGTCAAGCAGGAGCTCCGCCGGCTGACGCTGCCCTACCTGCAGGGCCACCGTGGTGGTGGCGGCGGAGCTCCCCAGGCGGGCAATGGTCAGGCAGGCGCGACACCCTCGGGGCCCGGCGCCGTCAACACCCCGGGCGGCCGCGATGTGGACGCCGACAACACCAACTGCAACCGCGGGCCGAAGGAATACGGCGGCGGCGACGCCGCACTCGGCGGCGCCGCCGGCTACTTCCAGCAGATCTGCCCCGGTCCCGACGGCAAGGTGCTCGCCTTCAACGGCAAGAAGCCCAAGCTGCCGGTCACCGCGCAGGTGCGGCAGGTCGCGACCACGCTCAACGGCAACTACTACTTCTCAGCGGAGATCGGCAGGACCGATGAGGAGATCTACGTCGCCGCCGACCACCCCGATCACAAGGCGATCGAGGCGGCGGTGCCGCTGACCACCACCAACGAAGCGTTGCGCGCGCTGCTGGTCACGTATGCGCTGTTGCTCGGTGTCGGCATGGTGCTCGCGGCCTGGATCGGCGCATTGGTGGCGCGCTCGGCCCTGGCGCCGATCCGGGGCTTCATCGGCCAGACCGAGCAGATCACCAGCGCGCTCGACAAGCCACGGCGGCTCGACGAGCAGGGCCCGATCGAGATCCGTCGCCTGGCGGTCAGCTTCAACCAGACGCTGGGCGCGCTCGAGCGCTCGGTCGAGGCCCAGCGTCACCTGATCGCCGACGCCTCGCACGAGCTGCGCACCCCGATCGCGGCGCTGCGCTCGAACATCCAGATCTTCCTCGAGGCCGACCAGCTGCCGCCGGAGGAGCAGGCCGAGTTGCGCGACGCGATCGTCGCCGAGCTCGACGACCTGACGCAGCTGGTCTCCGACGTGCTCTCACTGGCGCGCGGCAGCACGCCCAACGAGGCGGTCGAGGAACTCGAGCTCGACGCGATTGTCAGCGAGGCCACCGAGCGAGCGATCCGCCGCAGCCAAAACGTCACGTTCCAGACGGACCTGGAGCCGACGCTGATCACCAACTCGCCGGACCGCGTCACGCGCGCCGTCACCAACATCGTCGACAACGCCCGCAGGTGGAGCCCACCTGACGGCAGCGTCGAGATCACGCTCGCCGGCGGCGTGCTGACGGTACGTGATCACGGTCCCGGCTTCCGCGCCGAAGATCTTGCGCACGTGTTCGAGCGCTTCTATCGCTCCGCCGACGCGCGCCGCATGCCCGGCTCGGGCCTTGGCCTGGCGATCGTCAAACAGGCGGCCGAGGCCCACGGCGGCTACGCGCTGGTCTCAAACGCGCCCGACGGCGGCGCGATCGTTACCGTCTCGTTCGGCTCGGCTCACGCCGGCAAGCCCGCGGTGCCGCGCGCGGTGGCCGACTGAGTCGGGCTCCTATCCTCTAGGGGGATGGCCGACGAGACCCGTCACGACATCGAGACACGCGCCGATTGCGAGCAGCTGGTGCGCGCCTTCTACGGCAGGGCGCTGATCGACCCGATCATCGGCTTCCTGTTCACGGATGTCGCCAAGCTCGACCTGGAGGCGCACATCCCGCGGATCACCAACTTCTGGGACACGATCCTGCTCGGCGCGCGCAGCTACGGCGGCGGCGCCTTCCGCCCGCACATCGAGCTGCACTTCAAGGTGCCGCTGACCCGTGGGCACTTCGACCGCTGGCTGTACCTGTGGACGATGACCGTCGACGAGCTGTTCGCGGGTGAGCGCGCGGAGCTCGCCAAGTCGCATGCGATCCGTGTGGCGGCAGCCTTCGAGTCGCGCCTGCGCTCCGTCGACGGGAGCCCCGAGGAGTTCGCCCCCGGCGCCGGCGAGGAGTTCGCCGCTGGCCTGCCGCTCGTGCACCAGTACGGGCAAGCGTCGCGCGACTGAGGCCGGGTAGCCTCAGCGGATGAGCGGACCGCCGCCGCGCCGCCGCAGCCAGTCCAGCGGGATGTTTCGCACCACGAGCGAGCGCCTGCCGCCCAGCCTGTCGGTGCGGTTGCTGCGATGGTGGATCCCCGCCGCTCTGTGTGTGGTTGGGGTGATCCTGCTGGTGGCCGACGACTTCGACGCGTTCGGCGTCGCGGCGTTCGCGGCGTTCGCCGGCGCCGGCTCCTCGACCTGGCTGATCAACTGGCTCTGGCGCATCGGCGTCAGCGGCGACGAGGAGCGCGAACGCGAGGCCAAGGACCGGACCTTCCTCGCGACCAGGAGGCGCTGGCCCTCAAACCAGGAGCGGGCCTACTTCAACGAGTACGGTCACTGGCCCGACGAGGATGCGTAAGGGCTCACGAAAGAATTAGTGGCTGGATTAGACGCCGTCAAAGACGTCAATAATTCTTCTGTGAGCCCTTAGGGTCACCAAAGCAGGCGTGACGACGCTCTTTGTGGTTAACCTGCGCGGCTGATGAGCGACGCAAGTCCTGAGGTCCGCGAGCGGCTGCTCAAGGCCTGGCGCGGCGAGATCGAAGCCCGCCTCGCCTACCGGCTGATCGCCAGGCGCATGCCGCCGCGTGAGGCCGAGATCCTGGGCCGCATGGCCGATGCCGAGGCGAGCCATCGCCAGCGGCTCGAGGCCCGCATGCGGGAGCTCGGCATCGAGGTTCCCGCAGCCGAGGGCGTCAGGCTCTCCCGCTGGGCACGTCTGCAGGCGCGGATCGCGCCGATCGGCAGGCTGCTGGCCGCGCGCGAGGCCGCCGAGGACGACGAGGTCGATGATCTCTACAAGCGCTCCACGGGTGACGAGGTCACCGACAGGCTGTTGCATGAGATCCGCAAGGAAGAGCGCTCGCACTCGATGGCGGTCGGTGACATCCGTTCCGGTGAGCGCGACGCGCCACCCGAGACACCGCCGATGACCGTCACCCAGCAGCGCGCCAAGGCCCGGCTCGACAAGATCATGGGCCGCGAGCAGTGGCACCAGACCGGCGGTGGCTGGATCAGCGGCGCGATCTATGGCGCCAACGACGGTCTAGCCTCGGTCTTCGGCATCGTCGCCGGTGTCTCCGGCGCGACCGCCGGCTCCAGCTTCGTGCTGACCGCCGGCGCGGCCGGTGCGATCGCGGCGGCGCTCTCGATGGCCACAGGCGCCTACCTGGCCGAGCGCTCCGAGGCCGAGGTGGCGGCCGCCAACCTCGAGCGCGAGCTCGCCGAGATTGAGCAGCACCCCGAGGAGGAGCGCGAGGAGCTCTCGCTCTACTACCAGCTCAAGGGCATCGACGAGCAGACCGCCGACGCGATGGCCGAGCAGCTTGCCCGTAACCCGGACGCGATGCTGAAGGCACTAGCGATGGAGGAGTTCGGTGTGAACGGCGCCGACGACGGCAACGCCGCGCAGGCGGCGATCGCGGCCGGGATCTCCACCGGCCTCGGGGCGATGATTCCGGTGATCCCGTTCATCTTCACGCATGGGACGCTCGGCATAGCGATCTCGGCGGGCGTGTCGCTGATCGCCCACTTCCTGGTCGGCGCGGCCAAGTCGCTCGTGACGCTGCGCACGTGGTGGGCGGCAGGTTTGGAGATGACGCTCGCCGGCGTCATCGTCGGTGGCGCGACCTACCTGGTCGGGTTCGCGCTGCCGACGTAGGCGCGGACACTAGAGCTGCTCGCCGGTCAGCTCGCGGAGCAGCGCCGCCAGCTGCTCGACCCTGGCTTCGAGCGCATTCAGGCGGGTGATCAGCGGATCACCCGCCGTACCAGCAGCGCCGGCGGGGAGCGGAGGCGCGGAGGGGGCAGCAGGCGCTGTGGGCGTGCTCTGCGGCGGCTGCGCTGCCGGATCCGCGTCGCCTCCCAGCAGCTGCGCAAAGCGCTCCTCCTTCTGCCCGGGCCGGCGATCGAGCCGCTGCGCGAAGCCGCGCTCGATCAGCGCCGCCAGCACCAGCTCGACCTCGGCCAGCGAGGGCCACTGCACGATCCGCTCGGTGCGGCCCTTGAGCTCACCCGGCGTCTGCGGGCCCCGCAGCAGCAGCACGGCGAGCACCGCCAGCTGCTCGCGGCTGAGGGCCAGCGCCTCCTCCGCCAGGTGCCGGTATTTGGTCGCCCGGCTCGTGTGGCCGCTGGCCAGGCGCGCGAGCCCGTACTTCGCCAGTCGCTGGGCCGCCTCGCGCACGGTGTCCTCGTCGTAATCGACGACCGGGTCACGGTTCGTGGACTGATTGCATGCAAGCCGTAATGCATTCAGCGTCAGTGGGTACTGGTCCGGTGTGGTGAACCGCTTTTCGATCAGGCAGCCCAGCACGCGTTGCTCGGGGGGCGTGAGCGTGTCGATGTGCATCACCGCGAGCGTAATGGATGGCTCGCCGACCTCCGCGGCCCCGCGTCCGGCCCTCGCACGCCCGCGTCCCCTGCGGGTAGGGTCTGTTGCTCGCCGAACCACGAGGTAGGGGATGGATCAGGGGTCACCGGAACTCGAAGGCCTGATCGAGGGCGTGTTCACGCACGGCCCCATGCCGATCTACATGAAGGACCTGGAGGATCGCTGGGTCTTCGCGAACGCGGAGTGTTGCCGCGTTTTCGGCCTCGAGCCGGGCGCGATCAAGCGCGGGATGCCGGTCGCTGAGACGATGCCCGAGCCGATGGCGCGCGCCTTCGCGCGCAACGATCGGGAGGTGCTCGAGACCAGCGAGCCGGTCACCTTTGATGAGGAGGTTGCAGATCCTGAGACGGGCGTGGCGCGCAAGTGGATCTCGGCGAAGTTCCCTGTGCGTGACGCGAGCGGCGAGATCATCGGGATCGGCGGGGTGTCACTCGAGATCAGCGAGCTCGACCGCACCAAGCGGGAACTCGCCTCCGCGCAGTCGATGATCAGCACGATCATCGCCGCCGCGCGACTGGGGATCCTCGTGGTGCAGGCCTCGGATCAGGCGCAGCCCGGCTATGCCGGCAACATCCTCGAGTGCAACGACGCCTACTGCCAGATCACCGGCTTCGCTCGCGAGCAGCTGCTCGGCCGTTCGATGAGGTCCTTCATCCACGAGGAGGACCACGCGACCCGGCAGTGGCTGATCGACGAGCTCTACGCGGGCAAGCAACCCGTTGGTGAGATGCGCTACCGGCGCGTCGACGGCAGCTACATCTGGTGCATGGTGGTGCCGTCGCTGACCTTCGGCCCCAGCGGCGAGCGGCTCTATGTGGTGCAGGTGATCGACGTCACCGAGCGCCACGAGCTCGAGCGCAAGCTACGTCACCAGGCCGAGCACGATGCGCTCACCGATCTGCTCAGCCGCCGCCGCTTCATGGAACTGCTCGAGCAGGAGATCCTGCACGTCAGCGAGACCGGCAGCCCCGCCTCGCTGCTGATGCTCGACCTCGACAACTTCAAGTACGTCAACGACGTGCTGGGTCACACCACCGGCGACGCGCTGCTCGGTCTGGTGGCGACCGCCATCAAGGGGGCGCTGCGCGACACTGACAAGCTCGCCCGCATCGGCGGCGATGAGTTCGCGATCCTGCTGCCCGCGACGCTGATCGACGGGGCGCTGCTGGTCGCCGAGAAGATCGTCTCGGCGATCGCGCAGCACGGACGCATCGCCACTGATATCGGCAGCGGCGAGGTGACGGCCTCGATCGGCGTGACCGCGTGGGATCGCGAGGTGCGCGTCGACGCGGCGCGACTGCTGGCCGAGGCCGACATCGCCATGTATGACGCCAAGGAGGCGGGCCGCAACCGCAGCGCGACCTATGAGCGCGACCAGCGCCGCCGGCGCGAGATCAGGCACCGCAGCGACCGCCTCGCGCAGCTGCGCCACGCGCTCGCCAACGGCCGCTTCGTGCTTCACGCGCAGCCGATCCGGCGGCTGGGCGCGGGCGATGACGGACCGCCGCGCTACGAGCTGCTGCTGCGCATGCTGCGCGACTCCGGCGAGCTGATGATGCCCGCCGAGTTCCTGCACGACGCCGAGCGCCACGGCTTGATCGCCGAGATCGACGAGTGGGTGCTGGGCGAGGCGATCCGCGTCCTCGGCACGCGCGAGCGCGCGGGCACGCCGGTCGCACTCGCCGTGAATGTGTCGGCGGCGACGATGAACCGGCCCGAGATAGGCGACCTCGTCGTCTCGGAGCTGGCTGCAGGCGGTATCCGCCCGGAGCTGCTGACGGTCGAGCTGTCGGAGACCGGGCGCAGCTCCGACCTGCCGCTCTCGCGCGAGTTCGCCAAGCGTCTGCATGAGGGGGGCTGCAAGCTGGCGCTCGACGACTTCGGCGCCGCCTTCGCGACGCTGCAGTTCGTCAAGCACATTCCCTTCGACTTCATCAAGATCGACGGTGAGTACATCCGCGAGCTGCCGGACTCCCCCGCCGACCAGTTGATCGTCAAGGCGGTGGCTGAGATCGTCCATGGCTTCAGCGCCCAGGTGGTCGCGGAGTTCGTCGGTAGCCAGGAGACCGTCGACGTGCTCAGGTCCTTCGGCATCGCCTACGGCCAGGGGTACTTCCTCGGCCATCCCGAGCCGCTGCGCGATTGAGCCGGTTCATGTCGTTCCGCGGTCCGGGCCGGCCACCGTAAGTCTCCATGCCGTCCAGGAGCGCTGCACGCAATGCTCGCTCTGGCATGCAAGCCATATGCACATATCTTTATATCAGCGATTCAGCGTGCTAGGTTGAGCATCCATGTCAGACACGCTCGCCTCCACACTCGCGCCTGGACTCGGGTTCGACGAGCTCGTGGGCTCGCTCAGGGCCGTCGCCGAGCCGACCCGCCTGCGGCTGGTCGCGCTGCTCGGGCGCGAGGAGCTGACGGTCACCGAGATCAGCCGGGTGATCAACCAGAGCCAGCCGCGGACCAGCCGCCACCTGCGCCTGCTTGTCGACGCCGGCATCCTCGAGCGCGCTCCTGAGGGCGCCTTCGTCTATTACCGTCTGGCGGAGGACAGCCCGGCGGCTGGACTCGCGCACCGTGTGACGTCCGCCGCCCCGGCAGACGACGCGGTCATCGCCGCCGACCTGGCGGCGCTCTCGCGCGTGCGCCAGGCGCGCATCGAGGCGGCCACCGCCTACCGCAGCGCCCACGCCGACGAGCTCGAGGGCCTGCGCGAGCTGTATGTCGGCGAGGCCGCGGTCGAGCGCGCGCTGCTCGACATGCTGATCGGCGAGGGCCCGATCGGACGCCTGCTCGACATCGGCACCGGCACGGGCCGCATCCTCGAGCTGCTCGCTCCGCACACCGAGCAGAGTGTCGGCCTGGACGTGGATCACGACATGCTGCAGCTCGCGCGTGCGGCGCTCGGCGAGGCGCAGCTCTCGCGCGCGGCCGTGCGCCACGGCGACCTGCACCGCCCGCCGTTCGAGGCGGGCAGCTTCGACGTCGCGGTGATGCATCACGTCCTGCACCTGCTCGATACACCCGACAGCGCGATCGCCGACGCCGCCCGGCTGCTACGTCCCGGCGGGCGCCTGCTCGTGGCCGACTTCGCCACCCACGACCTGGAACGTCTGCGCTCCGAGCACGGGCACCGCTGCCTGGGGATCGCCGACGGGGAGATGCTGGCCTGGGCCGAGCAGGCCGGGCTCGAGGTCGAGAGCGAGCGCACGCTGCCGCCAATGACCGATGACGAGCAGCTGACCGTGCGGCTGTGGCTACTGCGCGCCGTGCAGGGCGACGGCGTCGCGGGCGCCGAGGCCGACGACAATGGCGACGAGCTGGAGCTCGCCGCCGACGCGCACATCGCGACCACCGGGGCCGCGCGCTGATGTCGCCGCGGATCTCATTCGAGGTCTTCCCGCCGCGCACGCCCGAGGGCGAGGATCGGCTGCGCCTGACGTTGGATCGGCTGGCGCCGCTCCAGCCCAGCTTCGTCTCGGTCACCTGCGGTGCCGGCGGCAGCGGCGGCGACGCAACCTTCGCGGTACTCGAGGGACTGATCGCGCGCGGCACGGTTCCCGTTGCCGGGCATCTGACCTGCGTCGGGCGCACGCGCGCCGAGGTCGATGCGGAGATCATGCGCTACTGGAACACCGGGATTCGCCACATCGTCGCGCTGCGTGGTGACGTGCCCGGTTGGGAGGGTCCGTTCGAGCCGCACCCGGGCGGCTACGCGAGCGCGGTAGAGCTCGTCACCGCGATCCGCAACCTCGGCCGGTTCGAGGTCAGCGTCGCCGCCTACCCGGAGCCGCATCCCGACGCGCAGTCGGTGCTCCACGACCTTCATGTGCTGGACCGCAAGGCGCAGGCCGGCGCGACCCGTGCGATCACGCAGTTCTGCTTCGAGACCGACGCGATCGTGAGACTGCGCGAGCGCGTCGCCGGCGCCGGCATCCCGCTCTCGATCGTGCCCGGCATCCTGCTGGCGACCGATTTCGGCGGCGTCTCACGCATGGCACAGCGCTGTGGCGCCAGCATTCCGGATTGGCTCGGCGAGCGCTTTGCCGGGCTTGACGATGACCCGCAGACCCGTAAGCTCGTTGGCGCAATCGTCGCGGCGGCGCAGGTGGACCGGCTGCGTCGCGAGGGTTTCGAGGAGTTCCACTTCTACACCCTCAACCAGGGAGATCTGGCACCGGCAGTGTGCCGGCTGCTCGGGGCCCGGCCGCTGCCCGAAAGGAGTGCCGCATGAAGGGCGAGCACGGTCACAGCACACTGGAGCGCTCGCGCGAGGCGCGGATCGAGGCGCTCAAGTCGGCTGCTGCGGCGCGCATCCTCGTGCTCGACGGCGCCTGGGGAGCGCAGATCCAGGAGCACCGTCTGACTGAGGAGCAGTTCCGCGGCGAGCGCTTCGCCGACCATCCGGTGCCGCTCAAGGGCAACAACGACATCCTCTGCCTGACGCGCCCGGAGCTGATCTCGGAGCTGATCAGCGACTACCTCGACGCGGGCGCGGACATCGTCTCGACCAACACCTTCACCTCGACCGCGATCGCTCAGGCCGACTACGGCACCGAGGGCTGCGCGTACGACCTCAACCTCGCGGCCGCGAGGCTCGCGCGCGCCGCCGCTGACGGATTCACCGTCGCCGACCCGGCCAAGCCGCGCTGGGTCGCGGGCTCGATCGGGCCGACCAACCGCACGCTCTCGATGTCCTCCGACGTCAACGATCCGGGCGCCCGCGCAGTCGACTTCGACCAGGTCTACGACGCCTACCGCGAACAGGCGATCGCGCTTTACGACGGCGGCGTCGATCTCTTCCTCGTCGAGACGATCTTCGACACGCTCAATGCCAAGGCTGCGCTGAAGGCGATCCTCGATCTCCAGGACGAGGGCCGGACCGAGCTGCCGATCTGGATCTCCGGCACCGTCACCGACCGCTCCGGCCGGATCCTCTCGGGCCAGACGATCGATGCCTTCTGGATCTCCGTGCGTCACGCCGAGCCGTTCGCGGTCGGCCTCAACTGCGCCTTCGGCGCCGACCAGTTGCGCCCGTTCCTCGCTCAGCTCGCCGGGGTCGCCGACACGCTGATCTCGGCCTACCCCAACGCGGGCCTGCCCAATGAGCTGGGCGAGTACGAGGAAGGCCCGGAGGAGATGAGCACGCAGCTGCGCGAGTGGGCGCAGTCCGGGCTCGTCAACATCGTCGGCGGCTGCTGCGGGACCACACCCGCCCACATCCGCGCGATCGCCGAAGCGGTCGCCGGCCTGCCACCGCGACCGGTCCCCGATGTCAAGCCGACGTTGCGCCTGTCCGGGCTCGAACCGTTCGCCGCCGCGTGAGTCGGCGCTGAAGAGGCAGCAGATGTCGGCGACGACCAGCGACACCCTCGCAACCTTCATCCACATCGGCGAGCGCACGAACGTGGCCGGCTCGGCCCGCTTCAAGCGCCTGATCCAGGCCGGTGACTACGAGAGCGCGCTGAGCGTCGCGCGCGAGCAGATCGAGAACGGCGCCCAGATCATCGACGTCAACATGGACGACGGCCTGCTGGACGGCGAGCAGGCGATGACGACCTTCCTGCGGCTTGTCGCCTCCGAGCCGGACATCGCGCGCGTGCCGATCATGATCGACTCCTCGAAGTGGAGCGTGATCGAGGCCGGGCTGAAGTGCGTGCAGGGCAAGGCGATCGTCAACTCGATCAGCCTCAAGGAGGGCGAGGAGCCGTTCCTCGAGGTGGCGCGCAAGATCCGCCGCTACGGCGCCGCGGTGGTCGTGATGGCCTTTGACCAGCAGGGCCAGGCCGAGACCGTCGAGCGCAAGGTCGCGATCTGCGAGCGCGCGCACGACCTGCTCACGCAGAAGGCCGGGTTCGATCCCGAGGACATCATCTTCGACCCGAACATCTTCGCCGTCGCCACCGGCATCGCCGAGCACAACGACTACGCGATGGCGTTCATCGAGGCGACCTGGCAGATCAAGGAGCGGCTGCCCGGTACACGGATCTCCGGAGGCGTCTCCAACGTCTCGTTCTCCTTCCGCGGCAACGAATCATTGCGCGAGGCAATCCACGCCGTCTTCCTCTACCACGCGATCGCCGCCGGCATGGATATGGCGATCGTCAACGCCGGGCAGCTGGCGCAGTACGACGAGATCGACGGCGAGCTGCGCGAGCGCATCGAGGACGTGATCCTCAACCGCCGCGCCGACTCGACCGAACGCCTGCTGGAGATCGCCGAGCGCTATCGCGACGCGGGCGGCACCCAGCGCGAGGTCGACATGTCCTGGCGCGAGCTTCCGGTCCGCGACCGGCTGGTGCATGCGCTCGTCAACGGCATCAACGAGTACATCGTCGAGGACGCCGAGGCCGCGCGGCTCGAGCTCGGTGAGCCGTTACGGGTGATCGAGGGGCCGCTGATGGATGGCATGAACGTCGTCGGCGACCTCTTCGGGCAGGGCAAGATGTTCCTCCCGCAGGTCGTCAAGTCGGCCCGGGTGATGAAGCAGGCCGTCGCGCACCTGGAGCCGTTCATGGAGGCCAAGCGCAGCGACGACCGTGGCGCCGGCCGCGTGGTGATGGCGACCGTCAAGGGCGATGTGCACGACATCGGCAAGAACATCGTCGGCGTGGTGCTCGGTTGCAACGGCTTTGACGTGATCGACCTCGGAGTGATGGTGCCGGGGCACCAGATCATCGACACCGCGATCGAGACCGGCGCCGACGTGATCGGTCTCTCTGGGCTGATCACGCCGTCGCTGGAGGAGATGTGCTCGGTCGCGGCCGAGATGGAGCGCCGCGGGATGACGATGCCGCTGATGATCGGCGGCGCGACCACCAGCAAGCTGCACACGGCGATCAAGATCGACCCCTGTTACAACCTCGGCCAGGCCGTCTACGTACCCGACGCATCACGCGCGGTGGGGGTCGCCTCCGCGCTCGTGGACCCCGAGCAGCGCGCTGCGCTGTCAGATCAGGTCAAGGCCGAGTACCAGGAGATAGCCGAGCGGCGCAAGAGCGGACAGGGCACGACCCGCCGCGTCTCGCTCGAGGCTGCCCGCGCGAACCGGCTGCGGATCGACTGGAGTTCCTACACCCCGGTTGCGCCGGCGCGCATCGGGGTGCAGGCCTTTGACGATTACGACCTGGCCGAGCTCGCCGGCGCGATCGACTGGACCCCCTTCTTCCGCACCTGGGAGCTCAAGGGCACCTACCCCAAGATC
>DASZMI010000100.1:0-9839 GCA_035551915.1 Solirubrobacteraceae bacterium | reverse complement strand
CGGGAACAGCGGCAGCACGATCTGCAGGAAGCCGTAGCTGGCGACCTTGGCGACGACGCCCGAGAAGACCGCGACGGCCGGGATCGGCATCGACTTGTAGGCGTCGGCCAGCCAGCCGTGGAACGGCGCGATCGGCATCTTGACCAGAAAGGCCAGTGCGAAGGCCAGGAAGATCCAGTCCTCGTCGGTGCGCGACAGCGGCAGGTGCTGCAGCGCGCTGAACGTGAAGTTGAGCCCCGTGCCGTGGTCGCCGGAGGCGATCACACCGGTGGCCACGGCGGCGGCCAGCATCAGGAACGAGCCGACCATCGTGTAGATGACCATCTTGATCGTGGCGCGCACGCGGTCACCGGTGCCCCACGACCCGACCAGGAAGTAGAACGGGATCAGCATCAGGTCGAAGAAGGCCACGAACAACATCAGGTCCTGGGCCAGGAAGGCGCCGAGCACGGCGCTCTCGGCCAGGCCGAACCAGAAGTAGTAGGTGTGCGGGCGCTCGACCTCCCGCATCGCCGACCAGGCCAGGGAGATCGTGAAGAGCACCGTCGTCAGCAGCACCAGCGCGACGTTGAGCCCGTTCATGGCGAGCTTGTAGTGGATCCCCAGCGCGCCGATCCAGACCTTGTCGGTGACGAACTGCAGCCCCGGGGCGTGAGCGTCGAAGTTGACGACGAAGGTCACGGCGACGGCGACCGTCAGCAGGCTGGCGACGGCGGCGGCCTTACCGACCTGCTTGGCCGGCAGCGCGTTGACGACGAGCGCCAGCGCCAGCGGCAGCCAGATCAGGATCGACAGCGTGAAGGGTGCGCTGGAGTGAGCTAGAGGAGCGAGTGTCACGTGGCGATCAGGTCGAGGAGATCAGGAAGTAGAGGACCACGGCGGAGAGGCCGAGGATCACGGCCGCGGCGTAGTAGCGCAGCACGCCGGTCTGGGCGCGGCGCACGGCGGCCGAGCCGGAGCGCACGGCGCCGGTCACGCCGCCGGTGACGCCACCGGAGATGACGATGCGCTCGAGCACCGTCTCGGTGAAGCGCCCGATCGCCAGCGCCGGACGGACGATGACCAGGTCGATCGCCTCGTCGAAGTACCACTTGTTGACCAGGAAGCGATGCAGCCAGGGCAGCGCCGCCTGGAACTTGGCCGCGGTGCCGGGACGGCGCACGTAGATGCTGTAGGCCAGCGTGATGCCGACCAGGCCGATGACCGCGCCGATGATCAGCCCGACCCAGGCGCTGGTCGTCGTCGGCTCGTGCGCGGCCGCGGCCAGCGGGGCATCCGCCAGCGAGCTGCCGAGGAAGTTGGTGATGACGTGGTCGACGCCCGGCAGCTGCAGGAAACCGCCGATCAGGGCCAGCAGGGCCAGCAGGCCCATCGCGACCTTCATCGCGGGCTCGCGCTCGGCGATCACGTGCTCGGGACCCGGGAAGCCGACCTCGGTGTCCTCCTCCTCGCCGTTGGCGGGGTTGGTCGGCGTGTGCGCATGGGCGATGTGGCCGCCCTCGAGCTCCTTGGCCTCGGGTGAGGGGTCACCGAAGAAGGCGCGGAAGATCATGCGGAAGGTGTAGAGCCCGGTCAAGAGCGCGCCGACGTAACCGAGGATGCCGAGCACCTCGTAGACGCCTCCGCGGTTGTTCATGTAGGCGATGATGTCGTCCTTGGACACCCAGCCCGAGAAGGGCGGGATGCCCGACAGCGCCAGGCCGCCGACGATGAAGCAGACGAAGGTGAACGGCATCGCCCGGCGGAAGCCGCTCATCTTGTCCAGCGACTGGCTGCCCGCCATCGCGCCGATGATCGAGCCGGCCGCCATGAAGAGCAGCGCCTTGAAGAAGGCGTGCGTCATCAGGTGAAAGAGCGCGGCCGAGTAGGCCCCGGCCGAGGCGCCCATGATCATGTAGCCGATCTGGGACATCGTCGAGTAGGCGATCACGCGCTTGATGTCGGTCACGACCAGCGCGATCGTGCCGGCGATCAGCAGCGTCGCGCAGCCGATGACCGCGCCGACCTCGCCCGCGGTCGGGGCGATCTGGAAGAGCGGGTGCAGGCGCACGATCAGGTACACGCCGGCGGTAACCATGGTGGCGGCGTGGATCAGCGAAGAGACGGGGGTCGGGCCCTCCATCGCGTCCGGCAGCCACGTGTGCAGCGGCATCTGCGCGGACTTGGCGAAGGCGCCCACGAGAAACAGCAGGCAGCCCGCGACCAGATCGGCCGAGTCGGTGTGGAAGACGTGCGGGGCGGCGTGGAAGCTGCCCAGGAACGAGACCGTGTGCGTGTGGCGGAAGATGAAGAACGTGCCGAGCACGAGGCCGACATCGCCGAGCACGTTGATCACGAACGCCTTGATGCCCGCGCCCGTGGCGGTGCTGCGCCGGTACCAGAAGGAGATCAGCAGGTAGGAGGCGGCACCGACGAAGGCCCAGCCGATGATCAGCATGATGAAGTTGCCGCCGAGCACCAGGATCAGCATCGACAGCACGAAGTAATTGAGGTACGCGAAGTAGCGCGAGTAGCCCTCGTCCGAGCGCATGTAGGCGGTCGAGTAAAGGTGGATCAGCGTCGAGACGCCGGTCACCACCAGCATCATGAAGATCGAGACGGGGTCGACCAGAATCTGAAGGCCGGCGTCGACACCACTGGAGACGTCGTAATTCCAGAGCGTGGAGGTGACCTCGCGGTGCGCGCCGGTGCGGCCCAGCAGCGCGATCAACGCGCCCACGGCGCACACGAAGGCCAGTCCGATCGCAGCGGTTCCAATCACGCCGGCAGCCCTGCTGTAGGTCCGGAAGCCGAGGCCGATCGTGATCGTGCCCAGCAGCGGAAACAGCAGGACGAGCCAGCCCCAGGTAGTCGGGCTCATCCGTTCAGCTCATGCAGTTCGTCGACATCAATAGGCAGGTTGCTGCGGCTGATCGCGACGATCAACCCGAGGCCCACCGTGACCTCACAGGCGGCCACGACCATCACGATCAACGCGAAGATCTGGCCGGCCTCACCGCCGTGCATCCGCGCAAAGGTGACCAGCGCGAGGTTGCCGGCGTTGAGCATCAGCTCCAGGCAGAGCAGGATCACGAGCGGGTTGCGCCGCACCATCACGCCGCCCGCGCCGATGCAGAAGATCAGGACCGAGACCGCGAGATACCAGCCGAGCGCCATCAGCTCTGCTCCTCGCCGGAGTCCGCGGGCGCGGGCTCCTTGGTGTCGCGTGAGCCCAGCACGGTGGCGGTCATCGCCTTGTCCTGCGGCACCCCACCCATCAGCTCGGTGACCGACCCGGCCTGCTCGAGCTGGTCGAGCACACGCCGTACGCCCACCGCCTCGGCGAGCGTGCCGGTGTAGGCCGGACGCGGCGCGGCGCGCACAGCCGCGAAGTCACGCTCGTCGTCCTCGAGCCCGCGGCGCCGGCGCGCCAGCACGATCGCGCCGATGGCGGCGACCAGCAGCAACAGCGAGGCGACCTCGAAGGCGAACAGATAGTCGGTCAGAAACAGCTTGCCGATGTGCTCGGGATCGCCGAAGCCGTACCTGTACGGCGCGCCGTGGCCCTTGATGCCCGAGAGCCCGGTGCCCAGCATCGCGATGAACAGCTCAATCGAGAGCGCGACGGCGAACAGCGGGCCGAGGATCCGCAGCGCGCTGCCGGCTGCGACCTCGTCGCCGCCGCCAACGTAGGCGACCACGAACACGTACAGGACCATCACGGCGCCGGCGTAGACGACCACCTGCGCGGCGGCCACGAACTCGGCGCGCAGCAGCAGGAACAGCGCCGCCAGCGCGACCAGGTGACAGACCAGGGACAGCACCGCGTAGAGCGGGTTGCGCAGCGCGACCACGCCGATCGCGCCGATGATCGCGATGATCGCCGCTATGAAGAACAGGACCGCGGACATGAGCGACCTCGGCTACTCCCCTTCCGTCCTCAGCGGAGTGCGCTCGAGTGGCTCCGCCAGCAGCATCTCCTTGGTGAAGATCAGGTCGGAGCGGGTGTAGTCGGACATCTCGTAGTCGTGACCCATCGTGATCGCGTCGAACGGGCACGCGATCTCGCAGTAACCGCAGAAGATGCAACGGCTGAGGTTGATCTCGTACACAGCCGCGTAGCGCTCACCGGCGGAGATGCGCGTCTCGGGCGAGTTCTCGGCCGAGACCACGCGGATGCAGTCGGCCGGGCAGGCGGCGGCGCAGAGCGAGCAGCCGACGCACTTCTCGAGGCCTGAGTCTTCGAAGCGGTGCAGCTTGTGGCGCCCACGGAAGCGCGGGTAAACCGGCGTCTTCTCCTCCGGGTACTGGATCGTCAACGGGCCCTCGACGACGCGCGCGAGCGTCGTCTTCATGCCGCGCAGCGTCTCACCGAAGATGCGATAGGTGCTGGCCGCCGCGTTGCGCGGCGGGTGTCGGACTACTTCGATCACGTCTGAGCCGGGGTCGTAAGCCATGAGCAGGTTCCTCTAGGCGACCACGATGATCGCGGTCACGAGCAGGTTGAGGGTGGCCAGTGGAAGCAGGATCTTCCAGCCGAACGACATCAGCTGGTCGTAGCGCAGACGCGGCAACGTCGCGCGGATCCAGATGAACAGGGTCATGAAGATCATCATCTTGGCGACCACCACGAACGGGTCGACCCAACCGGGAGGATGGATCCCGAAGGGCAACAGCCAGCCGCCGAGGAACAGTGTCGCGGCCATCGCCGAGACGACCATCATGTTCACGTACTCGGCGAACAGGTAAGCCACGAACGGGGTGCCGCCGTACTCGGTGAAGTAGCCACCGACCAGCTCGGCGTCGGCCTCGACGAGGTCGAACGGCGCGCGGTTGGTCTCGGCGAACGACGCCACCATGAAGATCAGGAAGCCGCAGAGCTGCGGGATGAAATACCAGATGCCGCGCTGCGCGTTGACGATCCCGGTCAGCGAGAGCGTCTGCGCGGTGATCAGCACGCCAACCAGCGCCAGCCCCTGCGAGACCTCATAGGAGATCAGCTGCGCGGCGGCGCGCATCGACCCGAGGAACGAGTACTTCGAGCCCGAGGCCCAGCCGCCGAGCAGGATCCCGTAGAAGGAGATGCCGCCGAGCGCGAACACGTACAGCGGTCCGACCGAGACGTCGATGCCGTACAGGCCGACGTTGGTGCCGAGGATGTTCTGCACGCCGCCCCACGGGATCAGGGCAAGGCCGCCGACCGCGGTCAGGATCGAGAGCGCCGGCGCCAGGTGGAAGAGGAAGCCGACCGACGTCGTCGGGCGGAACGCCTCCTTGCGAGCGAACTTGACGATCTCGGCGAGCGGCTGCATGAGACCGTAGGGACCGACGCGGTTGGGGCCATAGCGGTGCTGGAAGCGGCCGAGCAGCTTGCGCTCGTAGACGGTCAGGATCGGCAGCACGCCGAAGATCACCGCGAAGATCAGGATCGCCTTGACGATCTGGATCCACCACGGTTCGAAGTAGCTGACGGCGGCGATCGTGCTCACGCCTTTACGACCTCCACCAGGATTTCAGTCAGCGCGTTGGCCGAGTCCTGGGCAATCCCGGCGGCCAGGAAGGCCGAGCCGACCGGAACGCCGGTGCGGATCGCGGCGTGCCCCGCCAGGCGGGTGCCGTTCTGTGCGACCTGCACCGCCGCGCCCTGCTCGATCCCCAGCCGCAGCGCGTCCTGCGGCGAAAGCTCGACCAGCTGCTCGGCGACGGTGAACGCCAGCGCCGGCGAGATCTCGACCTCGGGCGAGGCCCAGATCGAGCGGTAGGTGCCGACTCTCAGCGATCCATCCTTTCCTTCCGCCACTGGCCCGCTGGCCAGTGGCGTCACTGAAGCGGGCACCGATCCGGGCGGCATCGCCGCGGCGGCCGCGGTCTCGGGCCAGCGCTGGCCGCGCCCGCCGATGCCCTCGAGCGTCAGCCCGGCGTAGAAGGGGACGGCCACAGTCAACTGCTTGAACGCCATGCCGGCGGTCAGCACGCCGAGCTCGACGCTGGTTGCCCTGGCGACATCGGCCAGCACCTGCCAGCCCGCCCGCACCTGGCCCGGGCGCTTGATCGCCGAGCGCAGACGCTGCAGGCGGCCGTCGGGGTGCACGATCGTGCCCTCCTTCTCGGCGCTCGACTCGGCCGGGAAGACGACGCTCGCGTGCGCGGCGACGCCCTCTGTCAGCACCGAGGCGTGAGCGACGACGACACTCGCCCTGGCCAGTGCCTGCTCCCAGGTGGCACGGCCCGGGAGCTCACGCACGGGATCGACTTGGAAGAGATAGAGCGCGGTGACCTCACCGTCGAGGGCCGCCCGGGCGATCTCGGCGGCGCTGCGGCCGGTCGGCACCTCGGAATAACCCGGCCCCGCGTTGGGCAGCGCACCGGCCTCGCGGATGCCGCGGCTGTTCGTGCCCGAGGGGATCTCGAGCAGGCCGGCGCCGTCGCGGCCGGCCAGTCCAAGCTTGTCGGCGATGCGCAGCAGCGTGGCGAGCGCCGCGGCGGGCAGCGCCTCGCCCCAGAGGATGACGACGTCCTCACCACCGTCGCGCAACATCTGCGCGAGCTCGTGGGTCGGGCCCGAGCCGGGGTGCTCGAAGGCCCACTCGAGGCCCGAGAGGAACTCCAGCTCAGCGCCCGGCGCGTAGCGGATCGAGAGCTCGGAGTTCGGATCGAGCGTGCTCGGGCGGGCACTGGCGATCGCGAGCTTGACGCCGTTGCGGCGCACGCCCTTGCGGATGCGCAGATCGAGGATCGGCGAGTCGTCGAGCGGCTCGGTGCCGAGCACCAGCAGCGTGTGGGCGAATTCCAGATCCTGAACGTTCGCCTGTAGCGCCGGCGCGGCGAGCGCACGGGCGATGTTGAGGTCGACGCTGGTCTGGTGGGGGTGGGTGGCGGGACCAAATCGCGAGTCGATGTCGTTTGAGCCGAGCCCCTCGCGCATTATGCGGCCCAGCATGAAGGCTTCCTCGTTGCTGGACTGACCTCCGACCAGCGCCGCGGCACGGCCATGGTGGCCGGCGATCGCACGGGCTGCCTGCAGCGCCTCCTCCCAGCTGGCCGGGCGCAGTTCGCCGCTCTCGTCGCGGACCAGCGGCGTGGTGATGCGCTCATCGACGTGGATCGCCTGGAAGGCGAAGCGGCCCTTGTCGCAGAGCCAGCCGTCGTCGACGCCGGGGTTCTCGCGCGAGAGCACGCGCATGACCTTGTCGTCGCGCACCGTGAACTCGACGTTGCACTGCGACGGGCAGAGCGTGCAGATGCCGCCTGCGCCCTCGATGTCCCAGGGTCGCGCCCGGAAGCGGTAGGGCTGCGAGGTCAGCGCGCCGACCGGGCAGAGCTCGATGATGTTGCCGCTGAAGGGCGCCACGTATGGGTGGCCGTCGTGCGTGCCCACGAAGGTGTGCGATCCGCGCTCGGCGAAGATCAGCTGCCAGTCCTCGGCGATCTCCTGGCTGAAGCGCACGCAGCGATAGCAGAGGATGCAGCGCTCGCGGTCGATCGCGATCAGCGGCGAGAGCGCCAGCGGCTTTACGAAGTGGCGCTTGGGCTCGATCACGCGGCTGCGGCCCTTGCCCCAGCCGAAGGTGATGTCCTGCAGCGGGCACTCGCCGCCCTTGTCGCAGACCGGGCAGTCGAGCGGGTGGTTGACCAGCAGGAACTCGACGATCGCGTTCTGCGCGTCCTTGACGCGCTCCAGCTGCGTATTGACGACCATGCCGTCACGGACGGGCGTCGAGCACGAGGTCTGGAGCTTGGGGATGCCCTCGATCTCGACCAGGCATTGGCGGCAGGCACCGACCGGCTGGCCGAGCTTCGGCTCGTAACAGAAGAAGGGGATCTCGACGTCGTTGGCCTTGGCGGCGTCGATCAGCATCGAGCCCTCGACGGCCTGGACCTCGCGACCGTCGATCGTGAGGTTTATGAGTTTCTGTTCAGGCCGTGGCATAGACGGGTGCGTTGGCGCGCTCGCGCGCGGCCTCGATTTCTTCTTCCAGCTCGTCGCGGAACTTCGCGACGATCGAGCCGACCGGCATCGCCATCGCGTCACCGAGGACGCACAGGCAGTTGCCGATGATCTGGGTCTGCACGGAGGCCAGGATGTCAAGATCCATCGGCGTGGCCTCGCCCGACTCGATCCGGGCCAGGAACTTGTGGGTCCAGTTGGTGCCCTCGCGGCAGGGCACGCACTTGCCGCACGACTCGTGCGCATAGAACTTGACGACCTTCTGTGCCACCTCGAAGGCCGAATGGCTGTCGTCGACGACGATGATCGCGCCGGAGCCGAGCATCGAGCCGGCCTTGGCGAGCGTGTCGAAGTCGTAGGCGAGGTCGAGGTCGGACTCGAGCAGCACCGGTGAGCTGGAGCCGCCGGGAAACCACATCTTGACCTTGTGGCCCTCCCTGGGACCGCCGCAGAGGCCGTAGATGATGTCGCGGCTGGAGGTGCCGAGCTCGATCTCATAGTTGCCAGGACGCTGCACATCGCCGGAGACCGAGATCAGCTTGGTGCCGGTCGAGCCCTTGCTGCCGAGCTTGGCGTACTCGGTGCCGCCCATGTTGATGATCGCCGGAACCGTGCCGAGCGTCTCGACGTTGTTGACCAGCGTCGGGCCGGCGTAGAGGCCCTCGATCGCCGGGAACGGCGGCTTCAGCCGCGGGTTGCCGCGCTTGCCCTCGAGCGAGTCAAGCAGCCCCGTCTCCTCACCGCAGATGTAGGCGCCGGCGCCGCGATGCACGACCAGCTTCAGCCAGTGACCCGAGCCGAGGATGTCCTCGCCCAGGTAGCCGGCCGCCTCGGCCTCGGCCACCGCCGCATCGAGGATGTCGGCCTGCAGCTGGTACTCGCCGCGGATGTAGATGAAGGCGTGATGGATCCCGGTCGCGTAGGTGGTGATGATCATCCCCTCGATCAGCGTGTGCGGGGACTTCTGCATCAGCTCGCGGTCCTTGAAGGTGCCGGGCTCGGATTCGTCGGCGTTGCAGACCAGGTACTTGGCCATGTCGCCCTTCGGCAGGAACGAGGCCTTCATGCCCATCTGGAAGCCGGCGCCCCCGCGTCCGCGGATCGCCGACTGCTTGATCTCTTCGATGACCGCCTCGGGCGGGATCCCGATCGCTTTCCGCAGCGCGCCGTAGCCGCCGCGACGCTCGTACACGGGCAGCGTATCCAGGCCGGGCTCGTCGATTCGGTCAAAGAGAAGATGGGGCATGGCTGTCAGTTCCCTTCCTGTCCAACCGGCGCGATTCCGTCAAAGCCCTCGACGCGGCCCCTGGCGTCGGCGACCGCGCGACGGCGCAGCTGCTTGTGCTCGAGCACCGGGCGGCCGGCCTCGATGTCCTCGACGATCACCGAGCAGTCGTCGAGATTGAGCGGTCCGACGTACTCGCCGTTGACCGATGCCATCGGCGCGATGTCGCAGGCGCCGAGGCATTCGAAGCCGCGTACCGAGATGTCGCGACCCTCGGCGACCTCTGTCATGTGCGCGATCAGCTCGTCGGCGCCGAGCAGCGAGCAGGTGATGTTGGTGCAGACGAAGACGTCGTTGACGGGCTTGGGCCGCAGATAGAACATGTCGTAGAAGCTCGCCACCGAGGTCAGGTAGGCGGGCGTCAGGCGCATCACGCAGGCCACCTGCGCGATCGCCTCCGGTGAGCACCAGCCGTGGTGCTTCTGCGCGAGGTGCAGGGAGGGGATCGACGCCGACTTCGAGTCCGGGTACTTGGCCATCTCGGCCTCGATCGCGGCGCGCAGCTCCTCGGGTACCGGCGTCAGCGCCGGGTCCGGGATGGTCGCGGGCGCCTTGGTGAGGTCGACCGCCTCGTCCCATCCGGGGACGCGCGAGCCGTGCTCGTAGCGCTTGATTTGGGCCCGCCCG
>DASZMI010000099.1:0-19564 GCA_035551915.1 Solirubrobacteraceae bacterium | reverse complement strand
TGCCAGTCGGTGTGCTCGCGCGAGAGGTTGGTCAGCACCGCGACCTCGGGGCCGACGGTGAGATCGGCGATCTGGTAGCTCGAGAGCTCACAGACGACCCACGTATCGCCCGGTGTGTCGAGCAGGTCGATCACGGGGCGGCCGATGTTGCCGGCCAGCTCGACCGGCATCACCTGGCCGAGCAGGTAGGCGATCACGGTCGCAGTGGTGCTCTTGCCCTTGGTGCCGGTGACGCCGATCACGTGCTCGCCGCCGCGCTGCGCCAGCCACAGGCCGGTGGCGGTCGTGACGGTCGTGCCGGCCGCGATCGCCTCCTGGATCAGCGGCTTGTAGAGCGAGACGCCGGGCGAGCGGACCAGCACGTCGGCCTGCGCGAGCGCATCGCGCGCCTCCTGTGCGGGCGTCGCGTCGTCGAGCACCGCGCTGATTCGTGTCCGTGGCAGGCGCCGCTCGAGCTGGGCGCGCAGCGCGTTGGTCTCGCGCCCGAGCCCCCAGAGCGCGACTTGCCTTCCGTCAAGCTCCGAGAATCTCACGGACCTGTTGCAGCAGCGTCTCCGGGATGTCGTGGTCCTCGCTGAGGGCGAAGTGCGCGCTCATCTCCGCCTCGCCGACGCCGCCGTGCTCGGCAAGGACCTCCTCGGCGAGGCGCCTGACGACCGCGTGGTCCTGCCAGAGCGCGTGCTTGCTGAGGATCTCGATCGCCGCCAGGCACTCCTGCACCTCGCCCACGCACTCGAACGGCTTCTCGCCCCCGGTCGCGGTTAGCAGTGCGAAGCCGTCGTACTGCGCGTCGTCTGCGAGCAGGTCCTTGCCGAATATCTCTGTCAGCTGCTCGGGCGTCACGAACGGCGCCAGGATCAGGAACACGAAGCGGCACTTATCGCAGTCACAACACCAGGAGCCGAGCCGTTGGTCGGGGTCCAGGCGGAAGACCCGGTTGCAGCTCGTGAAGACCGGGTGGTAGTGCTCGAGCCTGGCAAAGGCGCGGGCGATGGCGAGCTCCGAGGCGGGGCGCAGGATCGAGAAGATCTGCGGCGCGCCCTCGATCTCGGCGACGGCGTCGGCGAGCAGCCGCTCGGCACGGCGGCTCTTGGAGAACTGATGGTTGACCTCGATCCCCTTCCACATGAGATTGGCGGCCGAGGCGCTGCGCTCGTTGGCCATCAGCACGGCGTCGATCCCCTGGGTTGCAGCCGTCAGCAGCGCCACGCAGCTGACGATCGCGGTGATCGGAACGTGGCCGTTGAGCGCGCCGCGTTCGTTCAGCTCGATCAGCCGAGGGTCGATCGTGCGCTTGACCAGGTGCCGCGGCAGCGCGGCGATGTTGGCGGTGGCGCTGATCGGCAGCGCGTCACCGACCGAGAACAGCGTCGTCTCGAGTCCGCTGCGGCGCGCGATCTCGACCGCGACGGCCGAGTCCTTGCCGCCGCCGACCGGCACGAGCAGTGAGGTCGGTGCGCTGGTGTCGTTCTCGACGATCGATTCGACCCCGCGTGGGAACTGCGGGTCGGGCAGCCGCTCGAGCCGGTTGACCACGGCGAACTCGCCGAGCCCCTCGGAGTAGAGCGCCGAGAGCAGGCGCTCGGCGGCCGGCGGCGGCGCGCCGGTCTCGCACACGAGGTGCCGGGGGATCGCGGCCTTGAAATAGCTGACCCCGGCGACCCAGTGCAGAAGGTCGAGCAGGCCCTCGACGGCGAAGGCGCCCCTGAACCTCGGCGCGGGTAGCTGAAAGGTCTCCTCGAACTCGATGTCGTCGAGGGCATAGCCGAGCCGCACCAGCCCGTCGGGCTGCAGGCTGCGGTAGGTGAACTGGAAGGCGTTGATCGCCCTCGGATCAAAGTTTGCTAGTGGGGCTGTCGACACACTCTTAGCGTAGTCTCGCGGGCGATGGCAGGAGACGTCGCAATCATCGGGGCCGGGATCGTCGGCTGCTCAACGGCTTATTTCCTCGCCCATGCGGGCATCAAGGTCACGGTCCACGACACCGTGGGGCTCGCGGCCGGCGCCTCGGGGCGCAACAACGGGATCGTCGAGCACCCCTATGACCAGCCCTCGATAGCGCTGTTCGATGAGAGCGTCGCGTTCCTGCGTGAGGTGCTCGGCGACAAGATGCCCGCAAGGCCGGTAGGAGCGCTGCTGCTGGCGCCCGACGAGCCGGCGGCCCGTGAGCTCGTCGCGCACTACTCGCGGTTCCGCGGGCTCGACGCGGCATTCATGACCCCGGAGCAGACCCGCGCCGAGGAGCCGCTGCTGGCGGACGGCTTCTGGGGCTGCATGCTGAACACGGGCTACCCGATCAGCCCGGTCGACGCCACCAAGGGGGTCGCCGCGTCGGCGCTCGTGGCCGGGGCCGACTTCGTGCTCGGCGAGCCGGTCGATCTCGACGCGCTGCGCAGGTCCTCGAGCGATGTCGTCGTGGCCGCCGGCGCGGCCAGCTCCCAGGTGCTGGGTGGCCTCGTGCCTGCCGATACCGTCAAGCCGCTGTGGGGCGTGATCGTCCAGATCGAGCTCCCGCAGCGTCCGCGCCACCCGATCATCGAGGGGACGGTCACGCGCGGCCTGACGACCGGCAGGATCGAACACGTCTCGCCCTTCACGCTGCTTGACAGTCCGAGTTGGCTGGCCGTCGGCTCCACGCTGCTCGACGGTCCCGAGCCACGCGCCGAGGACTGGACCCCACGGCTGCTCGAGCAGGGGGCGCGTTACGTGCCGGCGATCGCCGGCGCTCCGGTCCGCGGCACGCTCGTCTGCGCCCGGCCAAAGGCCTTTGACAACCGCCCGATCCTCGGGCGGGTCCCCGGGCAGGAGCACCTGTGGCTCGCCTCCGGCCACGGCGGCCGTGGGATGTCGCTGGGCGCCGCCTCCGGGCGGCTGCTGGCCGAGGCGATCGTCGCCGGCCGCGACGATGCGATTCCGGCGGAGCTCAGCTCGGCGCGACTCAGTCGCCGAGCTTGACGCTGTCGCCGCTCAGATCCAATGTGCCAGTCGCGCCGTTGGCGGTGATGAAGTGGAGCGTTTCGGTGAAGGCCTGCTGCTCGCTTGCCGGCGTGGTCGGACGCAGCAGCGTCACGCTGCCGCTGCCGCGCACGACAACATCCACAAGCCGCCGGTGACCGTTGCGGGCCTGGCGCAGGATCACGAACAGGCCGTTGCGCGGACTGGCGCTCTGGCGGCCGGCGAAGACGCCGATCGACTGCTGAGCGCTGGTCGCCTTCCAGCCGTTGGTGTAGATCAGCCGGCTCGTCGCGCTCGGCGCCTGCACCTGCGAGCCGAAGACGACGCGCGGGCGGTCGGCACCCGTGGGCGTCTGGGTCTTCTTGGGAGCAAGGCTCACGGCGAGCACCACGACGACGAACACCACGCCCATCACAACCCAGGCGCGATACCTGACAAGTGAGTCCACTGGAGACCGATCCTCAGGTCGATATGGCGCCGGAGCCCAGGCGCCGCTCGATCTCCGACCACAGCGCTGCGTAGGAGACCGCGGCCGCGCTCGCGGATGCGAAGACCGCGACTGGGTTGCGCTCCTCCCCCATCATCTCGACCGCGTCGGAGGTGGGGATCGCAGCGCCGAGCACGGTCAGGTGCTCAATCTTGCGCAGGCGGCCCATGATCTGCAGATGCAGCTGCTTGCTGACGTCGGCCATCGAGAAGAACGCGAAGATCGCGGTGCTGCCCCGGCGTCCGACCTTGCCGCCCCGCGCGAGCTCCTCGAGCTGCTCGTAGGCGCGCGAGGACAACGTCGCCGGGATCACCGGCACCAGTAGCGCGTCAGCGGCCTCGAAGACCGCCTCCGAGACGAGCGAGATGCTCGGCGGGCAGTCGAGGAAGATGTAGTCGTAGTCGTCGCGCAACGGCGCAAGCACCTTGCGCAGGCGCGCCGCCGGCTTCTTGAACTGGTCGAGTGCCAGATCCAGGTGCCGGTAGGAGAAGTCGGCCGGCAGCAGCTCGAGGTTGTCATGGTCCGTGGCCTTGATGTGCTCCGCCGCCTGGCCGCGCTTGCGCAGCAGCCCGCGGCCGCCACCCTTGACCTTCGGCCGGACGCGGAAGAGATAGGTGCTCGCGGCCTGCGGGTCGAGGTCCCAGAGCAGCGTCGGGTGACCTGCCTGGGAGGCCAGGTAGGCGAGGTTCACGGCGGCGGAGGTCTTCCCCACGCCGCCCTTGATGTTGTAAGTCGCGATGACTCTGGTGTTGCGCTTGGACATGGCCATGGGCGCCAATCAGCTGAATGACGTGCTCACGAGCTTGCATTGTGCCTCGGATGCGAACTCGGCAAAGGATGCCGCGAACCGGCCTCGCGCCTGCGCGGCATCGGCCTCGAGCCGATCGATCAGCGTGCCGATCGCCATCAGCGCCTGCGCCGCACCGGGATGTGTGACGAGCTCGTGGCCGAGCTCCCGCAGCATCTTGATCTGAACCTCGCGGTCCTGGTGGCGTCCGAGCACGTCCTGCAGCCCCTTCAGCGCGCCGACCATCGGCGCGACCACCGCAGGATCCAGCAGCGGCGTGCCGAACAGCTCGAGCAGGTAGCGGAGCTCCTTGCCCTTCTTGCGCAGCTCGTGGTACTCGTCTGGATCCGAGGTGGCGGTGATCGCCCGGCCCATCCTCACCATCTTGCGATGGAGCTTGCGGATCCGCCGCGCAGCCAGCTGGCCGATCGGGCGGGCGGCGTCGGGACGCGCGGCCTGGTCCTCGAGCACCAGCACCTGCAGGATCTCCAGCCACTCGGCCCGCAGCGTCAGCGCCCGCTCGCTGGTCAGCGCCTGCTCCATCGCCCGGCGGGTGCGGTGCCGGCGCTCACGTAACAACGGCTCGATCGGCGCGAGGTCGGCGTGCGCGGTCGCCGGAGCGAGCGCGCGCAGCTCTTCGAACTCCTGCAGGTAGACGTCGAGGTCGCGGGTGGGACCGGTCTGCTCCTGGAGCCACTTGAACGATGCGCACACGCACTCGAGTTCCTCGGGGTCGAAGATGCCGCGCAGCTCGCGCAGGACCGAGCGGGTGCGGCGGATCGCGACGCGGTAGTCATGCAGGAACTCGGCGTTGGCGTCGGCCAGCACCCCCGGGAGGTTCTGATCCTGGATCTGCTGCAGGCGCAGCAGCACGCGCGCGGCGGCCACGTCGCCGCGCTCGTCGGCGCTCATCCTCACGCGCGCGCTCTTCCAGCCCTCCTCGGAGATGAACCCGGCCGCCAGCAGCAGCCGCGTGATGCGTTCGGCGTCGTCCCGGTAGCCCCGCAGCGGCGCGAGCCTCAGCCAGAAGCTCTCGCCGGGAACGTCCACGACGGTGATCCGGCAGACCAGCTTGTCGAGGGTGTCGCGTACCGCGATCCCCGCCCCAGCGCTGCCGAGCGCCGTGTATTCCCCCGCAAGCGCGGAGCGCACTCCCTCGAGCGGCGAGACGAACGTGACCAGTTCGCCGCGGCCGCTCACGGGTGCAGTCGCGACAGGCGGGCGACCGCCTCGTCGATCTGGGCTTCGGTGACGATCAGGGGCGGCTCCAATCGCAGGCTCGACGGGCCGGTGGCGTTAATCACGAGCCGCTGCTCGAGCAGCGCCCGGCGGGCGATCTCGATCGCCGAGACGTCGGCGCGCACCTCAGCCCCCAGCAGCAAGCCACGACCGCGCACCGAGGCTACGTACGGGAGCTCCTCGAGTGCCGCCGCGAAGCGCTCGCCCATCGCGGTGACGTGCGCCAGCAGCTCGGGCTCCGAACAGATCTCGAGCGCGACCAGTGCCGCCGCGCAGGCCACCGGACCGCCGGCGAAGGTCGAGCCGTGGTCGCCGGGCTGGAAGCTGTCGGCGAGCTTCTCGCCGGTGATCAGGGCGCCGATCGGCAGGCCGCCACCGAGCGCCTTGGCACTGGTGATCGCGTCGGGCAGCACGCCCGTCTGCTCGTAGGCCCAGAGCGTGCCGGTGCGGCCCATCCCGGTCTGGATCTCATCGAAGATCAGGACCGCACCCTCGCGGTCGCAGGCCGCGCGCGCCGCCTGCAGCAGCTCCTCGGAGAGCGGCAGCACGCCGCCCTCGCCCTGGATCGGCTCGAGCAGCACCGCCGCCGTGTTGGGCCCGACTGCGGCGTCGATCGCGCCCGCCTGCTTCTCACACACCACAAAGCCGGGCACCAGCGGCGCAAACGGCGCCTGCTTGGCCTCCTGCGGGGTGGCCGAAAGCGATCCGTATGTGCGCCCATGGAAGGCGTCGCGCAGCACCACGATCTCGCCGGCCGCACGGTGACGGCGGGCGAGCTTGATCGCGGCCTCGTTGGCCTCGGCGCCGGAGTTGCAGAGGAACACCTTGCCACCCAGCGAGCCCTCCGAGAGCGCCGCCGAGAGCCGCATCGCCTGCTCGGTGTAGTAGAGGTTCGAGACGTGCGTGAGCCTCGCCGCCTGCTGCTGGATCGCGGTAACGACGCGCGGGTGACAGTGCCCGACGTTCAGCACGGAGATCCCGGCCAGGAAGTCCAGGTACTCGTTGCCGTGCTCGTCCCAGAGCTGGACCCCCTCCCCGCGCACGAACTGCACGGGGTTGCGCACGTAGGTCCCGATCACGGCCCGGCGCTCGAGCGCCTGAAGCTCGCTCAACGGCGTGTGGATGTCGCTCCGCGGCGTGTGCAGGTCGGTGGGCGGCGTGTGCAGGTCGTTGCGGGGCGGCATCAGCCCTTACCCCTCCGCGTCAAAACGATAATGAGAATCAGAATCATTATCAGTTTGCTCGAGCGGGGTACCGCCCTCCGGGGGCGACGCGGGCGACGGATCCGGAATGATCATCGTTCCCTGCCCCTCGTTGGTGAAGAGCTCGAGCAGCAGCGAGTGCGGGACGCGTCCGTCGACGATCACTGCGCTCGGCACACCGCGCTCGACCGCGTGCAGGCAGGCGGCGAGCTTGGGGCGCATGCCGCCGCTGACGCCGGCCAGCGCCGCCCGCAGTTCCGAGGTTGTCGCCTCGGCGATGAGCGTCTCGGGGTCGTCCCTGTCCTTGAACCAGCCTGCCACGTCGGTCAGGAACATCGCCTTGTAGGCGCCGAGCGCGGCGGCCACCGCGGCCGCGGCGTCGTCGGCGTTGATGTTGTAGGAGTTGCCCTCCTCGTCGGCGCCGACGCTGGCGACGACCGGGATGTAGTCCTCGGCGACGTGTGTCAGCACGCCGATGTTGACGCGGTCGATGCGGCCCACGAAGCCGATGTCCTGGCCGCTGGGGGCCGCCCGGCGGCTGCAGCGGAATAGCAATCCGTCGTCACCGCTGAGCCCGACGGCCGGCTGCCCGTGGCGGGCCAGCAGCAGCACGATGTCCTTGTTGACCTTGCCGACCAGCACCATCTTCGCCAGCTTCACGGTCTCGGCGTCGGAGACGCGCAGCCCGTCGACGAACCTCACAGGCAGATCGAGGCGCTCCATGTAGGAGGTGATCTCGGCTCCGCCGCCGTGGACGATCACGGGGTTGATGCCAACGTACTTGAGCAGCGCGACGTCGCGCGCGAACTCGTGCTTGAGCGCGGGATCGGTCATCGCCGCGCCGCCGTACTTGATCACGACCGTGCGGCCGTGGAACTCGCGGATGTAGGGCAGCGCCTCGAGCAGCGTGACGACGTCGCGCTGAGTGCGCACCGGCGCCTCGACTGCGGTCGGCTCGGAGCCCAGTTCGGATTCGCTCACGTGGTGTACTCCGCGTTGATGGTCACGTACTCGTGCCCGAGGTCGGAGAAGTAGCGCTCTACCTCGGCGCCATCGCCGGGAAGCACGACCTCGTATTCGACCTCGTCGCGTTTGACGGCGTGCGCCAGCGCCCGCTCGTCGTGCTCAACGTAGCTGCCGTTGACGCAGACGACAATGTCCTCGATCGAGATGTCGACGTGCAGCGGCGCGAATCTGTTGCTGCCCACAACGCCGACGGGCAGGGCCGCCCCCACCGCCTGGATGATCCTGCCCCAGTTCGGGTCGCCGCCATAGAGCGCGGTCTTGACCAGCGGTGAGTCGCCGATCGCGTGGGCGACGCGCTCGCACAGGTGCTGGTCGCCGCCCTTGACGACGACGCGTCCAACGCGGCGGGCGCCCTCGCCGTCCCTGGCCACCAGCAGCGCGACCTGCCGCAGGGCGGCATCGAGCGCCTCGCCGAACAGCCGCTCATCGGCGGTCTTGGGCTCAATCCGCACGCCCGAGGCGCCCGAGGCCTGCAGCACGATCGTGTCCGAGGTTGAGAGCTGGCCGTCCACGCTGATGCGGTCGAACGAGCGCTTGGTGCAGACCGACAGCAGCAGATCGGCCTCGTCGGCCTCGAGCACGGCATCGGTCTGGACGAAGACCAGCAGCGTGGCGAAGTTCGGCGAGATCATCCCGGCGCCCTTGGCCTGCACGCTGAGCCGCACGGTCCCGGCGTCGAGCGCGAGGTCGAGCGTCACCTGCTTGGAGAACGCGTCGGTCGTGCGGATCGCCTCGGCGAAGTCACTGGCGCCATCGGCGCGCAGTTCGCTGCCGAGCGCGGCGATCCCGCTGGTGATCCTGGCGATCGGGAGCGGCACGCCGATCACCCCGGTCGAGGCGACGGCGACCTGATGGGCGTCGACGCCGGCGGCGAGCGCCGCGGCGGCGCACATCGCCGCCGCATCGTCGATCCCACGCTGCCCCGTGGCCGCGTTGGCGTTGCCCGAGTTCACCACCACCGCACGGATCGCCCACAGCTTCGACTCCTGGCGGCTATACAGGACCGGTGCCGATTGGGCGCCCGAGCGGCTGAAGCGCGCCGCGCTGGTGGTCTCGGGTGCATCGGAGACGATCAGCGCGACATCCCTGGCCCCGTCTGCCTTGACGCCGCAGGCGCCACCGGCGGCACGGAAGCCCTTGGGCAGTCCGCCGTCGCTTGCCTCGGAGACGTTCTCCGGGCATGGAATCCAGCGCGAGCTGAAGAACGAGCCCTCGCTCATGCCGCGATCCCGGCGTCCTCGGGCAGGCCGAACATCAGGTTCAGGTTCTGCACGGCCTCGGAGGCCGTGCCCTTCCAGAGGTTGTCGATCGCGCCGAACACGATCGCGCGCCCGGTGCGCTCGTCGCGGTGCAGCGAGATCCGGCAGATGTTGGTCTCACGCACGGCTCGCACCCCGGCCGGCTCCTGCACGAGCTCGATGAAGCGCTCGCGGTCGTAGGCGTCGTGGTAGAGCGCCTCGAGCTCACCGGTGCTGACGGTCGGGTCACCAAGCGTCACGTAGCAGGAGACGAGCTCGCCCTGATCGAGCGGCAGCAGATGCGGCGTGAAGGTGATCATGACGTCGTTGCCGAGCGCCGCCAGCTCCTGCTCGATCTCCGGCGTGTGCCGGTGGCGCGGCACGCCGTAGGCGTTGACGTTCTCATCGACGGCGACGAAGTGGGTCTTGTCGTTGGCCGCGCGTCCGGCGCCGGAGACGCCTGACTTGGCGTCGATCACGGCATCGGCAATCACGCCGGCGCGCGCCAGCGGCGCCAGCGCGAGGATCGTCGCCGTCGGATAGCAGCCCGGGTTGGCGACCAGCTCGGCGCCGGCGATCTGATCGCGGTAGAGCTCGGGCAGCCCGTAGACGGCGTTCGCGATCAGCTCAGGCTCGGGATGCGGGCGGTACCACTGCTCGTAGGTCTCGACGTCCCGCAGGCGGAAGTCCGCGCTCAGATCCACGACCTTTACGCCGCGGGCGCGGAGCTGCGCCACGAACGGCGCCGAGGCTCCGTGCGGGTAGGCGACGACCGCCGCGTCGACATCGCCGTGACGCTCTATGTCGGCCTCCTCCAGCACCAGCGGCACGCGGTGATGCGGGTAGACGTCGTCCACGCGCCGCCCGACGTCGCTGCGCGCGGTCACCCAGCGCAGATCAAAGCTCGGGTGGTTGTGCAGCAGCCGCGCGGCCAGCGAGCCGGCGTAGCCGGCGGCACCGAAGACGGCGACCGTGAAACGGCTAGTCGCCGGCACGGATCGCTCCCCCGAGCTCGTGCGCGAGCGCATTGACGATGAACTGGCGCTGGCGCGCGACCTCGTCGTCGGTCAGCGTGCGGTCGGCGGCGCGGTAGCTGAGGCGTACGGCCACCGACTTGCTGCCGGCGCCGAGCCGCTGCTCGTCGCGGTAGACGTCGAAAACCTCGACCTCCCGGACCAGCGGCGATCCCGACTCGCGGACCACACGGAGCAGCTCGCTCGCGGTCACGGCCTCGTCGACGATAATCGCGAGATCCTCGTGCACCGCGGGGAAGCTGACGAGGTCGCGGAACTTCACCGCTTCGGGCGGAGTGATCGCCGAGAGGCTGAGCTCGAACCCGGCGACGGTGCCATCGAGGTCCCAGCGGGAGGCGACGGCCGGATGGATCTCCCCCAGCCAGCCGACCTCCTGCCCGTCAACCAGCACAGTGGCGGCGCGACCCGGGTGCAGGAACGGTGCGGGCTCTCCACCACGCACCTCCCAGTCGAGACCGAGGGTCCTCAGCAACCCGCTGAGCACGCCCTTGGCCGCGAAGAAGTCGGCCTGCGGCGGACGCTGATCACGCCACGTCCGCGCCCGCACCGGACCTGTCAGCAGCGCACCCAGATGATGCGGCTCCTCGGGCAGCGCGTCGGCGCTGACCGACTCGGCCCGGTAGACGGCTCCCGACTCGAAGATCGCGATTGCATCGGCGCCGCGGGCGCGGTTACGCGCTGCCACGTCGAGCAGCGAGCCGAGCAGCGTCGTGCGCAGCTGCGACTGCTCAGACGACATTGGATTGGCGAGCGTCAGCTGGCCGCTGGACTCGAGCATCAGCCTGCCGGCGAGCTCGGGGCCGGCGAAGCTCCAGCCGACGATCTCATGCAGCCCCTGGCCGGAGAGCGAGTCCTCGGCGCGGCGCCGCAGCCGCTGCCTAGCCGTCAGCCGTCCCACGGCGGCGTGCGAGGTCGGCAGCGTGGCGGGCAGATTCTCGAGACCGTCGAGCCGCGCGACCTCCTCGATCAGGTCCGCCTCACGGGTGATGTCGGAGCGCCGGAAATCGGGCACGGTCACATCGAGGCCGTCGGCGGCCTCGGTCGCGGTGAAGCCGATCGAGTGCAGCAGCTGCCGGCTGCGCTCGCGTGCGATCGCGACGCCGAGCAGCCCGGAGACGCGCGCGTCGCGCAGGCGGATGCTGATCGGCTCGGGTCCGGGGCCGCCCACGTCGATCGTGCCGGGACGCACGCTGGCGCCGCAGATCTCGATGAACAGCTTGGTCGCGATCGCCTGCGCCCAGAGTGTCTGCTCGGGCTGCAGCCCCTTCTCGTTGCGCGCCAGCGCCTCACTGCGCAGCGTCAGCTTGAGACCGGTGTCGTGGATGTTGGGGCCGTTCCAGGTCGCCACCTCGCTGAGCACGGTGGTGGTCGCGCCGGAGACCTCCGAGCGGGCGCCGCCCATCACTCCGGCCAGCGACGTCGGTCCATCGGCATCCTCGATCAGCACGATGTCCTCGTCGAGCGTGCGCACCTGATCGTCGAGCGTCGTGAGCTGCTCCCCGGCCCGGGCGCGGCGCACGTTCAGCCGGCGGCCGGCGACACGCTCATAGTCGAAGGCGTGCATCGGCTGCCCGGTCAGCAGCATCACGTAGTTGGTGATGTCGACGATGTTCGAGATCGGCCGCTGACCGGCCGCCATCAGGCGCGCCTTCAGCCACAGCGGGCTGGGCCCGATCCTGACGCCGTCGAGGATCCTCGCGGTGAAGCGCGGGCACAGCTCGCGGCCGGCCTCGTTGGTGATCTCGATCCCTTCGAGCGCGCCGAAGCTGCCCAGATCATGCTCCCAGGGCGCCGGCTTCAGCTGCGCGCCGGTGGTCGCGGCAACCTCGCGGGCGACACCGTAGATGCCGAGACAGTCGGGGCGGTTGGGCGTGATCTCGAGCACCAGCACGTCGGTCGAGATCTGCACCACATCGGCAAGCGCCGTGCCGGGCGTAACCCCGTCCTCGAGCACCATGATCCCGACGTGGTCCTCGCTCAGCTGCAGCTCGCGCTCGGAGAGGATCATGCCCTGCGAGGCGACGCCGCGCAGCTTGGCCTCCCGCAGCTTGGTGCCGTCGGGCATGACCGCGCCCGGCCGCGCGACGCCGACGGTCTGGCCCGCTGCCACGTTGGGCGCGCCGCAGACGATCTGTGACGGCGTGGAGCCGCCGATGTCGACCATGCAGACGTTGAGGCGGTCGGCGTCGGGGTGCTTCTTGCGCTCGAGCACATGCCCGACGACGAAGTTCTCGACCGCGGTGACGCCGTGATGCTCGACGCGCTCGACCTCGGTGCCCGTCAGCGCCAGGCGCTGAGCCAATGTGTGCGAGTCCACGTGCGGTTCGCAGTAGTCGTGCAGCCATTCCAGCGGGACTCTCATGCGAACTGCTCCAGGAAGCGGACGTCGTTGTCATAGAAGAGGCGCAGGTCGGAGACGCCGTGCTTGAGCATCGCGATCCGCTCGATCCCCATGCCGAAGGCGAAACCCTGAACGAGCTCGGGGTCGTAGCCGTTGTCCTTGACGTGCAGCAGCACGTTGGGATCGACCATGCCGGAGCCGAGAATCTCGAGCCAGCCCGTGCCCTTGCAGATACCGCAGCGCTCGCCGTCGGCGGTGAAGCCGCCGGCGCAGTTGAAGCAGGACACGTCGACCTCGACGCTCGGCTCGGTGAACGGGAAGAAGTGCGGGCGCAGCCGGATCTCGCGCTCGGGTCCGAAGATCGCCCGCGCGAACTCGAGCAGCGTGCCCTTGAGATCGGTGAGTGTGATGCCCTCATCGACGGCCAGACCCTCGATCTGATGGAACTGCGGCGTGTGCGTGACGTCCGAGTCTCGCCGGTAGACGCGGCCGGGGACGATCAGGAAGATCGGCGGCTTCTGCATCTCCATCGAGCGCACCTGCATGGGGCTCGTGTGCGTGCGCAGCAGCACGTCATCCGCCAGGTAGAAGGTGTCGGTCCGGGCGCGCGCCGGATGTAGCGCGTCGTGGTTGAGCGCGTCGAAGTTGTAGTAGACGTTCTCGACCTCGGGGCCCTCGGCGACGTTGTAGCCGAGGCCGATGAAGATGTCCTCGATCTCACGGCGCGTCTGCGTGATCAGGTGCAGGCGCCCGACCGCGGGCAGTGGGTCGGCGGGGAGCGTCACGTCGACACGGTCCTGCTCGAGGCGGGCGTTGAGCTCGCTGACGGCGAGCTGCCCGGCGCGCGCGTCAAGCAGAGCCTCGAGTGCCTTGCGCACCTCGTTGGCGGCCTTGCCGACGGCGCCGCGCTGCTCCGGTGGGAGCTCGGCGACACCGCGCAGCATGTTGGGAAGCTCGGCTTTGCGGCCGAGGAAGCGGACGCGTACGTCCTCGAGCGCGGCGGTGGTGCCGGCGGCAGCGATCGCCGCCTCGCCCTCGCTTTGGAGTTCGCTGATTCTTGTCTCGACGATCATGCGGGCCTGATCCTACGAGTTAGCTCGTAGAGAGCGACCGCCGCCGCGATGGCCGCGTTCAGCGACTCGGTCGTGATCTGTATCCGAGCGGTGTGATCGCAGGCGGCGATCACCTCGGCCGGCAGCCCCTCGCGCTCGGCACCGATCAGCAGGCTCACCGGTGCGTCGGCCGGCAGCTCGCCCGCGACCTCCGCGAGTGTGCGCTGCGCCCTCGCGTCGAGCGCGAGCGTCGTGCCCGGCAGTTGCTGCGGCGTCGCGTGCGCGACCGGCACGGCAAAGATCGCCCCCATGCTGGCGCGCACCGCCTTGGGGCCGAACGGGTCGGCGCTGCCGGGCCCGAGTGCAACGCAGCCTGCGCCGAAGGCTGCGGCGGAGCGCAGCACGGTGCCGACGTTGCCGGGATCGCTGACCCCGTGCAGGTAGAGAAGGAGGCGAGATAGGGTCCCGCCCACCCCCGCCTCCCAGCGCTCGTTGTAGATCGCCAACGTACGCGTGCCGGAGGCGAGCTCCGTGACCGACCTCAGCGCTTCCGGGTCGACCTCGGTCCCGGGCAGTCCGCTGCCGCTGATGGCGAAGCGCTCGACCGGCACCCAGCCGGCGGCGTCGGCGGCCGCCAGCAGGTCCTCGCCCTCGGCGACGAACTGCCCCAGCCGCTCGCGATCGCGCCGGCGTTGGCGGAGCTTGCGGAGGGTCTTCAGCTTTTCGTTGTGCGAACTTGTGATCGTCATTTCAGTGGCGCTCGGGAAACAAAAAAGGCGCCGTCCTCTCGGAGCGGCGCCCTTTGGCGGTGCTGGTTTCCGGTGATGCTCAGCCGGCAGCCAGCGCCTCACGGGCGCGCTCGGCAAAGCGTCGGAAGGTATCGGCGTCGCGCACGGCCATGTCGGCCAGGACCTTGCGGTCGAGCTCGACGTTCGCCAGCTCGAGTCCGTGCATGAATTGCGAGTAGGACATGCCGTTCAGGCGGGCAGCGGCGTTGATGCGCGTGATCCACAGGCGACGGAAGTCGCGCTTGCGGTTGCGGCGATCGCGGTAGCGGTACTGATCCGCCTTCAGCAGGGCTTCCTTGGCGGCGCGATAGCGACGGGATGCGTTTCCGCGCATCCCCTTCGTCATCGCCAAGGTCTCGCGGCGCTTCTTGCGCGCGTGGACGGAACGCTTTACGCGGCTCATGACTTCTTGGCTCCCAGCAGGGTCTTGACCCGGGGCGCGTCATGGTCAGAGAGGATCAGCGGGCTCGCCAGGTTCCTCTTGTACTTCGGAGACTTCTTCTCAAGTATGTGGCTGGAGAAGGCGTGACGCGCCTTGACCTTGCCGTTGGCGGTCAGCTTGAACCGCTTCTTGGCGCCAGAGTGGGTCTTCATCTTCGGCATAACTGGGTCGTGAGTAAAGCAGATCTCGCTTGTCCCTGACGGCAGCGCGCGCCATGCCGCGGCCAGCGGCTCACGACCGGTCGAACGCACATCGTTTCAGAGGCGCGAGCGGCTAACGCGCGCTGCCGCCAGGACCCGCTCTGCGACGCGTGTCTGGAGACGCCTAGGCGGCGTCGTCGGCCGTGGCGGCCGACTTCTTGGCGCGCGACTTGGCCGGCGCGGCGGTAGCAGCCTCGAGCTCCTGCTCGGGCTCCGCAGCCTCCTGCTCGGGCTCCGGGTCGACCTGGAAGTCCTTGCCCTCGCCGTGGGCGGCGGCCTCCTCGCGCTGCTGGCGGCGTGGCTTCTTCTCGCCGGCCTCGGCGTTTGCTTGGCCATGACTTTCCTCATGACCATCCTCGGTCGCGAGAATCGCTTTGGACGGGCCGAGCATCATCGTCATGTTGCGGCCGTCCTGAAGCGGCGTCTGCTCGACCACACCAACCTCGGAGAGCTCGCCCGCGAGCTTCTCGAGCAGCGCGGTCCCGCGCTCGGGATGCGCCTGCTCACGGCCGCGGAACATGATCGTGACCTTGACCTTGTCCTTGCCCTTGAGGAAGCGCTCGACGTGACCCTTCTTGGTGTCGTAGTCGGCTTTCGCGATCTTCGGGCGGAACTTGATCTCACGGATCGTGATCTGCTGCTGATGCTTGCGGGCGGCCTTCTGCTTCTGCGCCTGCTCGTACTTGTACTTAGAGTAATCGAGCACCCGGCAGACGGGCGGGCGCGCGTCGGGTGCGACCTCGACCAGGTCGAGATCGCGCTCCTCCGCGTACTTGAGGGCGTCGGGCGTCTTCATCACGCCGATCTGATTGCCGTCCTCGCCGATCAGGCGAACTTCGGGCACGCGGATGCGGTCGTTGATCCGTGTCTGGTCGCGGTCCGGCAGGCGCCGGTCGAACCTACGTGGAACCGGCACTAGCTGTCTGTACGGCGGTGCTTCAAGCGGCGCCGAGCCGGTTGGGATAAATCTGCTGGTTCAACGAGAGGGAAGTATAGCCGCGGCAGGCTCAAGTCAAACTCCGGGCTGCGATCAGGTCGCAGACGCGGCGCACGAAGTCATCGAGCGCGACCGCGCCGCTGTCCCCCGCGCGGTGCTCGCGCACCCCGACCTCGCCGGATTCCTGCTCGCGGTCGCCGACCACGAGCATGAACGGCACCTTGCGCAGCTCGGCGTCGCGGATCTTGCGGGCGACCGACTCGGTGCGGTCGTCGAGCTCGACGCGCACGCCGTGCTGCGCCAGGCGCTCACGCACCGAGCTCGCGTAATCGTTGTGGCGATCGGCGATCGGCAGCACGATCACCTGCAGCGGTGCCAGCCAGACCGGCAGCTCGCCGCCGAAGTGTTCGAGCAGGATGCCGATGAAGCGCTCGTAGGAGCCCATCAGCGCGCGGTGGATCATCACCGGCCGGTGCTCGGCGTTGTCGGCGCCCGTATAGGTCAGGTCGAAGCGCTCCGGAAAGTTGTAGTCGACCTGACAGGTGGCGAGCTGCCAGGAGCGGCCGAGCGAGTCGGTCATGTGCATGTCGATCTTCGGTCCGTAGAAGGCGCCGTCGCCCTCATTGACCGTATACGGCAGCCCGAGGCTCTCAAGCGCGCTGACCAGGGCAGCTTCGCTCTTGTCCCACAGCTCGTCGGAGCCGATCCGGTTCTCGGGCCGCGTCGAGAGCTCCAGCCGCACATCCAGGTCGAACAGACGGTAGGTATCGAACGCGAACTGCAGCACGCCGGAAACCTCCTGCTGGATCTGGTCCTCGGTGCAGAAGATGTGTGCGTCGTCCTGAGCGAAGTGGCGGACTCGCAAGAGCCCGTGAAGGGTTCCGCTGGGCTCATTGCGGTGCAGCAAACCGGGCTCCGAGTAGCGGACCGGCAGGTCGCGGTAGGAGTGCGGCTGCAGCAGGTACAGCTGGCAGTGGCCGGGGCAGTTCATCGGCTTGAGCGCCATCTGCCGGTCCTCGGACTCGGTGATGAACATGTCGTCGTGGTACTTGTCCCAGTGCCCTGAGCTCTTCCACAGCGAGCTGTCGAAGAGCTGCGGGGTCTTGACCTCGGTGTAGCCACGCGGGATTCCCATCTCGCGGCTCAGCTTGACGAGCTCGTTGAACACGGCGGCGCCGGGCGGGAACCAGAAGGCCGATCCGGGCGCGGTCTCGGAGAACCCGAACATGCCGAGCTGCGGGCCGAGCCGGCGATGATCGTTCTGGCGCGCGAGCTCGAGGCGCTCGAGGTGCTGCTCGAGCTCCTTCTTGGAGAAGAAGGCGGTGCCATACACGCGCGTGAGCATCTTGTTGTTGGAATCGCCGCGCCAGTAGGCGCCCGCCACCGACTGCAGCTTGAAGGCCTTGATGCGGCTGGTGGTGGGCGCATGTGGTCCGCGGCAGAGGTCGACGAACCTGCCGTTGGTGTAGAGGCTGACCGTCTCCACCGGCGCTTCGACGGGAGCGTTGCTGACGAGATCCTCGATCAGCTCCACCTTGTAGGACTGGCCTTCACCCCGGTAGCGGTCGAGCGCGACCGCTACCGGGACGTCCTCGCGCACGAACGGCTCGTCCGCCTCGATGTGCTCGCGCATCCGCGCCTCGATCGCCGGGAAGTCGTCCTCGTTGAGCGTCACGCCCTCGGGCAGGTCGACGTCGTAATAGAAGCCGTTCTCGATCGGCGGTCCGATCGAGATCTGGACGCCCGGGTAGAGCTCGAGCATCGTCTCGGCGAAGACGTGCGCGGTGTCGTGGCGGATCAGCTCGAGCGCCTCCTCCCCGCTCTTTTCCGTGATGATCTCGATGCGGCCCTCGCCGCCGGTCGGCAGCCGACGCGCGAGGTCGAGGGTGACGCCGTCGACCTTGATCGCAAGGGCAGCTTTGGCCAGGCCCGGCCCGATCGCGGCCGCCGCGTCGGCTCCGGTGGCGCCGCCGGCCAGGGACAGCTTGTCGCCGTTGGGGAGCAGATAGTCCATTGCACCTGATCCTACGGGCCCGCCGGACTGCGTGCGGGTTCGCGCGCGCGTCAGGCCAGCTGCTCGATCGGCTGGCCGTCGATGTACATCTTGGCGGGCACCCCGCGGGCGACAGCTCCCGCTGGGACGTCGTGCATGACGAGCGCGTGTGCGCCGATGATCGCGCCGTCGCCGACGTGCACGGGACCGAGGACCGACGCCTTGGCCCAGATCTCGACGTTGTCACCGATCGTCGGGAATCCAGTCCTCTCAGGGTGGTGGAAGGTGGATCCGAGCAGGACGGCGAGTCCCAGCACGGTGTTCGATCCCATCACCACGCCGTCGCCGATCTCGACGCCATGGGGGTGCTCGAGGAACAGGCCGGGACCGATCTCAGCCCGCCAGTCGAGCTCGGCTCCGGTGAGCGTCAACGCGACGATCTGAACCAGCCGGGCGAGCGGCGAGAGCCCTCGTCTGCCGAGCTCATGCGCGACCCGGTAACAGGCGACCGCGAACAGGTGCGGGAACAGGTACGGCAGCAGCAGGCTGTGGTCGGTGCGGCGCGACCGCATGAGTGCGAAGTCCGCCTTGAGGCTCGCCAGCATCAGTCTCGATACTAGGCACTCGGAGCTTTTCCCCACGCGCGTGTCCGCCTGTGCGACGCCGAGGCCGGACCAAATTGGAGCCCATTGGCTGATCGGGGGCGAACAGATGGGGACTGCTCGACCGCGGCGCGGTCTGCGCATCGTCGGCAGCGGCCGCTACACGCTCACCGCCGGCCAGACCAAGGTGATCAAGCTGACCCTTAATCGCACCGGCAAGCGGCTGCACTTTCATCTACAAACGGAGCCGGAGCGAGAAGCGCTGAGACGCTAGAGTTACCGCTCCCAGGGCGATTAGCTCAGCTGGGAGAGCGCCACCTTGACATGGTGGAGGTCACTGGTTCGAGCCCAGTATCGCCCATTTGAAAGCCCGCAGGAGCGGGCTTTCCCCGTGTTTGCGGGGTCAGGCGTGTCGTGGATGGCGCGAATGCCCGTCTAGGCGAGAGCGCCTGCCCTCAACTGCTACCAGCAGTGGCCTCTCGGATCTCACGGGCCGGTCTATCCGTCGATCAGCTCGCGGAGGGTCAGGCCGCTCTGGATCGACCGCGGCTGTTCGGCGACGATGTCTGAGCCCGGTCTTGCTTGCTCGTCGCGGCGCTTGATCAGCAGCCACTGCGGTTTTGCGCCTTTGCTGGTTCGCTGAAGTGCAAACCCGCCTTGGAGCTTCTCGCCGTGCAGCACGAAGACAGCGTGGCCTCGTTCAAGCGCCTCTGGCCAGGGCACCCGTCCGCCCTGCTCGTAGGTCCCGCGGTCCCAGATGACGACGCCGCCCGAACCTGTCATGCCTTCAAAGTCATTGTGTGCAAGTGAGTGGTCCTCGACTTGGACGGCCAACCGCTTGGCGGCCGGATCCATGGACGGCCCTTTGGGAACGGCCCAGGAGCGCATCTCTCCATCTACCTCAAGGCGCAGATCGAAGTGGTGCGCGGTCGCCTGATGTTCCTGAACGACGAACACGCCTGCGCCGATCCCCCGCACCTTGAACTGCTCATGGCCCTCAACGCGGACCGAGGTCTCGGCCACATCTGTCACGTCGTCGATCGATCGCAGCCACGCGATCAGCGCCTGGATTGCCGCCGGCTCGCCCTCCGCGTGAGTGCTGAGCGAGTTGTCCTCTTCAAGCCGCACCCATCCCTGCAGGCCGAGGTCCACGGCGTGCCCGGACACCTGCTCGCGCATTGTGAGCTCACTCACGTCACCTGCGATCTGGAGGCGCTTCGCTTGCGGAGGCGGCATCTCTT
>DASZMI010000098.1:0-41056 GCA_035551915.1 Solirubrobacteraceae bacterium | reverse complement strand
TCGAACCTGATCAACGCGATCGGCTGCGTCTACGCACAGGTCGACCGCCGGTATTACAACCACAGCATCGGCGCCGCGGACCCGACGACCGACTACTCGAGCATCGACATCCAGCCCGGTTACCAGAGGATGTGCGGCGGCACCGGCGCCGACCTTGGCGGACCCACCTCCGCGCTGGCGTTCGTGCGCTTCCGCCACAACGACACAGACTTCGTGCGCCAGTCCCGTCAGCAGGACTTCCTGCGCTGGGCGAAGGAGGGCTTCAGCTCCAGCCAGCTGCTCAGCAACCGCACGCAGCTGCTCGACGACTTCGGAAACGACGTCCAGAGCGACCGCTTCCTGCACACGACCGACGGCCTGCTGGAGCTCTTCAACCTCGCGATCAACGCCAACGGCAGCACGCTCAAGTCGATTCAGTTCCCGTACACGGGGTTCACCAGCGTCGGCGGTGGCGATGACGTCGCCTTCGACGAGTCCGCCTCGGAGGCCGCCTACCGGAAGTTCATGACGCCGACCAACGCGCCGATCGGGGGCACGACGGTGACGACGCCGACACCTCCGCCGGTAACTGGCAGCAGCAAGAAGGGCCGCAAGGGCCACAAGCGCACGCATGCCTACGTGCCGCCCGCGGGCATGACCGCCGACAGCAGTGACGGCAACTCGCAGGCCGCGCATCTCGACCACCCGGGCCTGCCGGTCTACTACCCGAAGCTCATCCCCACCAACTACAGCTACTGCTACTCGTTCAGCGGCAACTGCAACGTCGGTTACGAGCCGGCATCGGCCTATGCCGCGTCGTATCCACGGCACTATTCGATCACCGGCACCGACGGCAAGCGCTACCCCTCCTATGTGATGACGCTCTCGTATGGCTCTGGCGGGCAGACGGACACCGCATACGGACGCTTTGCGACGGTTGAGGGCACCACCTGGACGGGCGCGGGTCATGAGGCCGGCCCGCCGATCCTGCGCAAGCCGAGCGAGGAGAAGTACGTCAACGGCAAGCTGCTCTACATCTACTCGCAGGGCGGCTCGGTGACGCTCGTCGCGTGGCAGACGCGCACGGCGGTGTATTGGGTGTCGAACGATCTTCAGAACCTGATGCCGAACAGTCAGATGGTCGCGATGGCGGCCTCTTTCACCCGCGCAGCGGGCTGATCGGAGCTGGCGTCCTGCGCAGGGTCGAGCCGCTAGCCTCTGCGGCGCAATGAGCAACGAACGCGAGCCGATCGCCGTCATCGGCACCGGATACGTCGGACTTGTGACGGCCGTCGGCTTCGCGGAACTGGGCAACGAGGTCTGGTGCGTCGACATCGACGAGGCGAAGATCGAGGGTCTCAAGCGGGGTGAGATCCCGATCTACGAGCCGGGCCTGGCCGAGTCCGTGGCGGCCAACGCCAGCCGCCTGCACTTCAGCACCGAGCTCGGCGAGGCGCTCGAGCACGGGCGCCTGCTGTTCGTCGCGGTCGGCACACCCCCGACCTATTCCGGCGACGCCGATCTCTCGGCCGTCTACGCCGTCATCAACGCGATGCCCGCCTCCGACCAGCACGCGATCGTGATGAAGTCGACCGTGCCGGTCGGCACCGGCGCCGCCATCCAGCGCGAGCTCGAGCGCACCGGCAAGAGTGGCTTCGCCTACGTCTCCTGCCCCGAGTTCCTCAAGGAGGGCGCGGCGCTCGCGGACTTCCGCCACCCCGACCGCGTCGTCGTCGGCGACGAGGGCGACTGGGCCGGTCAGGCGGTCATCGACCTGTACGCGCCCGTCGGAGCGCCACTGGTGCGCACCGACATTCCCAGCGCGGAGATGATCAAGCTGGCCTCCAACGCCTTCCTCGCGACCAAGATTTCATTCATCAACGAGATCGCCAACGTCTGCGAGGAGACCGGCGCCAACGTGCTCGAGGTAGCTCGCGGCATGGGCCTGGACAAGCGCATCGGCGAGCATTTTCTGCGGCCGGGGATTGGATTCGGTGGCTCGTGCTTTCCTAAAGATGTTTCAGCACTCAAGCAGCTTGCGGGAAACTCCGGCTACCACTTCCAGCTGCTGACCGCGGTGATCGAGGTCAACGAGCTACAGAAGCGGCGCGTGATCGCCAAGCTGCAGAAGCATCTCGGCTCGCTGGTGGGCAAGAAGATCGCGCTGCTCGGGCTTGCCTTCAAGGCCGAGACCAACGATATGCGTGAGGCATCGTCGCTGGTTCTCGCCGCACGCCTGCAGGGCGAGGGCGCGCACGTCAGCGCCTATGACCCGATCGCCGCCGAGGAGGCCGTCACGCTGATGCCGGGCGTCGATATCGCCGGCTCGGCGCTGGAGGCCATGAAGCGCAGCGATGCGATCGTGCTCGTGACCGAGTGGCCGGAGTTCGCCGAGCTCGACTGGGTTGAGGTCGCCCGGGCAACCAGGGGCCGGCTGGTGATCGACGGGCGCAACTTCCTTGACGGTGCGGCGGCGCGAGCGGCGGGGTTCACCTACGAGGGCATCGGTCGTTGAGCGCCGGCGCGGGCGGACGAGAGGAGCAGCAGTGCAAGCACTGATCTTGGCCGGCGGGCAGGCCACGCGGTTGCGGCCGCTGACCTCGCGCGTACCCAAGCTGGTCGTGCCGCTGGTCGGCCGTCCGTTCATCGGCTACATGCTCGAGTGGCTCTGCAGCCACGGCGTCGACGACGTGATCATGTCGTGCGGCTTCCTGGCCGAAGGGGTACGTGCCGTACTCGGCGATGGCTCGGACTTCGGAGTGCGCCTGCGCTACGTGGAGGAGCCGGAACCGCTGGGCACGGGCGGCGCGCTCAAGTACGCCGAGGATCTGCTGGCCGAGCGCTTCTTCATGCTCAACGGAGACGGCCTCACCGACATCGACCTCAGCGCGCAGCTGGCTCAGCACGAGCACACCGGTGCGCGCGCGACGCTCGGCTTGATCCCGGTCGAGGATCCGTCGGCCTACGGCCTCGTGCGCTGCCGACCTGACACCAGCGTCCAGGAGTTCCTGGAAAAGCCCGGACCCGACCAGCTGGTCGACACCAACCTGGTCAGCGGTGGCATCTACATCCTCGAGCGCGAGGTGCTGGCCGGCATGGCTCCGGCGGGCACGAACATCTCGATCGAACGTGACGTCTTCCCCAAGCTCGTCGGCCATGGCCTGCACGGGTACGAGGCCAGTGGCTACTGGATGGACATCGGAACCCCGAGCCGTTACCTGCAGGCCACCTACGACATCCTCGAGGGCAAGGTCAATACCAAGGTGGGAGCGAGACTCAACGCCAATGGCATGCGCCTTCTGCCTGAGGGCGGCGTCCCCGGCCGGATCGCCGCTCCCGTGCTGATTGCCGACGGCTGCGACATAGCACCGAACGCCAGGATCGGCGGGCGTGTGGTGCTGGGAGAGGGCGTCCAGATCGGCGCCGGCGCGACGGTTGAGGACTCGGTACTGCTCGACGGCGTGACGGTGGGAGCGCGCACGCACATCAGTGGCGCGATCATCAGCCGTGATGTCGTCATCGGCGACCGCTGCACGATCGATGGGCACGCGGTGCTCGGCGAAGGCGTGCGCATAGGCGACGACAATGTCCTGACCGCCGGGGCGCGCGTGTTCCCTGGCGTCGAACTGCCGGACGAGGCGATCAAGTTTTGAACAGCGGACGCACACTCTCACGCGACGCCGTGGCGGAGGTCGACATAAGCGGCCAGTTCGACGGGGTGCTGGGGCTACCGGATCAGCTGCGCGATGCACTCTGGCGCGTGGAATCCGCGCACCTGCAGCCCCATGATTCTCCAGGTGGTCTCGTGATCGCGGGCGTCGGCGGATCCTCGGTGGGCGGGGCGCTCGCGCGTGCCGCGCTGGGCGATTCCGCCTCGCGTCCGATCGCGCTGGCTCGCGACTACGCGCTACCGGGCTGGACCACACCGGACACGACCGTGCTCTGCGCCAGCTACTCGGGCAACACCGAGGAGACGCTCGCCGCCTATGACGCCGCACAGGCGCTCGGCGCCCGCACGATCGTCGTCACCACCGGCGGCAAGCTGGCCGCGCAGGCCCGCATCGATGAGGTGCCCGTGATCCCGCTTCCGGGTGGCTTCCAGTCGCGCGCGGCGGTCGGGTACTCGCTGGTCGCGGCGCTCGAGGTTGCACGCCTCTGCGGCGCCGGCGAGAGCCTGCGCGCGGAGGTCGATGTTGCCGCCGAGCATGCCGAGCGGCTCGCCGCATCCTGGGGACCTGATTCGAGTGAGGACTCGCTCGCAAAGACGCTCGCGCGCGGACTCCACGGCACCATCCCGCAGATCTCCGGAGCGGCCCTGACCGCGCCGATCGCCTACCGTTGGAAGACCCAGATAAACGAGAACGCCAAGGCGCCGGCGTTCGCCGCGGAGCTGCCGGAGCTCGATCACAACGAGCTCGTCGGCTGGGACGGGGCCAGCGACTTCGGCGCCTTCAGCGCCGTGTTCCTCGACGATTCCGATCTGCACCCACGCGTGCGCCAGCGCGTCGAACTGACCCGCGGTCTGATCGCGAGCCGTGGCGGCGGGACCTTCCGGGTCGAGTCGATCGGCCAGACCCGCCTTCAGCGTCTCGTGTCGCTGGTTCTCTTGGGTGATCTCGTCTCGCTCTATCTGGCAGCGTTGCGCGGGGTTGACCCGGGCCCGGTCACCGTCGCCGATTCGCTGCGATCGGCGCTCAGCGGCGGCTGAGCTGCGGTTGCGGAGGTCGGCACCGGAAATATCCGTCGGTCTGCGGACCGACATGGGTGTCGGTTTTCGTAAGAATCGCAGCCCGATGACGCGTGAACGCGCGGAATCGCGGGAATACACGAGCACATTGCGTCACCCCGACTTGACAAGATGCCGCCATGAGTGAGGGGCAGCGATCGCAGCCGAGCCCGCCCGCCCGCGCACTGGCTTTGGGTGCGCTGCTGGTCGCGATCGTGGTGATCGGCTATGTGCTGCTTAGCAGCGGCTCGCCCTACAAGGTCCGCCTGCTGTTCAGCGACGCCAGCGGGCTTGTTCCGGGCGACCAGGTGATGATCGGGCCGTCGAGCGTGGGGTCGGTGCAATCGATCGCGCTCACGCCAAATGGTCAGGCCGCGATCACGATCGGCGTCAACGGCAGCGCCGCGCCGCTCTACCAGGGAACGGTCGCACGTATCGAGGAGAACGGCCTGGCCGGAATCGCCAGCCACTACATCACGCTGCAGCCGGCCTCCGCCAGGGGCAGCATCCAGATCCAGTCCGGTGGCACGATCCCGCAGACAGATACCTACGCCGAGGTGAGCCTCGACCAGCTCTTCAACACGCTGAACCCGGCGACCCGCCAGGGCCTGCGCAACGTCATCAGGGGCGAGGCGAGCAGCATCAGCGGCAGGGCCCTGGCCGCCAACAGGACGCTGCGGTATCTCGATCCGCTGCTGCAGAGCACGAGTCAGTTCACGCGCGCGCTCGACAAAGACGAGCCGGCCTTCGATCAGCTGCTCGTGCAGGGGGCCCAGACGATGCAGCTGCTCGCCTCGCGCAGCAGCCAGCTCACCGATCTGGTCAGCAAGGCCGACGCGGTCACCGGCACCGTTGCCGGGCAGTCGAAGTCGTTGGAGGCGGCGCTCTCGCTGCTGCCCTCGGCGCTCAGCAGGTCGACGACGACCTTCGCGGGTCTGCGCGGCACGATCGCCGCGCTCGAGCCACTGGTGGCGGCCACCAAGCCCCAGGTCAAGGGGCTTGCCGGCTTCGCGACCGCGCTCGATCGCTTTGCGACCACCGCGACGCCGACCCTCGGCGAGCTTGCCGCGCTGATCTCGAACCACAAGGGATCGGATCTGACGACGCTGCTGAAGGAGGCTCCGACGCTCGAGAAGTCGGCCAGCGCCGGCTTCCCGGCGATCATCGCCTCACTCGCGGCGCAGACCAAGTCCGGCCAAATCCAGGCGCTGCGCGAATACACGCCTGAGATCGTCGCGGCGCTCGCCAACACCGGTCAGCTGGACGGCTACTACGACGCCAACGGCCACTACGGCCGCAGCGAGCCCTTCTACGGCGCCTACGGCATCAGCAGCAGCAACACGCTCACCAATCAGTCGCCGCAGGACCGTTACAACGGCCTCACGGTCGTCAAGACCGGGCGTTGCCCCGGCGGTGCCACTCAGTCGGGCGACAGCTCGATGCCCGAGTCGGCATCCGGCTGCGACACCACGAACAAGCCATCCGGGCCATGAAGCGCGTGGCCGCCGCGGGCGCGATCGTGATCGTCGTCGCAGTGATCGCAGTTGTCGCGGTCACGACCGTCGGTGGCGGTGGCGGGGGCTACCGCGTCGAGGCGCTGTTTGACAACGCCGGGTTCGCCGTTCCCGGCGAGCAGGTGCGCATCGCCGGGGCGCCCGTCGGGACAATCTCGGCGCTGTCGGTCACCAAGCAGACCCTGGCCGCGGTCACGCTCTCGATCTCCAACCGGGACTTCGTGCCGTTCTACGCCAACGCGACCTGCACGATCAGACCGCAGTCGCTGATCGCCGAGCGCTATGTCAATTGCTCGCCCGGCAATTCCAGCGCGCGCAAGCTGCACCGGATCACGAGCGGCTATGGCGCCGGCGCCTACCTGCTGCCGGTGACCCAGACGAGCTCGCCGATCGACCCCGACATCGTCGAGAACGTGTCGCAGGAGTCCGTGCGCGAGAGCCTCTCGGTGATCCTCGATGAGCTCGGCACCGGCCTTGCCGCGCGCGGGTCGGACCTCAACCAGGTGATCCTGCGCGCCGACCCTGGGCTTGCGCAGACCGAGCGCGTGTTCAACGTCCTGGCCTCGCAGAACAAGGTGCTCGCAAAGCTCGCGACCGATTCCGACACGGTGCTCGCGCCGCTCGCGAAGACGCGCAGTTCGCTGGCCGACTTCATCGTTCAGGCGAATAGGACCGCGACCGCCAGCGCCGCCGAGAGCACACAGCTCGCCCAATCGATCAGGCTGCTGCCGTCGTTCCTCAAGCAGCTCAAGCCGCTGATGGCCGACCTCGGGCAGCTTGCAGATCAGGGCACCCCTGTAGTCAAGGACGCCGGCTCCAGTGCGGCCTCGCTCGACGCCGAGTTCAAGACGCTCGTGCCGTTCGCCGGCAGGGCCAGGACCGCGATCACCGACCTCGGCAACGCCGCGCAGCAGTCGGAGAGCTCACTGGTCGACTCGCAGGGGCTGGCGGCGCAGTTGCAGAGCGTTGGTTCCAGAGCCGAGCCCTCATCCGAGGCCCTGCAGAAGCTGCTCACGAGCCTCAACTCCACCGGCGGGATCGAGCAGTTGATGAGCCTGCTCTTCTACGGCACCGGCGCGACCAACGGTTACAACGCCGACGGCCACTATGTGCGCGTGGCGCCGGTCGTGGGCTCCTGCACCGCTTACGCCCGCACGCCGGTCGCGGGCTGCAGCGCCAACTTTAGTGGCACCAGCACCAGCTCCGGCTCGAGCGCGAGCGTGGACTCCGGCTCCAACTCGCACTCCAGTTCGCGCTCCAGCTCGCGCTCCAGCTCCAGTTCGCGCTCCAGCTCCGCTCCCGGTGAGTCGCTCTCTCAGGTCTCGCAGGCGATCGTGAAGAAGGCTGTCAACGATGCCGTCCGCAAGTCCTCGAAGCACAATCAGAGCTCGTCGCTGCGGCAACTTCTGGGCTACCTGACAGGAAAGAAGTCCTGATGCTGCGCCGCCGTGGCAGCTCTCCGTTCTCCAACCCGGTACTGATCGGTGCCCTGGCGGTGCTCGTCACGGTGATCGCCGTGGTGCTCGCCTTCCAGGCCAACAACGGGCTTCCCTATGTGCCGAGCTACACGTTGCACATCGAGGCACCGAACGCCGAGGAGCTCGTGCACGGCGCCGAGGTCCACATAGGCGGTGCCCTGATCGGAAACGTCAGCAGCGTCACCGCGGCGCGCGACAGCAGCGGCCGACCGATCGCGGTGATCGACGCGCGGCTCAACAAGAGCGTTGAGCCGCTGCCCGTCGACACTCGCTTCGCGATCCGCATGAAGAGCTCGATCGGTGAGAAGTACCTCGAGGTCACGCTCGGTCACTCGCGCCGCAAATGGGCCAACGACGCCACCGTGCCGCTCGGCCACATCAGCGCGACCGTCGACCTCGACCAGGTGCTGAGCATGTACACACCGTCGACCCAGAACGGGGTGGCCGCCACCACGCTCGGCTTCGGCCAGGCGCTGGCCGGGCGTGGCAACGGCATCAACCAGGCGATCGCGAAGTTCGTGCCGCTGGTCAGCTCACTCAGCCCGGTGATGCGCAACCTGGCATCGCACAAGACGAACCTCAAGGGCTTTTTCGATGGCCTTGGCGCCTTCGTCAGTGCGCTGGCCCCGGTCAGTCGCCAGCACGCCGAGCTCTACACGAACCTCGACACCACCTTCAAGGCGCTCGCGGGCGTCGCAACCCCGTACCTGCAGCAGTGGATCGCACAGACGCCACCCACCTTCCAGACGGTCATCTCCGATGGCCCGGCGATCGGACGCTTTGCCACCGACACGGGACAGTTGTTCGCAGACCTCAGGCCCGGCTTCGACACGTTGCCCAAGGCGACCCCCGCGATCACAGCCGCGCTCAGGGCCGGAGTGCAGACCCTGCCCGGCACCTCACGCTTCGATCAGCAGACGATCGCGCTGGCCAAATCGCTCGATGAGTTCGGAACGGACAGCACCGTGAAGGCCGGGCTCTCCAGATTCGCGCAGACCGCCGGCAGCCTCACCAAGCCGCTGCAGTTCCTGGCGCCCGTGCAGAGCACCTGCAACTACATGACGCTGTTCCTGCGCAACCTTTCGAGCTCGCTCTCGGACAGCGTGGGCACCGGCACCGTGCTGCGCTTCGTGCTCGTCGCGATCGACAATGACATCGTCGGAGGCGAGGCCGCCCCTTCGAGCACCCCGTACACGTCGACCTCGCTCGACGGCGGCAACAAGCACGGCCCGCTGCATTACGACGCCTACCCCAACACCGCGTCGCCTGGTGAGGCGGCCGAGTGCTCCGCCGGCAAGGAGCCCTACTCGCCCAACTCCGCGGTGATCGGCAACCCCAGCAAGAACGTCGGCACCGCCACGGAGAAGACGAACGGATGACCGACCCGGCGCCCCTGAAGATCAGACGCCACACGCCGCGGATCTCGAACCTGCAGGCGGCGGTGATCGGCCTGATCGCGGTCGTGATCGCCTGCTATCTCGTGTTCGGCGGCCGCCTGCCGTTCGGCGGCTCCACGTTCGTGTTGAGGGCGGCATTCACCAGCAACACGGATCTCCATATTCCCTCGCCGGTGCGGATCGCCGGCGTCGACGTCGGACAGGTGACCGCCGTCGACCGGATCAAGGGCAGCCCCAACGCCGGCATCGTTGTCATGCAGATCGATCGGGACGGCCTGCCGATCCACTCCGACGCCACAGCCCAGATTCGCTCGCGGATCCTGCTCGAGGGCAACTTCTACGTGGACCTGCACCCGGGTACACCTGAGGCATCGATCCTCAGCTCCGGCTCGACTCTCCCCGCCGCCAACACCTCCGGCCCGGTGCAGCTGGACCGCGTGCTCTCGTCGCTGGATACCAACGCCCGCGCCAACCTGCAGAAGCTTGTCCAGGGCTTCGGTGCGGCACTCAACAAGCCAGAACCGGGAGGCACCGGCGCCCAGGGCCTGAACCGATCCCTCGCCTACTCGGCCAGCGCCTTCGAGGCCTCCTCGATCGTCAACCAGGCGCTGCTGGGCGAGAAGTCGGGCGATCTCTCCGGCGCGGTGCGCGGTGAATCCGAGATCTTCCGGGGCCTGGCGGAAAGTGGCACGCAGCTGCCGGGGCTGATCTCGAGCTTCGACACGACGATGAGCGCGCTCGCGTCACACCAGCAGGACCTGGGTGCGGCCGTCGCGGCACTGCCGACGGTTTTGCGCTCGACGCTCGGGGCCGACAGCGCCCTGCAGGCGTCCTTCGCGCCGACGGAGGGCTTCGCGCGCGACCTGATCCCGAGCATCAAGCAGCTGGGTGCAACCGTCACGGTTGGCACGCCGTGGCTGCAGCAACTGGCCAAGCTCTCCTCGGTGGGGGAGCTCGGTGGCCTGCTGAAGTCGCTGACACCGGCCGTCGACAACACCGCGGTCGCGGTCAAGAACACGACGCCGTTGATCAACGGCGCCGCCACGCTCTCGAAGTGCTTCACCAACGTGCTGGTCCCGACCGGGGACGAGAAGATCACGATCGACAGCTCACCGCCGGCCGGGCTCAGCGTCTACCAGCAGCTGTTTGAGAGCGCGGTCGGCCTCGCCGGTTCGACCCAGAACTTCGACGGCAACGGCCGGTACGTGCGGGCGACCGTAGGCGGTGGCGCCAACCAGATCCAGACACAGCCGCTGAGCAGCGCCGGAGCCCTCTACGGCAACTCGGTGCTCCCGGTTCTCGGCACCTTCCCGTCGTTCCCGTCGACGGGCAGCGCACCGAAGCTCAAGTCGACTGTGCCGTGCTACACGCAGACGGCGCCGAACCTCAACAGCGCAACCAGGGGCAACGGGCCGTGAAACACGCGATCAGGACGCATCTGCGCGACTTCATCGCCGTCGCCGTGCTCGTCGTGCTGGCGATCGTGACGGTTGGCTACATCCTCGAGCACCAGCCCGCCTTCACGTTCGGGCACAGCTACTACCAGGTCAAGGCGGAGTTCTCCGAGGCCTCGGCCGTGACCGCCGGCCAGGGCCAGTCGGTCACTATCGCGGGCGTTGAAGTCGGGTTGATCGGGGGAGTGCAGCTCGAACATGGCCAGGCGGTCGTGACCATGGACATCTTCAGGAAGTACGCGCCGATCTACCGCAACGCCACCGTGCTGCTGCGTCCGCGGACACCGCTGAAGGACATGTACCTGGCGCTCGACCCTGGCAGCGCCAGCGCGGGCCGCATTCCCGACGGCGGCACGCTCGGCCTCGCCAACACCCAGCCCGACATCGATGTCGATCAGATCCTGAGCTCGCTCGACGCCGACACCCGCACGTATCTGCTGCTGCTGCTCTCGGGCGGTGCCGATGCGTTCAACGGCAAGGGTGCGACCGCCAACACACCGAGCCCCGCGACAGCCGCGACGCTCGCGGCCGACTTCAAGCGCTTTGCTCCGCTCGATCGCAGCGCGCTGAACTTCACGAAGCTGCTCTCGCAGCGCAGCTCGGACCTGCGCAGCGCGATCCACAACCTCAACCTGGTCGCCAGCTCGCTCGGCGGCGTCGACACCCAGCTGGCGTCGCTTGTGAAGCGGTCGAACACGGACTTCCAGGCGATCGCCTCGCAGGACCAGCATCTCTCAGAGGGGATCTCGCTGCTGCCCGGAGCGCTGCAGCAGACCAGCTCGACGCTCGCCAAGGTGCAGCAGTTCGCTGCCGCCAGCGGCCCGGCGCTCAGGCAGCTGGAGCCCTTCGCGCGTGACCTTGGACCAGCTCTGAAGGCGCTGCAGCCGCTCGCCAGGCAGACGACGCCGGTGATTCAGAAGCAGCTCGAGCCGTTCGCTTCCGACCCCGGCATCCGCCGGCTCGCGCAGACGCTCGCCCCGGCCGCTGAATCACTGGCCAAGGCCGCCCCGGCGCTCTCCGGCTCGTTCTCGGTGCTGAACAAGCTGGTCAACACGCTCGCCTACCAGCAGTCGGGCGGCGAGCCGAGCTACCTCTACTGGGGCGGCTGGCTCGCCCACAACCTCGACAGCCTGACGACGCTCCAGGACGCCGAGGGCCCGATCATCCAGGGCCAGTTCCTGGCCAGCTGCCCCTCGCTGAATCTGCTCGAGGTGGCGCTGCAGCCCGGCATACCATCGCTCACTCCGATCCTCGACATGCTGAACGCGCCGGACTGGTCGAAGATCACCAACTGCTACGCCCGGTGAGCTCCAGTCCGTGAACACGATGGCTCCCAACAAGATCAAGATCGCGGTGATGATCGCCTTCGCGTCATCGTGTGTGGCGCTGACCTTGTTCCTGTGGCTGTCATTCGGCGGCTCGGTGCCGTTCGTGCCCCAGGGCTACCGGATCACCGTCGAGTTCAACCAGGCCGTGCAGCTCGGCACCCAGGCCGACATCGACATCTCCGGCGTCAGGATCGGCCGCGTCGTCACCGTCAACCTCGACCATCAGACGGGGCTCACCCGCGCGGTGCTGCAGATCGACCCGAAGTACGCGCCGCGGCCCCGCAACACTCGCGCGATCCTGCGCCAGAAGTCGTTGCTCGGCGAGACCTACGTCGAGCTCTCGCTCGGTAACGCGCGCGGACCGATGCTCCAGGACGGCGCGCAGCTGCCGCAGGCGCAGGTCGAGCCGACCGTGCAGCTGGACCAGATTCTCGATTCGTTTGATCCCAAGACCCGGCTGGCGTTCGAGACCTGGATGCAGGACGACGGCATTGCCTTCACCGACCGCGGCCAGGCCTTCAATGACGCGCTCGCCGAGCTGTACCCGTTCGCGGGCAATGTCTCGGGCGTGCTCGCGGTGCTGCAGCGTGACAGGAGCGCAACCAGCACGCTGCTTGCCGACGGCGGCCAGGTGCTCTCGGCGATCAGCCGCAACCCGGCGCAGCTGCAGGGCCTGATCCGCAACGCCAACACGGTCTTTGCCACGACCGCCGGACGCAACCAGGATCTGGCCGCCGCCGTCAGGGCGTTCCCCGCATTCCTGCAGAGCACGCGTGAGACGCTGCAGACGGTCAAGAGCTTCGCCGACCAGACCAAGCCGCTGATCGACGAGCTCAAGCCCGCCGCCACTCAGCTCAGCCCGGCACTCGAGGCGATGGCGAAGCTCGCACCCAACTTCGAGACGGTGATGAAGGGTCTCGGCCCGCTGACCAGCGCGGCGCAGACCGGCGTGCCCGCGCTCGAGTCGTTCCTGGCGGTGGACGCCGAGGCCGGCTCCGGATCCGCCAAGACGCTGTTCACATCGCTGACGCCGTTCTTCGGCCAGCTGGTGCCGGTCTTCAACTATCTCGGCGCGTACCGCCGCGAGCTGGCGGGCTTCTTCGCCAACGGTGCGGCCTCGACCGAGGGTGCCGCCCCCGCGTTCAGCAGCAACAAGCGCCTGAACTATCTGCGCTTCTCCTCGCCACTGAGCCCTGAGGAGCTGACCGCGCAATCGCAGCGGCCCTACAGCAACCGCAGCAACGCCTACCAGGCTCCGGGCGGCTCGAGCTCGCTGACGGGTTCGACCAACGCGCTCGGCACCGCCCTGGACGTGTTCGGCACCTACCTCTGCACGAGCCATCCACTCGCGACGATCCCGACCGGCACCAGCACCGTCAACTTCCAGAGCGAATTACCCTTGTTCTACGGAGGGACGGACGCCACCAAGGTGCCAACGCCCGGATGCAACGCGCAGCAACGTCTGAGCGACGCGCTCAGCAGCTCATTGGGCGCTGGCATGGGACCGAACAGCGGCTTCTACCCACAACTACAACCACTCCCCTGAGCGCAATGGTTCAGGGGGCATGATGCGCTTACCAAGGAGAAGACCAATGCGAGGGAAACTGCTCGCGGCGACGTCACTGGTGTGCCTTGCCGCAGCCAGCGCCGCGTCCGCCGCGGGGCCGATCACGGCCGCGCCCAACACCTACACAGGCAACTTCTCGGTCGCCGGTGGCAGCGCCGGCACCGTTGCGAAGCCCAAGGCGGTCGCGATGGTCGAGACGCTCGGCATGGGCAGCTCGACCGCGGGCAATGTCGGGGCGCCGCTGGTCGAGATCAAGACCACCACCTACGGCGTGAGCGCGCCGTATGCGAAGTACTTCCCCAAGTGCACCGCGGCGACGATCAACGGGCAGGGTGGCAGCACGCAGAAATGGAACGCCGTCTGTCCGAAGGGCTCACTGGTCGCCACCGGCAGCGTCACCGCAGCGCTGACCAGTCCCACCACGAACCTGCTTGGCCCCGGCGCGCCGTGCGCGCTGCAGCTCTGGGTGTACAACGCCGGTCCCGGTACGGAGACGTTCTTCTTCACGACCAGCCCGGCCCGGTGCGACGGTCTCACGACCGGCGCAGCGGCCGCATGGACCGGCAAGGTCTACACGCACGGGAAGTACTTCGTGACCGACACGCCTGAGCCCGGTGACGTCTCCTACAACGCCGGCAACGTCGGTCTGTTCGGCTCGCTGGTGTCCGAGACCCTGAGCTTCAAGAAGCTCACCGTCAAGCACGCCGGCAAGGTGTATCCGTACCTCGAGTCGGTTGGCTGCTCCAGGCACACGCGCCCGTTCACGATCAGCTACACGGGGACGGAGTCCAACAGTGGCTCGCCGACGCTCGGAGCCGGCACGGTCAAGGGCTCGGCTTCCTGCTGATCCGGCCGCATGAGCGCATGCTTGCGGGGCACGTTTGGCACCGACCAGGCGTGCCCCGAGCGCTTACGCGGCTGCTCGTTGGCACCCAAGGGCCCGTAGAGAGAACATCTTTCGTTTCGACGGCGTCCGGACCCACGTGGCTGCGCCCGTTCCGAAGGCCGGTAGCTCGGGTACCTGCCTTGCGAAACGGTCTTCCGAGGCACGCCCAGCCACCCGTCAATCCGAAACCTGATTCCTCCACGACACCTAACATCAGAACAACCGACATAGGTGTCGATTACCCGCCTCAGTGGGTATTAGGTAGCTGGGTAAACCAATCCCGAAGCTACAAGGAGTGAGAGGATGCGACAAAGGGTCTTTGCGACCATGATTCTCGCGTGCGTGTTCGGTGCTGCCGCCAGCGCCTACGCGGCCGGGCCGGTGAGCAGCCCCCCGAACAGCTACAGCGGTGCGTTCGCGGTCAAGGGCGCCGCTGGCACCGCAGCCAAGCCGACCGCCGTGGCGCTGTCTGAGACGCTCGGCATGAGCAGCACCACGCCGGGCAACGTCGGCGCGCCGCTGGTCGATGTCAAGACCACCACCTACGGCGTCAAGGCGCCCAACGCGGCGATGTTCCCGACGTGTTCGATCGCCAAGATCAGCGCCAACAACGGCAACAACGGCAAGTGGAACGCGGTCTGTCCCAAGGGTTCACTGGTTGCCTCCGGTAGCGTCAGCGCCGCGCTGACCAGCCCCTCGTCGAATCTCGCCGGCCCCGGTGCTCCCTGTCAGCTGGGCCTCTGGGTGTACAACGGTGGCCCCGGCAAGCTCACGTTCTTCTTCACCACGACTCCCGCACAGTGCGACGGCCTGACCACCGGTGACGCCGCGCCCTGGCTCGGCAAGGTCAGCGAGCGGGGCAAGAATCTCGTCACCGACGTGCCGGAGCCGGCAGACGTCTCCTACAACGCTGGCAACGTCGGCCTCTTCGGCTCGCTCGAGACCGAGGTTCTGCACTTCAAGAAGATGACCGTCAAGAAGCACGGCAAGGTCTACCCGTACATCGAGTCGACGGGCTGCCGCAAGCACGCCCGCGCGTACACGATCACCTACGCGGCGACGCAGTCCAACACCGGCTCGCCGACCGAGGCTGTCGGCACCGTGAAGGGCTCAGCCGGCTGCTAGCGATGGCGAGTCGTCCGAGCCTGAGCGCGGCGTCCGGCGCCCGAGCTTCCGAGGCCCCGTTGGCGCAAGCCGGCGGGGCCTCGCGCGTTCGCGTCGGCCGCTGCCGCTACTTGGCCTGATGCTCCGCCAGTTGCTTGCGGTAGCTGGCCCAGGCGTCGTCGTAGCGCTCCTTGCGCTGCGCTTCCTTCTCGCTGTCGTTGAACATTCGGTAGATGACGTAGACCAGCGCGCTGGCCATCACCACCGACTGCTCGAGGGCCATCACGGCACCGGCCAGGCTCTGGTCGGCGTGCGCGGTCAAACCCCAGTACTGGGGGTGGCTCTCATACCACGGGTAGATGGCGTGCGGCGCGAAGACGAGGAAGATCCCGAGTATCCCCACGAAGAACTTGGTCACCGCCATGTAGATGATCGCGCCCATGCCGCCCAGCCCCATGCGCGCCTTGATCGGCGACAGCAGGTGCCACCAGTAGAGCATCCCGGCGGTCAGGAAGCACAGGTGCTCGAGCACGTGGACCTGGTTGTGCTCGAGTGCCAGGTCGTACATGCGCGGCACGTGCCAGAGGCCCATCATGCCGATGTAGAGGAACACCGCGAAGACGGGATGCGCGAGCGCGCCGGCCCGCCGCTCGATCGCCGTCAGCCGCCGCGTGACCGGCCGCAGCAGCCCCTTGGTGAGGCTCAGGATGAAGAGGATCGGCACGATGTCGATCAGGATCACGTGCTGCAACATGTGCACGGCCATGACGTTGTCGGCGATCGAGTCGATCGGCGAGATCAGTGCCGCCAGCACGCACAGCATGCTGGCGGCGAATAGCGCGAGCCTGCGGTAGCTGGGAGGATGCGGCATCCCCGGCTGACGCGCGCGCCGCCACGCCCACACGTACGCGATGCAGGAGGCGCTGACGCCGACGATCACGCTCGGGGAGAACGTCCAGATCAGCGGAGGCGACACGCCTGCGATTCTTGCACCGATTCCCCGCGCTTCCCGGCCCGGCGTTCCTAAGAGCCGCAACAGAGTTGTCTAGGACACGTCGACAGACGCCGGAGATGGGACTATGGTCTGAGTGACCACGAGTCACTCCCTTCTTCCCGAAAAGGAGGTCGATCGATGCGTATCGAGGTCAAGGGGCGGAACATTCCCGTCTCAGAGGATCTGCGCGAACATGTGGAGCGCAGGTTCCGCGTAATCGACAAGCAGGTGTCGGAGCTCGCCGAACTCGAGGTGGAGGTCTTCCAGGAGCACAACCCCTCCATCCCGGATTGCTACGTCGCCGAGGCGACGCTGCATCTCAAGGGCGTCACGCTCAGAGCGTGTCACGCAGACAGAGACCTCAACCACTCGGTGCACGTGGTCGGCGAGGAACTCGCGGTCCAGGTCAAGCGCCACCGGGAGAAGCGGCGCAAGCGCCGTGAGGCGCGCTCCCCGATGATGGTGCCGGACATGGCCGGCACCGTGCAATCGGCCGAGCTCGGGTAGAGCAGAGCTTCTCTTCAGGGGGTGGCCGCGCTTGGCCACCCCCTTCATCAGAGCGCCACGAAAACCGTAACGAGCGGTGGTCGCCTCGCTAGTACCCTAATTCCATGTCCTTTCTCGACCGCGCGCTTCGCATGGGCGAAGCCAAGAAGTTCAAGTCTTACGAGCAGCGCGTGGCGCAGATCAATGCGTACGAGCCCGAGATGGAGAGCTCGACCGACGCCGAGCTGCGGGAGTTCGTCGACGAGCTGCGCGAGCGCGCCGCAGGCGGTGAGAGCCTCGATGCGCTGATCCCGGAGACGTTTGCGCTCGTGCGTGAGGTCGGGCGTCGCACGATGGGCATGCGCCACTTCGACGTGCAGCTGATCGGCGGGATGGTCCTGCACGATGGCGGCATCGCCGAGATGCGCACCGGTGAGGGCAAGACGCTGACCGCGACGACCGCCGTGGTGCTCAACGCGCTCGCCGGTCGCGGTGTCCACCTGGTCACCGTCAATGACTATCTGGCCCGCCGCGACGCGCTGTGGATGAAGCCGATTTACGACGCGCTCGGGATGCGCGTCGGGATCCTGCAGACGATGCAGTCCTACGAGGACAAGCAGGCCGCTTACGCCTGCGACATCACCTACGGCACCAACTCCGAGTTCGGCTTCGACTACCTGCGCGACAACATGGCCGGCTCACTGGCCGAGAAGGTCCAGCACGGTGGCCGTGAGGCGCCCGCCGAGGGCTCGCCCTACCACCACTACGCGATCGTCGACGAGGTCGACAACATCCTGATCGACGAGGCCCGCACACCGCTGATCATCTCCGGCGCACCCGAGCAGGCCGCGGATCTGTACGTGAAGTTCGCCAAGCTCGCGCCGCAGATGGTCATGGGCAAGACGCCCGACGGCATGCTGCCGACCGAGCGCCGATCCTACGTCGCCGATTTCGATTACGAGATAGACGAGAAGCAGGAGGCGGTCTCGGTCACCGAGCTGGGCGTCACCAAGGCCGAGCGCTTCCTCGGCATCGATCACCTCTACCGCGCCGAGAACGGCCACCTGGTCAACCATCTCTACCAGTCGCTCAAGGCCGAGGCGCTGAAGAAGCGCGACGTCGATTACGCCGTGATCAACGGTGAGGTCCAGATCATCGACGAGCACACGGGCCGCATCCTCGAGGGCCGCCGCTGGTCCGAGGGGCTGCACCAGGCGGTCGAGGCCAAGGAGGGGGTCCGCATCCAGGAGGAGAACCAGACGCTCGCCTCGGTGACCCTCCAGAACTACTTCCGCAAGTACGACAAGCTCGCGGGCATGACGGGCACCGCCGCCACGGAGGCGACCGAGTTCATGAAGATCTACGAGCTCGAGGTCGTGCAGATCCCGACCAATGCTCCGATGATCCGCGACGATCGCAACGATCAGGTCTACAAGACCAAGGACGGCAAGTGGAACGCCGTCGCCAATGAGATCGCCGCCCGCCACGAGAAGCGCCAGCCCGTGCTCGTCGGAACGATCTCCGTCGAGGTCTCCGAGCTGCTCTCGGAGCAGCTCAAGAAGAAGGGGATCCCACACACGGTCCTCAACGCCAAACCCGAGTACGCCGAGCATGAGGGTGAGGTGGTGGCCGAGGCCGGCGCCCCCGGCGCCGTCACGATCGCCACCAACATGGCCGGCCGCGGTGTCGACATCAAGCTCGGCGGAAACGCCGAGCATCTGGCGACACTCGAGGTCGGCAAGCTGGGGCTCGAGCCGGGCCAGCCCGATTACGACGAGCACTACCGGCGCGTCCTGCCGGAGATCGACCGCCGCGTCGAGGAGCTGCGCGCCGAGGTGATGGATGCCGGCGGCCTCTTCATCCTCGGCACCGAACGCCACGAATCCCGCCGCATCGACAACCAGCTGCGCGGCCGCGCCGGGCGCCAGGGCGACCCCGGCGAGACGCGCTTCTTCCTCTCTGCCGAGGACGACCTCGTACGCCTGTTCGCCGGCGACCGCATCTACAAGATCCTCGACCGCCTCGGCTCATACGACGAGGAGGGCAACGAGGAGCCGATCGAGGCCGGGATGCTCTCCAAGCAGATCGAGAAGGCGCAGAAGAAGGTCGAGGAGCAGTACTTCCTGATGCGCAAGCACACGCTGGAGTACGACGACGTCCTCAACAAGCAGCGCGAGGTTATCTACAACTACCGCGACGAGATCCTCGAGGGCCGCGACATGGGGGACGTCGCCCGTCAGGAGATCGTCAACCTGATCGAGCGCATCGTCGCCGAGCAGACCGCGAGTGACTTCATCGAGGACTGGGACATCCCCGGGATGTTCGTGCAGATCCAGGAGATCTTCCGGCCCAGCGACGAGCTGCTCTCGATCGACCCGGACCGCGCCGACCGCGAGGACCTGACGATCCGCCTGCAGGAGGAGGCGCTCGCGCTCTACGAGCAGCGCGAGCAGGAGCTCGGCACCGAGATCGCCGAGGGCGAGACCCTGATCCGCGCGCTCGAACGCTTCCTGCTGCTGCAGATCATCGATCAGCGCTGGCGTGAGCATCTACATGACATGGACTACCTGCGCGAGGGCATCGGCCTGCGTGGTCTGGCCCAGATCGACCCCCTGGTCGCCTACAAGAACGAGGGATTCAACCTCTTCGGCGACCTGATGAAGATGATCTGGCACGACTTCGCGCGGATGATCTATCACGTGCAGGTGACCGTGCAGGATGTGCCCGATCCGGCCGCTGGGCCACCGCAACCGCCGCTGCCGCAGCGCACGCCGAGCAGCTCGTCGAGCTCGTCCACCGGCGGTGCGCGCATGAGCTACAACGGCGGTGGTAACGCCGTTGGCTCGCAGGCGCTGGCGGCGGCAGCCGCCGCTGAGGCGGCTGCATCGGGGCAGCCCGGGGCGACCACTGCCGCTCAGCCGGTTCCGGCTGAACCCGCCGCCGTGCAGCAGCGTCACACCGACGCCAACGAGCCGGGGCGCAACGACCCGTGCTGGTGCGGTTCGGGGAAGAAATACAAGCGCTGCCACGGCGCCTGACGTAGTCGTCCGCTGACGATGGCGTCCGATCTTCCTGTTGATCCCCGCAGTCGCGATGATCGCGCGTGTGGGTTGGGCGCTGTACGGACCCGCCCCAGACCTCGAAGCTGCCGAGCGTGAGATCCGATCCCACGGCACGCAGCACCGGGGCCGGCACCGCCACCGGGCCGGCTCGGCGCTACTGACGGTTGAAGCTACCGCTACTGGTTGACCAGACGCACGCGCGAGGGCTCAAAGACGAATGTGACGCGTTGCTCACCGGGGCCCAGCCAGGGGTAGTCCTGCCCGATGTACTTGTGCGCGAGCCAGTTGATGTCCTCGGTGCCGTGCTCGGTCGAGCTGGTCACGGTGCCGCGCACCTCGAGGAAGTTCTGGGCGTTCTCCGGGTTCATCACCACCAGCGTCGCGTTGGGGTCCTTGTCGAGATTCGCCGGCCAGCGCCGGCCGAGCGCGCTGTTGACGAACAGTTTGCCGTCGTCGAGCCCGACCCAGACGACGGTCGAGAGGATCGTGCCGTCGCCGTTGTGCGTTGAGACAACTGCGTAGTTGGGGGCGTTCAGCAGCTCCTGAACGCCCGGATCAGTTAGGGAGGACATACTCGAAACTCTACGCACCCGGAGCTCTTGCTACGTTTGCCGCGATGTCGACCGCACCATCGGAGCCGCTCTCGCAGCGACTCACCGCCATCCGTGAGCAGCTAAAACTGCTCTCGGACTATCTTTGACCCGGCTGGGCTGGCAGAGAGCGGCTCGGCGCTCGAAGCGGAGATGGGCGAGCCCGGCTTCTGGGACAACCAGGAGCGCGCGGCGCGGGTCAGCGCCGAGCACGCACGCGCGTCGCGCAAGCTGACGAGCTTCCAGACGCTCGAGCGCGACGTCGAGGACCTTGACGCGCTGATGGAGATGCTGGAGGAGGACGCGTCGCTGCAGAGCGAGGTGCTCGAGCAGGTGGCCAGCGTCGAGGAACGCCTGCGGGCGCTCGAGGAGGAGCGCCTCTTCTCCGGTCGCTACGACGCCGGCGACGCGTTCGTGACAGTCAACGCCGGCGCAGGCGGCACCGACGCCCAGGACTGGGCGGAGATGGTGTTGCGCATGGAGATGCGCTGGGCCGAGAAGCGCGGCTTCCAGGTCGAGCTGCTCGAAGCATCACCGGGTGAGGAGGCGGGCATCAAATCGGCGACCTTCCTCGTCAAGGGCGAGAACGCCTACGGCCTCTACGGCAGTGAGAAGGGCGTGCACCGGCTCGTGCGGCTCTCGCCGTTCGACTCCGCGAACCGCCGCCAGACGAGCTTCGCCGGCGTCGAGGTCTCGCCCGTCGTCGAGGACGTGGGCGCGGTCGAGATCGACGAGGACGACCTCCAGGTCGACACCTATCGCGCCAGCGGTGCCGGCGGCCAGCACGTCAACAAGACCGACTCGGCGGTGCGGATCACGCACCGGCCGACAGGGATCGTCGTGCAGTGCCAGAACGAGCGCTCACAGTCATCCAACCGCGCCGAGGCGATGGCGATGCTGCGCTCCAAGCTGGCGGAGCGTGCCGAGCGCGAGCGTCAGGAGGAGATCGCCCGTGAGAAGGGCGCCGCCCAGGACGTGAACTTCGGCTCGCAGATCCGCTCCTATGTGCTGCACCCCTACACGATGGTCAAGGATCACCGCACCGACTTCGAGATCGGCGACGCCAGCCGCGTGCTCGACGGCGACCTCGACGGTTTCGTGAGGGCGTATTTGCTGAAGGCGGCCCCGACGCAATGAATGGCAGGCGCGGATGTGGCCCTGAACGCGGAGCCGCCAATGCCACCTGAGCCTGAGCGCGACGCGGCCGCGCCGCTTCCCGCCGAGCAACCCACCGCGCCATACCTCGAAGCCGTGGCCGCCTACGGACTGCGCGGTTCGACGCGCTTTCACGTTCCCGGCCACAAGGGCGGTGAGGGCGCCGATCCCGGCCTCCGTGCGTTCCTTGGCGATGCGGCGCTGCTGCTCGACGTTCCCCAGGACATCGAGGGCATCGACATCGGGCCGACGCCGACGCCCTACCAGCGCGCCGAGCGGCTCGCCGCCGAGGCCTATGGCGCCGAGCGCTGCTGGTTTCTGACCAACGGCGCCAGCCAGGGCAACCATGCGCTCTGCCTGGCGCTGGCGGGCGGTGGGCGGGATCCGATCCGCGTGCTGCTGCAGCGCAACTCGCACGCGAGCATGATCGATGGCCTTGTCCTCTCCGGCGGCCTGCCGCGATTCGTCTCGCCCGAGTACGACAGCGAGCTCGGCATGGCGCACGGGGTCACCCCGGAGGCGCTCGAGCAGGCGCTCTCGCAGGGCGGCCCGTATGCGGCGACCTTCATCGTCTCGCCTACCTATTACGGGATGGCGGCCGACGTCGAGGGCTGCGCCGAGGTCGCACACCGCGCCGGCGTGCCGCTGGTCGTCGACTGTGCATGGGGCGCGCACTTCGGTTTCCACGCAGCGCTGCCCGCCTCGCCGCTGGCGCTCGGAGCGGACGTGATGCTGGCCTCGACCCACAAGATCGTCGGCAGTCTGACGCAGTCCGCGATGCTCCTGGTCGGCAACTCCGAGCGCGTCGATGTCGGCGCGATCTCGCGCGCCATGCGGCTGCTGCGCTCAACCAGCCCCAACGCCCTGCTGATGGCCTCCCTGGACGCGGCTCGCCGTCAGCTGGCAGTGCACGGCGAGCTGCTGCTCGACCGCACGATCAAGGCGGCGGCGAGGGCGCGCCAGGCGATCGAGCAGATCCCAGGCTGCGCGATCGTCGGCGAGCAGTGGATCGGCCGCCCAGGCATCGCCGCCTGGGACCCGCTGCGGATCGTGATTGACGTGCGCGGCACCGGACACACCGGTTACCAGGTCGCGAGCGCGCTGCGTGCCTCATATGACATCCACGTCGAGCTCGCGACGCACGCCACGGTTGTGCTGGTGCTGGGAATCGGCCAGCCTGTCGAGCCGCTGGATCGCGTCGCGCACGATCTCGCCGAGACCGTCAAGCGCATCACGCCGCAGGCCGGCGCACCCGAGCCCGATCACAGCGTGCTCAGCCAGATCCCGACGGAGCTCGGTCCCGAGCCGTCCGTGCCGCCGCGCGATGCCTTTCTCGGCGCGAGCGAGGCGGTCCCGGTCGAGCAGGCGATCGGGCGCATCTCGACCGAGTCGATCGCCGGCTATCCGCCGGGCGTGCCGACGCTGTTGCCGGGCGAGCTCGTGACCGCCGAGGTGGTCACCTACCTGAAGGCACTGGTCGCCGCCGGCGCACGACTGCACGGCGCCGCCGACCCGAGCTTCCACACGCTGCGCGTGCTCGCCGCCTAATGGCCCGTTTGTCTAACCGCGCCCAACGGCGCGGGAAACGCGGCCATCGGCGAGGTCAGCGGGATCCCCTTCCCGGTGACGCCGGGTGCGCTGGCCTTCAAGCACGCGGTCAGGGTGTTCAAGCGACGCGTCGCCCTGCTGACCCTCACCTACAGCGGGCAGAGCAACGCCGGCTGTGCCGGCAACGTAATTCTCAGCATCAGGGCGAGGCTGCGCATCAAGGTCCAGGTCAGCCGGACGGACGGGACGCGTATGCTGGCCGCTGTGCGGCAGCAGGATCTCGAGGCGCTGGTTGAGCGCGCGCTGGCGGAGGACATCGGCAGCGGGGACGTGACCACGCAGGCCACGGTCGATCCGGGCATGCACGCGATCGCTCGGGTCACGCAGAAGGCTCCCGGTGTCGTGTATGGGCTCGATGTCGCCGCCGCCGTCTTCCGGGCGGTCGAGCCCGATGTCGCGCTCAGCCAGACCGGACCGGAGGGTGTGTGGCGCGAGAACGGCCCGGTGCTCGAGATCACCGGTACCGCCGCCGGGCTGCTTGCGGCCGAGCGCACGGCGCTCAATTTCATGCAGCAGCTCTCGGGCGTTGCGACGATCACCGCGCGCTGCGTGCGGGCGGTCGAGGGTACCGGCGCGCGCATCCTCGACACCCGCAAGACAACCCCCGGGCTACGGCTGCTGCAGAAGCAGGCGGTGCTCGCGGGCGGCGGCGTCAACCACCGCATCGGCTTGTATGACGCGATCCTGATCAAGGAGAACCATGCCGCCATGGCAGGCGGCGTGGGAGCGGCCATCGGCAAGGCGCATGCACACGCGCCGCAGCTGCTGCTCGAGGTGGAGTGCAGCACCGCGGACGAGGTCGCCGAGGCGCTCGCGGCCGCGGCAGAGCTGAGCCTGGTAGGCGGCTTCCGGATCCTTCTGGACAACATGGACCCTGCGGAGCTGCACAGCGCGGTGCAGAGCGTCGCCGGTCGCGCGGAGATCGAGGCCAGCGGCGGCTTCACGCTGGCCACGATCAGGGACGTGGCGGAGACCGGCGTAGACTTCATCTCGGTAGGGGCGCTGACCCACAGCGCCACCGCCCTCGACCTCTCGCTCCTACTCGAACCGCTCCCATGAACCTTCCGATGCTCGGCCAGGTAGAGCCAGCCTCGCCCGCGCCGCTGATGCTCGAGAACATCCCCGCTCTGCGCGACGAGGTGCGTACGCTCGCTCGCGACCGTGGCGCGGTGATCCTCGCTCACAACTACCAGCTTCCCGAGGTCCAGGACGTGGCCGACTATGTCGGCGATTCGCTCGGGCTGAGCCGCCAGGCCGCGGCCGCCGACGCCGACACGATCGTCTTCTGCGGCGTGCACTTCATGGCCGAGACCGCCTCGATCCTCTCGCCCGAGAAGACGGTCTTGATTCCCGACCTCGACGCCGGCTGCTCACTGGCGGATTCGATCACCGCCGCGCAACTGCGTGACTGGAAGCGGGAACATCCTGGCGCGGTAGTGGTGATGTACGTGAACACCACCGCAGCCGTGAAGGCGGAGACCGACTACTGCGTGACATCGGCGAACGCGGTGGATGTGGTCGCACACATCCTGCGCGAGCACGGCCCGGATACCGAGATCCTGTTCGGCCCCGACATGTTCCTCGGCGCTTACGTCGAGAAGACCCTCGGCATCAAGCTGAGGGTCTGGGACGGCGAGTGCCACGTGCACGCCGGCATCCGTCCCGATGACATCAACGCCGTGCGCGCCGCCCATCCCGATGCCGACTTCCTGATCCACCCTGAATGTGGCTGCTCGACCAGCGTGATGGAGTACGTCGCCTCCGGTGATGTCGTCGCAGACGGGGTCCACATGCTCTCGACCGGCGGCATGCTGAGCTACGCGAAGCAGCATGAGGGCGAGCGCCGCACAGCGATCGTCGCGACCGAGATCGGGATGCTGCACCCGCTGCGCGAGGCCGCGCCCGACGTCGCCTTCATCGCCGCCAACGAGGCCGCCTCCTGCCGTTTCATGAAGATGATCACGCTGCCGAAGCTCCGTGACTCGCTGCGAGACATGCGCCATGAGGTGAGGGTCGACGCCGCGACCGCAGAACGCGCCCGGGTGCCGATCGAGCGCATGATCGCCATCGGCTAGTGGCTAGTCGCTAGTGTCGCGGAGAGTCGGCGGACCGACCGCTGTGGCAGCGCTGCTTGGCGCTGTGACAGCGCTGCTTGGCGCGGCTGTGGCGGCGCGTGCCGCACACCTCAGGATCCCGAGTCGCGCACGCGAGCTGGTGGTCGTCTCGAGCCCGACGCCCGATCCGCCGGGCAGCCAGAGCATCGCCACGCTGCGCGCCTACGCGCGGGCGCCGCACAGCACGCGCTGGCGGCTGATCTTCGGCCCGTGGGCGAGTGAGACGGGAAGTGGTCACCTGGTGCCCGCGGCGCGGCGCCGGGAGGGCGATCGCGCGACCCCGACGGGCGTATTCAGTTTCGGTCACACGATCTATGGCGCCGCGGCCGACCCCGGCGGGCTCCACTATCCCTACCACCGGCTGGTCTGCGGCGACTGGTGGGACGAGGATCCGTACAGCCCGCTGTACAACCGCTTCACGCACGTGCCCTGCGGCGTCGCACCCGGCTTTGGCGGTGACTCGGAGGCGCTCTGGACTGAGACGCACGCCTACCGGTACCTCGCCGTGATCGATTTCAACATTGGCCCGACCCGTGGTGGTGCCGGTGCGACCGGCTCGGGGCTCTTCCTGCACAGCTGGTTGTCCGCCGCGACCGCGGGCTGCGTGGCGCTGCCGGTGGAGCGACTGCTGGCGGTGCTGCGCTGGCTGCGACCGGCCGAACATCCGGTGATCGAGATCGGCACCGACGCCGAGCTCGCGATGCGGCCGCGAGATTTTGAATCAGGGCACGAACCCCGCGACGCTGCTACGGGAAGACGAGCAGGTCGAGGCCGTGCCAGACGGCGTCCCTGACGGCTGGCATCGAGTCCCGCTTGCGCTCGAACTCTGCCCGCGTGTAGCAATGTAGGTCGGCGGGAGCGCCCATTTCCAGCGCGTCCCAGAGCGAGGTCGCGACGTAGGTGCGCTCGAGCCAGGGGATCTCATCGAAGGCGTCCGAGACGAGCACGACGGTGAACTCCACGCTGGGTCGGGCGAGTGACTGCTCACCGGCCCCGCCGGTCACAGCAGAGCCGCCCAGGTAGGCGCCGTCGAGGCGCCAGCGATCGCCGATCCGTTCGAGGTAGCGGCGGAGCTCCGCCCGGTTGACTGCGAGGGTCGCCTGCACAGCTTGATTGTCGTCACGTCCGGTGCCGCTTCGCAAGGGGGAGACCCCCCAAACAACAGGGGCCTAACCTGCGCTTCAGTAGCGCGCAATGGCCGCCACGACGCGGCTCAGGAGCGGGAACGCCGCCGCATTCGCGGGCCCGTCGATCATCAGTGCGAAGGCGAGGTTGATGCCGCCGCGGGCGCGGCAGTAGCCTGCGAGGTTGGTCACGTTGTTCAGGGTGCCGGTCTTGGCCACACAGTGGCCCTGCGCCGGGCTGCCGATCCCCAGTGACTGGACGGTGCCCTGCCTGCCGACGATCGGGAGTGCGGCGTAGAGCAGGTTGCCGGTGGGGGTGTTCCAGACCCTGCGCAGGAGCGTGACGACCTCAGCCGGCGTGGTGCGGTCGTCGTGATCGAGTCCGGAGCCGTCGTAGATCGTCGGATGCAGGTGGTAGCCGTTCGCGATCTCCTGCTGGATCTCGGAGGCGCCGGCCGCGAGCGTGCCCTGGCCGAGCAACCGTGATCCCATCTGCTTGGCGAGCATGTCGGCGATCAGGTCATCCGATGGGACGTCCATCAGGCGCACGATCTCGGAGATCGCCGGCGACTGGACCGCGGCCAGCTGCGCGGCACCGGTGGGGGTGTCGGCGGTCCTGCCGGCGGCGCCGATCCGCACGCCCTCCCCACGGAGGGTCAATGCGAGCTCGTGGGCGGCGAACACCGCCGGTGACATGTGGCCACCGCTCATGCCATGGTCGTAGACCAGCGCGCTCATCTCGCCGCCGTAGTCGGGTGTGTCGGCGAGATCGTTGGTTGCCGGCCCGCCGAGGTCATTGTCGAACAGCGAGTCGTCCGCGAAGATGTGGCCGGTGACGCGGCGGATGCCGTCGTGGCGCAGCTGTTGGGCGAGCTGCAGCGCTGTGGGCCCGTAGCCGCTCTCGTAGGCCCGGTTCCAGGAGCCGTCGCCGAAGGTGGGGTCACCGCCCCCGTGCAGATAGAGGTTGCCGTGCCAGATGCCGTGCTCGAGCGTGCCCTCGCCGAGCACAGTCGTCTGCAGCCGCAGGTTCGGGCCCAGCAGATTCAGGGCAGCGACGGTGGTGTAGAGCTTCTCGACCGACGCCGGGGGGCGGGCGACGGTGGGGTTCAGCGCGTAGAGGGTCTGTCCGCTGCCGAGCTGGGCAATGACCAGGCCGACGTGCGGGCCCGCCTGCGCGAGCGCGCGCTCGAGGCGGTGCTGCAGCCCGAGCGGCGGCGTGGCGGTGGAGGTCGAGCTTTCGCCGGCTGGTGCCCCTCCGGTCGTGTTCGTGGTTGTCGTCTGTGAGCTGTTCAGCGGCTTCGGCGCCGCGCGTGCGAGCGCCATGAAGCTGCCCTTGCGGGGGTGCTTGACCGCGGCCGAGCCGCAGGCGCCGATCAGCGCCGCCGCCAGGCAGGCGCCGCCAACCAACCACAGGAGCCGGAGGGTCCTATGCAGGCTGGAACTCCTCGACGCTGTGCGGACCGACGCAGGCCACCGAGTAATCGGCGGAGATTCCCGCGGCGACCCCACGCACCTCGTCGAAGGTGACGGCGTCGAGTGCCGCGATCGAGGCATCAGGATCGACATCCTGACCGAATACGATCGCCTGTGTCGCAGCAGTCCGTGCAATCGCGCCGGTGTTCTCGAACGCGATCGCCCGGGCGCCGGCGGCGTAGGCCCGTGCGCGTTCCACCTCTGCCTCGGTGGGGCCGTCCTCACGCAGCTCGGTGACGATCTCGCCCATGCGACGGAACGCCTCCGCGCACTTGCCGCTCTCGAGCCCGGAGCTGAGCTGCAACACCGGGACATCTGCGTAGGCGTGCGGGGAGGAGCTGACCGAGTAACAGAGTCCGCGCTGCTCGCGGATCTCGTCGAACAGCCGCGAACCCATCGACCCGCCGAGCAGCGTCGAGTAGATCGTGAGCGCGGCGCGCTGTGCGGCGTCGGTGACGTCTATGGAGGGCCGGTAGGACATGCGCAGGTGCGACTGGTTGGAGTCGCGCTCGGTGACCAGCACGCGGGCGCTGTGCGGCGGCGCTGGCTCGTAGGCGTCGGATGTGTCGATCGACTCGAAGCGCTCGAAGAACTCGTCCAGTAGCGAGTCCGGTCCCAGGGCCTCGAGGTTGCCGACGGCGAGCGCGGCCCCGCGCGTCGGCGCCCACCGGCGCTTGCGGAAGGCGATGATCCCCTCACGGGTGAAGGTCTCGGCAAGGTGCTCGGCGGGCCCGAGCACCGGGCGCCCGAGCGGGTGCTCGCCGAACACCGCCTCGTCGATGAGGTGCTCGGCAACGGCGGAGGGCTGGTCGTTGTAGCGCGCGATCTCCTGGACGACGACGCCGCGCTCCTTGTCGAGCTCGACCGGGTCCAGCGATGGCCGCGCTACGAAATCGGTCAGCAGATCGGCGGCCTCGATGCCCTTGGTCGAGCGCGCCGTGATGTGGAAGGCGACCAGATCGTGGCTCGTATAGGCATTCAGCACGGCGCCGTTGCGCTCGGCCGCCTCGTTGACGTCGCGATAGGTCCTGTATTTTTCGCCGCCCTTGAAGACCAGGTGCTCGAGGAAGTGAGCCATCCCGTTCTCCTCGGGACGTTCCGTGCGGGCGCCGGCATCGAAGGCGACCAGCAGCGTGACCGCGCGGGTACCGTCCATCGCAATCCGGTGAAGCGGCAGGCCGTTGCGGAGGACGGAGGTTGTGATCTTGGGCATGGAGAGAAGGTAGCGAGCGCGACAGACCGCTCGCCCGCCCCTGCGGTGAGCAGCGCGACAGACTGCCACGGCCGCCCCTGCGGCGGTGCAATGGCTCAGAGCCTCATGTGGCCGTGGTGAACCGGCGCCGTACCTGACCAGCCGCACATGGGTCTTGTCGTTCGTATAGGGGGCGAAGACGCCGCCTCCCGCGCTGCGGGCCGCGAGCTGCAGCTCGTCCTCGAGTCCGCTCGGCGCGCGCCAGATCGCCGCTGGCCAGCAGCAGCCGGGATGCCTGGATCAGGCGCTGCGCACGGGGCTCGGTCTCGGCCGCAGGCGTCAGATCGGCGGCCAGCTCACTGAGCTCGGCGGCGGCGTCAGGCGCGCCTCGCAGCTCAGCCAGCGCGGTCGCACGGTCGAGGTCGGCCGCGACCTCGCGGTCGGGGCCGCCGGCCGCGAGCGCAAGGTGGCGGGCGCGCTGCTCAGGATCTCCGACTGCCGCGGCCGCGCGCGCGTGGATCCGGCGGCGGTGGGCGCTCGTCAGCGAGGCCTGGACGGTGGCCGCCAGCAGGGGATGGGTGACCGCACCCGTCCGTCCTGCTCGATCTCGACGATCCCGGCCTCCTCCGCACGGGTGAGGGCGCGGAGGTCGGCGAGCTCGGTGACCGGCTGTGAGAGGGCCGCGACGAGTGCCAGCTCATCGCGGCCGGCCTGGGGCAGGCGCGCGATCCTGGCCAAGAGCAGCTCTCTGAGGCTGTCGGGAACAGGAAGCGCCGCCGCTCCGCTGATCAGCCGAGCGACCGCCGTGGGCCCGAAGCCCGCTAACGTGATTGCCGTGAAGCGCTCGTCGGTGACGGCGTTACCCAGCCCGCGAATGGCGGTTGGCGTCCGCAGTGAGTACACGATTCGCACCGGCTCACGTTCGAGCCTGCGTGCCAGAAATTCGAGCGCGTCGCGCGATGGCCGGTCCAGCCATTGCCAGTCGTCGATCGCCAGCAGCAGCCGCCCGTCCTGGGAAAGCTCCCTGACGACGCCGAGCAGACCTGCCGCGACCGCCCGGTGGAGCGGGCCGCGCCGCGGATTGGGACGGCGCAAGAGCGCCACCTCGAGCGCCGCGCGCTGTGGTGGCGGGAGCCGCCGGAGCAGCTCGGCGTCAGCCGCAAACAGCAGGTCGGCGACCGCGGCGAACGAACTCTTGGCGGTTGTCTCTGCCGGCCGTGCCCACAGCACGGTGAAGCCCTGTGCCTCGGCTGAGCGCCGCGCCTGCGCCCACAGCGAAGTCTTGCCGATGCCTGCCGCCCCGGCGATCTCGGGCTCCGCGAAACCGTGGGCCGACGGGCCCAACAGAGTATCCAGGCGCGCCAGCTCGGCTGACCTGTCGATGAGTTCTGTCCCCACCATCGATTTAGCCCCGACTAACGTACCTACTGGGGGGAAGGTGCTGCAAATCCGGTTGCAGGCGGGGTCCGGGACTAGGGGAGTGGATACCTGTGCCGCTACGCTGAGCCGACCCTATGGCGAACACAGATTCAAGATCCCGCAGCCGCCGGCAGACGACCCGTGCCGATGCCGCCCGCAGCTATGCCCGACAGTCTCCGAACCTCAAGCGACCCTCGGCTCAGGTGGGTCAGAACACCGTGATTGAGTTCCGGGGGGTCACCAAGAATTACGGCACCGGCGCCTTCGGCCTTGACGAGGCGACCTTCGCGATCGACCGTGAGGACTTCGTCTTCCTAATCGGATCCACCGGCTCCGGCAAGTCGACCGTGATGCGCCTTCTGATCAAGGAGCTCGAGCCGACCGAGGGCCTGATCCGGGTCGCCGGCCGCGACCTCGCCACGATCACGCGTAAGCAGGTCCCGTTCTACCGCCGCAACATCGGCGTGGTCTTCCAGGACTTCAAGCTGCTCCCGAGCCGCACCGTGTACGACAACGTCGCCTACGCGCTGCAGGTCACCGGCCACTCCCGCCGGGAGATCCGTGCCCGGGTGCCCGACGTCCTGCGCCTCACCGGTCTCTCCACGAAGCTGCACAACTATCCCGACCAGCTCTCCGGTGGCGAACAGCAGCGCGTCTCGATCGCGCGCGCCTTCGTCAACCATCCGCCGCTGCTGCTGGCCGACGAGCCGACCGGAAACCTTGATCCGGAGACCAGCATCGACATCATGCGGCTGCTCTACCGGATCAACCGCACCGGCACGACCGTGCTCGTCGCCTCACACGACCACGCGATGGTCGACAAGATGCGGCGTCGCGTGCTCGAGCTCTCACGTGGCCGCGTTGTCCGCGACGAGGCCACCGGGCTCTATGCCCGCGACGAGTCGACGCGCGAGTTCGCGCAGCGTATGCGCAGCCCCAACGAGACTCCGCAGAGCCTGTAGCCCGCCATGCGATTCAGCCTCGGGTTCTTCATCCGCGAGTCCCTCCGTGCGATGCGCCGCAACGCGGCGCCGAGCTTCGCGGCGCTCGCCACGATCACCGTGACGCTGATCGTGGTCGGTGTCTTCATCCCGATCGTGCAGGCCACGCAGGGCGCCGCTGCCAGCGTCCGCAACCGCGTGTTGGTGGACGTTTACATGCAGCCGAAGGCGACCTCCGCCGACGATGCGCGTGTGCTCAGGAAGCTGCACAGCCTTGCGCACGTCGAGAAGGTCGTATTCGAGTCCAAGGCCCAGGCGCTGGCGCAGCAGAAGAAGCAGAACCCCGTCGCCTACGAGATTCTCGGCAACGTCAATCCGCTGCCCGACACCTTCCACGTCTATCCGAGCAACCCGTCCTACGTGCTCGGCGTGCGCGGCGCGATCCTCGACTCTGGCGGCAGCGGCCAGATGCTGGACAGCTCAATCCACAGGGTCTCCAATCACACCGAGGACACGCAGAAGCTGCTGACGGTCACCCGCTTCGTGACGATCACGGCGGCGCTGCTCGCGTTGCTCCTGATCGGCGCCTCGGTGCTGCTGATCGGGAACACGATCCGGCTGTCGCTCTACGCCCGCCGGCGTGAGGTCGAGGTGATGAAGCTGGTCGGCGCGACCGATTGGTTCATCCGCTGGCCGTTCGTGATCGAGGGCGTGATCGTGGGCGCGTTCGGCGCCGTCATGGCTATCGGCGTGCTCGGCATCACCAAGCTGGCGGTGCTCGACCCGCTGGCCAACAACTTCACGCTGATCGCGGCACCGCGGACGATCTCCTTCATTCCGCTGCTGCTCGTGCTGGTCGGCGCCGGCGTGGCGGTGTCCGCGCTCGGCTCGGGCCTCTCCCTGCGCCGGTTCCTGCGTGTGTAGAGGGCTGCCGGCTCGGCGCCGGGCGGGGGGCAGGTCAAGCCGCGGCTGAGCGGGCTGCGGCTACGCTGCCAGGGTGTTCACCAAGCAGTCCAGATCGCCACTTCGCGACGTGCTCATCGCCGTCGCCGCCGTCGCCCTGTTATTGATCGGCGTCTGGTTCGGCGGGCACCCGAGCTGGCTGCCGGAGCCCTTCCGCGCGGTGTTCGTCTCAAAAACGGCCGACGAGCGGCAGGTGCAGACGACGCTCGACCTGATCTCCAAGGAGTACTACAAGAAGGTCAACACCCAGGCGCTGCTCAACACTGGGCTCGAGTCGGCGGTGGCGAGCCTCAACGACCCCTACTCGCACTACTACCCGCCGGTGCTCTATCGCTCCTTCCAGCAGGAGACCAATCCACAGGTTGCCGGCATCGGGGTCTCAGTCGCGGCGCAGCCGGTCAACGGCGGTATCGAGATCGAGGAGGTCTTCCAGGGCTCGCCGGCCGCAAAGGCCGGTCTGCTTCACGGGGACATCATCACCGCCGTGGGGGCCAAGTCGCTGGCCGGCAAGACCGTCGCGCAGGGCTCGAAGCTGATCCGGGGGGCCGCGGGCACCAATGTCGGGTTGACGATCTCACGCAGGGGCAGGTCGCGCAGGGTGACGATCACGCGCGCGAATGTGGCGGTGCCGGTGGCCGCCTCGAAGGTGATGCACTTCGACGGCAAGACGATCGGCTACCTCGAATTCACCCAATTCACACAAGGGTCGGCCGCCGAGCTGCGCCAGCAGGTGCAGAAGATGCTGAAGGCCGACGCCAGCGGCCTGATCCTCGACCTGCGTGACAACCCGGGTGGCCTGCTCGCGCAGGCGGTCGGGGTCGCGAGCCTGTTCATCAAGAGCGGCACGATCGTCACAACCCGCGGCCGCGCCCAGCCGACCACTGTGTACACGGCGCGAGGCGACGCGGTCGCCACCAAGATCCCGATGGTGGTGCTGGTCGACCGTGGCACCGCCTCCTCGGCGGAGATCGTCACGGGCGCGCTCAAGGACCGCGGCCGCGCCAAGGTGATCGGCACCCGCACCTACGGCAAGGGAGTGTTCCAGCAGCTGTTCACGCTGGCGAGTGGCTCCGCCCTGGACATCACCGTCGGTGAGTACTTCACGCCCAACGGCCAGAACCTCGGCGGTGGCGGCGTCAAGGAAGGCCGCGGCATCAAGCCCAACGTCTACGTGTACGACAACCCGAATGCCCCGGGCACGCACGCACTCAGAGTCGCGGAACAGACAGTCGCAGCCGAGATCCGCTGAGCCCGCCAGCCGCGGGCTCGTCGCCCTGGTGCAGCGGCGCGGCAAGTTCCTGGTCGCCGAGCCCTTCTTCGGGCCCGGTCCCCGGCTGGCCGTGAGCCGCGACTCGCGCTACGACGTCGGTGACCTCGTGCTGGTGACGCCCGCGGTCTCCGGCCGCAAGGGTCAGGGTTCGCGGGCCCGGGTGCACCGCCGCATCGGCAGGCCCACGGTCGCGCGTGACGTGATCGAGGCACTGATGCTCGACCGCGGGCTCGCGCGAGGCTTCGAGACGCCCGTGACGCGCGCGGCGACCGAGGCCTCGGCGGCGGAGGTCGCGGTCCGCGATGGGCGCCGCGACCTGCGTGAGTTGGCGACCTTCACGATCGACCCGACGACGGCAAGGGACTTCGACGACGCGATCTCGTGCAAGCCGGCCGAGGGCGGCGGCTGGTCGGCGTGGGTGCACATCGCCGACGTCAGCGCCTATGTCGCGCCGCGCTCGCCGATCGACCGTGAGGCCTACAGGCGCGGCACCAGCGTCTACGTGCCCGGCGCGGTCGAGCCGATGCTGCCGCAGGAGCTGTCGGCCGGCGCCTGCTCGCTGCTCCCGTTCCAGGACCGGCTGGCGGTCACGGTCGAGATGCTGATCCGCGGCTCCGAGGTCGTCAGCGCGGCCTTCTACCGCTCCGTGATCCGATCCGACCAGCGCCTCACCTACGAGCAGGTCGACCGCATCTTCGCCAGCGCCGAGCGGGCTGACGGGGATTGGGGGGGAGGCCTGTCCAGCGCCCGAGCAGCGGCAAGGGCGCTGGAGGAAAAACGCTCGGCCAAGGCTGCTCTGGTGCTCGAGTCCTCGGAGCCCGAGTTCTTCTTCGACAAGCGCGGCAACGTCGCAGGTGTGGCGCCGGTGGTACAGACCGAGTCACACCGGGTGATCGAGCACCTGATGATCGCGGCCAACGAGCAGGTCGCGAAGTTCCTGGAGGCACACAGGCTGCCGTCGCTCTACCGCGTCCACGAGCGGCCCGAGCCGATGGCGGTCGAGCGGATGCTCGATCAGCTCGCCTCGCTGGGCGTGCCGACACCACCGATGCCAGGCGGGCCGTTGACGCCGCAGCAGACCTCTGAAGTCGCCGGGGAGGCCTCGCGGATGGTCGCCGACTGGGTGCTCGCCCACGAGGGACGCGGCGCCCGGGCTTTGAATCGGATCGTGCTGAGGTCTCTGAAGCAGGCGTACTACGACGATCACAACCGCGGCCACTCGGGACTGCAGCTTGCGAGCTACTGCCATTTCACCTCGCCGATCCGTCGCTACCCCGACATCATCTGTCACCGCGCGCTGCTGTCGGCTCTAACCGGCGACGAGCCCGCGCCCGAGGGCTCGTGGGTCGCCCAGGCCGGCCCCTGGACCTCCGAGCGCGAGCGCCTGTCGATGACGATCGAGCGCAACGCCGACGACATTGCGCGCTGCTTCCTGCTGGAGTCGGCGCTCGCCGCCGAGCCCCACGGCGGCCTCGGTAAGGTGTTCGGGGGGGAGGTCGTGGGCGTGATCGGCGCCGGTGCGTTCGTCGCCTTCGGCGACGAGGGGGAGTACGAGGGCCTGCTGCCGGTGCGGCGCATGCGCGACGATTGGTGGGAGCTCAACGAGCAGGCGACCGCCCTGATCGGCACCAGGAACGGCGGCGCGCTGCGGCTCGGTGACTCGGTGGCGGTGACGATCGGAGGGGTCGACGCGCCACGAGGTAGGGTGGACCTGTTACCTGTAGATAGGGATTAGTGATGGCGAAGGGCAACAAGAAAAAGACGGCGCCGGGAGATGTCGCCACAAATCGCCAGGCGGCCTTCAGGTACAACCTGCTCGAGCGGTTCGAGTGCGGGGTCATGCTGACCGGGACCGAGGTCAAGTCTCTGCGCGACGGCAACGCCCAGCTGAAGGACTCCTACGCGACTATCAAGAACGGCGAGATCTGGCTGATCGGCGCTTACATCGCCCCGTATCCGGCGGCCGCACGCGAGAACCACGACCCCGAGCGCACGCGCAAGCTGTTGATGCACAGGTCCGAGATCGAGAAGCTCACGAGCTCGCTGAACGAGCGCGGCTTCACGCTCGTGCCGACGCGCATCTACTTCTCCGGCGAGCGCTCGCGCGCGAAGGTAGAGATCGCGCTGGCGCGCGGCAAGGACCTCTATGACAAGCGCGAGACGATCAAGAAGCGCGACATGGCGCGTGACGTGCAGCGCGAGATGCGGGACGTCGCGCGCTGAGTTCCGCGAACCTTGGCAATCCAGGGCGCAGCACGGAATCGCCAGAGTTCGCTTCAGCGGGGTGATTCCAGCGAGCTCTTGAGACGGTCGAGGCGCCCGGCCCAGGCCTGATCGGCTTCGCGGATCCAGCTTGCGGCGGGCTCGAGTGCGCCCGGGCGCAGCTGATAGTGAATCTCGCGGCCGGAGCCGCCGGGCGCCCGCTCGACGAGGCCGGCACCGGCCAGCGCCGAAAGGTGCTTGGCGACGGCTTGACGCGTGATCGGCAACTCCGCCGTCAGCGCCGGGACCGAGGTCGACCCTTGGCGCATGAGCGTGCCCAGCATCTGGCGCCGGGTCGGGTCGGCGAGCGCCCCGAATACGAGTCCGAGTTGGTCGCTCACGCGCAGGCGAGCTCGAAGCATGCCGCCAGACGCGCCACGGGCGCGATCGACGGCTGGGTCTCGGTGACCGTCACGCGTGTCCCGTCGGGGACCGCGACGACGTCGATGTCGACGTGGCGGGCCGGCTCGTTGTCGCTCTCTTGCCACCACCACCAGCTGATGTGGGCGGGCGCGATCGTGCGCTCGACCACGATCCGGCGGTCATCGTCGGGCTCGAGCCAGCGCTCACGGCCCTCCTCGGTCGAAACGGTCTTCCACACCTCCTCGAGCGGCGCGCCTATCGTCACATCGTGGGTCACGCTCTCGGTCTCAGTCGTTGTATCCGGCACGAGCCACCTCCGCAGACAGCCATCCGACAGTTGACAACCAATCGGTTGCTATCGTGATCTGACAACCAACTAGTTGTCGAAAGGATAGCCCATGCCACTGGTACCGATGGTCATCGAGCAGAGCGCCCGCGGAGAGCGCTCGTTTGACATCTACTCGCGCCTGCTGAACGAGCGCATCATCTTCGTCGGTTCGCCAATCGACGACGACATCGCCAACCTGATTGTCGCGCAACTGCTGCATCTGGAGAGCCAGGACCCTGACAAGGACATCTCGCTCTACATCAATTCGCCCGGGGGTGTGGTCTACGCCGGCCTTGCCATCTACGACACGATGCGCTTCATCAAGCCGGACGTGCAGACGATCTGCTTCGGTGTGGCGATGAGCATGGGCTCGGTGCTGCTGACCGCGGGCACGCCCGGCAAGCGCATGGCTCTGCCCAACAGCCGCATCCTCATCCACCAGCCCTCAGGCGGCTTCCAGGGACAGGCCTCGGACATCGAGATCCACGCCCGCGAGACCCTGGCGCTGCGCGAGCAGATCGATCAGATCTACGCCCGGCACACCGGTCAGACGCAGGAGCGCGTGCGCGATGACATGGAACGCGACCGCTTCTTCACCGCCGAACAGGCGCGCGAGTACGGCCTGATCGACCGCGTGATCACCGAGCACGAGCTGAGCCGGCAGGTGACCGGTTTCAGGCCGAGCTCAAGCAACGGCGCCTGAGGTCAAGCGTCGCCGAGGTCCGCGGCGACGGCGGGCATCTCGACGGTCTCATCGCCAGGTCCGGTGAGCTGCTTGGGGGCACGACGCCCGCGGATCTCGGCCACCTGGCCGACCACTCCCGCGGCTTCGCCCAGCATCTCCCGCAGGTGGTTGAGCTCGCCGATCGCCTCGGCCTTGCAGCGCTCGAGCACGGCGACCTCCTCGCGGATGCGCTCCCGCTCCTGCTCGAGCTCGGCGAACAGGACGACGTGATCACGCTCGGTGTGCTCGCGGATCTCGGCCGCCTCGCGTTTGGCGGACACGACGATCTCTCGCGCCTCCTTGCGCGCGGCATCGACGAGACCCGTCGACTGGCTGGCGATGGTGTCGCGCATCTCGCGCGCCTCGGCTTCCGCGAGCGCGAAGATCTCGGCGATGCGCGGGCCGATCGCCGCGTGCTGATCGAGCACGAACTGCGACTGTGCATCACGGGCCCGCTCCTCGGCGTCTGTGATCAAACGGCGTAAGTAGTCGATGTACTCGTCCACCTGCGCGCGGTCATAACCGCGGATGCCGCTGGCGAATTCAGGGCTTTTCGTCTCCAGGTCGGTCATTCGGCCTTCCTTCCAGAGCTCGGAACTGCAGGCAATTGCGCCCGGTCTGCTCCTTGCTTAGCGCGGTCCTGGACCTGCGTCGTAGCGATGTCCACACGATTTGACGAATGTGAAGTCTGTCTGGGGGGCATCTACAGAAACGTATGCACGATGCAGCCATCACAGAAGGCAATTGCACTCGGCCGCGACTGGGTAGCTGAAATGCCCATGCAGCGGTCCTCGCAGGTTGAAGCATTGGTAGTCAGAGTCGTCTCGGGCAGCGATCCGGCCGGACAGCTGGAAGCGTTGTGCGAGCTTCGGCGCGAGCTCGACGCGATCGAGTCAGAGCTGGCGGCCGAGGCGATTCGCGCCGGGATGTCCTGGCGCGAGATCGGCGCCGCAATCGGCGTCTCCAAACAGGCGGCGCACCGCCGCCATCGCGACAGCGTCGCGCGTCTGGTCAAGGACACGGACTCGCCGCAGGATCACCACAACAACTCAAATGGTGGCGTGAATGTCTCCGTCCCGGCGCGCCGGGCCGTTCGGATCGCACGTCAGGAGGCGGCGAGCCTTGGCAGCCACGAGGTCGGCACCGAGCACCTGCTGCTCGGGGTTCTGCAATGCGGTGACGAGCGGGCAGCGACGCTCCTACGGCGCCTCGGCGTGACGCTGGAGACGACTCGCGATGCGGTTCAGCCGACGACCGAGATGACTCTCGAGGCGGCACGCCGCGCATACGCCAGCAGCGAGCGGGCAGGGGCCGCGACCCTGGTGTCGCCGGTGGCTCGGCGGATCCTCGAACGGGCGCTGACGCACGCGGCCGCACGCGACTTGAGTGAGCTGACGGCACTCGACCTGCTGCGCAGCCTCGTCATGCACGACGAGTCGGGCGCGGCTCGCACCCTGACGCAGATGGGGATCGACCTCGACCGCCTGCGCAACGAGGTCTCCTCCGTCCAGGATCTCAGGGCGTTGCCGCGCGTCTGACGCCATCGGCCAGCTGTTGCAGCTGCTGCCCAATCGTCAGCGGGTGCCTGCGCTGCCCGGATGCCTGGGCGTAGGAGATGTCCGTGGCCCCATGAGTCTTGGCCTGACCCCTGCTGGCCTGGGTCGTGCCCGAGGACCTGACGTGGGCAGGGCCCCCGCCGGTCGCGTGCGCCGGGTTGCGGCCAACCGCGTGCGCTGGGTTGCCGGCACCCGAGGCCAGTACTGCCAGTGCGATGACCGCAACCGCGATCAGTAGCGCCGAGACCGCCGCGGTGCGGGCGCGGATCTGGCGGCTGGTCGAATACTTCCGTCGCTTCCCCAGCGGGAGCGGCTTGGTGGGCTCCTCGATGAACACCGCTTGCGGCTTGGCGGCCGGAGGCTTGAGCGCGTCCCGCCGCTGCCCATTTCGAAGCGCAGCCAGTACCACGTGGGCGTCACTGGGACGCGCGTCCGGGTCGTGCTGCGTCATGGAGGTGATGAGCTTCTGGAGTATCGGCCCGGCGTCCTCGTTGCTGCTGGCGGTGCGTAACAGAACACCGAGCGCGTAGAGGTCGCTCTGCCGGCTGGCGGGCTTGCCGTCGATCAGCTCCGGCGCGAGGAAGCGAAGGGTGCCGACCACCTCGTTGGGCCGCGTGATCTGCGTCGAGCTCTCGAGCCGTGCGAGCCCAAAGTCCGTGAGCCGGGCGTGGCCGTTCTTGTCCAGTAACACGTTGCCGGTCTTGATATCGCGGTGCAGCACGCCGTGGTCGTGGACGCACGCGATGGCCGAGAGCAGCTCGACGGCGAGCGCATGAACCTCGGCGTCCGAGAAGTCGCCGCGATCGAGCCGCTCACTCAGCGTGCATCCGCTGATGTATTCCATCACCAGATATGGCTGCGACGCAGTGACGCTGTAGTCGTACACCTGAACGAGATTCGGATGCTGGATGCGTGCGTGCGTGCGTGCCTCACGTGCGAAGCGCGCGACCGCTGCCGGGTTGGTGGCGAGCGCGTCGGAGATGACCTTGATCGCGGCCGGCCGCTGCAGCCGCTCGTCATACGCACGCCAGACCGTCGCCATGCCGCCGGCTCCGGCGACTCCGTCGAGCCGGTAACGCGCCCCGATCAGCTCGCCCGAACGCAGCGGCTGTTGCTGGGCATAGTCGGTCTCGATGTGGAGGTCAGTCACCTCCGCCTCCTGGAACGGAGTCCCACCATTTTCGCCCACGCCTTGGCGACGCTGGTCTGGTGCGCGCCGCCCTGGCTGCTCGACCAGCCGCTGTGTCGATTGTCGTGCCGATGCCCGTGCCCAGGGCCCGGCGACGTACCTGACCCCTCGTCCCCGTGGACCTGGTTGTTCTGCTGGGCCGGTTGTGTGGCGTTTTGGACCGGTGGTCCTGTGTTTTGGGCCCGTGGTGAGGTGTTTTGGGCTGGCGGGGACGGATTTGTCGCGCTGGCGGGTGTCGTCGTCGCACCGGCCGGCAGTACCGCGGTGGCCGCCGTGCTCGCCTTGGTCGCGGCCTTCTGACGCAGCTGGTGTACCGCCTGTGCCGCGGTCGCACGTGCCTCTCGGTCGAGTTTGCCGGCGGTGATCTCGCTGAGTTGGCCCCCGGTCGTGAGCGTCTTCACCTCCGAAACGAACTGGCCGAGGTCGGCATCGACTGCCGATCCGTCGTGGTTGGACGCGTCGGTGCGCGCGCGTGTGACCAAGGAGAGCAGCCGCTTCTCAGAGGTGTTGTGGAGTCTTGGCTGGCTGGCGGCTGCTCCGCATCCAGCTACTGCCAAAGCGACCAGTGCAGGAGCGCCCAGCGTCCAGCGCGGCGTCTTCCAACGAGGCACGGGAATAACGTCTCCAGCAAACCTCCTCCGTAAACCCCGCTCGACGCTAAAATATGCGTAGACATACCCCCGGGGACGACAGGCTTCGACGTGGTCGGATCGTGGGGGTGGTTGCGAGTCGAGGTTCCCGGGAGGCCTCGTAAAAAACCTGGGAAACAATAAGTGCGGACACGCACAACTTTGATCTTGGCCTCGCTGC
>DASZMI010000097.1:0-25808 GCA_035551915.1 Solirubrobacteraceae bacterium | reverse complement strand
AACGCGATCGCCGAGTACAGCTGGAACGGTCTGAAGACGAAGATGACCTACGACGGCCTGATGGGAACCGACTGGTACCCGGTCAACGCCCAGCCCGATCCCGCGCTGGGCGCCGGCACGATCGTCGTCACCAACGACAAGGGAATCGGCGCCCGCGGTCCGCAGTCGACGATCTACAAGGGCCCGTACACCAAGAACGCGACCGGGTACAACACCTACGACGACACCGGGAGCGTCACGCTGTTCACGTTGCCGACGTCGTCCTCGGATCTCGCGAACGACACCAAGCAGGTGTTCACCGACAACGCCTGGGACCAGATCGGTCCGATCGACTCCGGCGCCGACGACACCGTGCCATCGGTGATCCCCGCGCAACTCGGTGAGAAGTCGCCGATTAAGCACATCGTGGTGATCGTCAAGGAGAACCGCACCTACGACCAGGTGCTCGGCGACCTCGGTGAGGGCAACGGGGATCCCGCGGACGCGCAGTTCGGGCAGGCCGTCACCCCGAACTTCCACGCGCTCGCGCAGAGGTTCGGGGACCTCGACAACTTCTACGACGAGGGCACGCTGTCGGCGGACGGCCACAACTGGATAGTCCAGGCCGAGGCCAACGACTACCTCGAGAAGGAGTTCGGGGCGTTCTACCGCTCCTATCCCTCGCAGGGCGGCGACGCCCTCGCCTACCAGCGCGACGGGTTCCTCTGGAACGCGGCCGAAAAGGCCGGTGTCAGCGTCCAGAACTTCGGCGAGTACATCTACAACCCCTACAACCTGCCCAGCGACACGCCGAACTGGTCGTCCTGGTACGCGGAGTCGCAGTGGCTGGAGAACGGGCAGAACGGGCCCGAGCCGATCTCGAATCCGTGCCAGTACACAAGGGTTCAGTCCGACATCCCGTCGCTGCAGGCGATTTCGGCGCCGTGCTTCCCGAACTTCCAGCTGTCGATTCCGGATCAGTATCGCGTCGATCAATGGCTGCCGTACTTCCAGCGGGATGAGCAGACGGGCCAGATGCCGCAGCTGACGTTCATGTGGTTGATGACCGATCACACCGGCGCCACCGGTGTCAACGGCGGCTCCAGTTCGGTGCCCGATCCGGTTGCGCAGGCGGCCGACAACGACCTCGCTGTCGGGCGTGTCGTCGACCAGATCTCGCACAGCAGGTTCTGGAAGAGCACGGCGATCTTCGTCGACGAGGACGACACCCAGAACGGGGTCGATCACGTCGACGGCCACCGCGCGCCGACGCTGGTGATCAGCCCGTACTCCAAGCCGGGGGTCGATGATGGTTACTACAGCCAGATCAACATGGTCAAGACCGTGGAGCAGATCCTGGGCATCAAGGCCATGAATCAGGAGGACTACTCGGCGGAGCCGATGTACTCGGCCTTCACGGATCGGCCCAACGACGCGCCGTTCAACCTGCTCCAGAACATCATCCCGCTCAATCTGGGTGCTCCCGGAGGGCCGACGACGTTCACGCCTTCGGCGAGCGAGGCGGCGCAGATCCATCGGGTCGTTCCCAAGGCGTCGGTCAGCAGCGAGGGCGCCGTGCCCGCCGGCATGCACCGCATGTACGCGAAGTGGCAGGTGTGGTTGCGTCAGCAGGCGCACGAGGGTCATTTCAACGGGCCCGATCGCGTCAACGCCGAACAGCTCAACCACTGGGACTGGTACTCCGCGCACGATTGGAAGGTCGCCTATCCGGGCGAGGCGAAGATCTACGCGCCCAACCACGTGCCGGGGCACGAGCTGCCCGCCGCGTTCATCGGCAACTGAGCAACGACACATAGGTGGTTCGCTGACGGCCGCGCCCCGCTTGGGCGCGGCCGTTTGCCGTGGCGGGATCGGAGACGGCTGCCGGCGCGGACGTGGGCCGCCATCCGCCACCGGTTTCGTGAAACAGCTCAAGGCTTTTCTGCGGCCGGCCGATGAGGAGGCAGTTTCCGGAGTGATGGACCCGGGAGTTCCGGAGTGATGGATCTGGATCTTTTCGGCGTGATGGAAGCCGGATGCTGCTGGACCCGGATTGAGACTCCGGGACGGGTTGGAACTGGATGAAGGATCAAGACGGATATGGCTTTGGCTACATACGGCCGCAGAGCGCCCCTGCGCGCGTCTCTGCCGGCAAAGACTTGGATACTTGCGTTGCTCGATGGGACCTCTGCCGTGGGTCTTGCGGCGATGGCCGCAGCCCCGCTCGGCGGGACGGTGCCGAGCACGCTCTACGCGGCCTGTGCATGCGCGCTGGCGCTGGTCGCGGGCACACTGATGACCTTCGGCGAGCACATCGGCCCTCGGACGCTGCTGGGCCTGGCCGGCGTGCGGATCGTGGTCGTGACGCTGACGTTGGCCGCGGCGACCAGTGGCGGCGCGGCGCTCTTCGGCGGGGCGGGCCTGATGTGGGTGGCGCTGTGGGTCACGGGCTTCTACCCGATGCGGACCGCGGTCTGGACGTTCGCCGCCGAGGTCGTCGCCGTGGCCTCGGCCGCGGTCGTCAACCCTGACCACCTGCGCACGGCGTTTGATGCGCTGCCGATGATGGCCGGCGCGATCGTGCTCTCGCTGCTGCTCGCGCAGATCCTCGCCGGCCTGCGCCACGACGCGCGCCACGATGAGCTCACCGGCCTGATGAACCGCCGCGGCCTCGATCAGGCGATGAGCGAACTCTCCAGCGGACGCCGCTTCGCCGCCTCCGCGCACAGTCTTGTGGTGATCGACCTCGACGGGCTCAAGCTCGTCAACGATCACGCCGGGCACCTCGCGGGCGACCAGATGCTCGTCACCTTCGCAACCGAGCTGCAGACGGCTGCCCGCGGGGTCGACCTCACCGCCCGGATCGGCGGTGATGAGTTCATCGCGATCCTGCCGGGACTGTCCTCGGCGGAGGCGATGAAGTGGGCGCAGCGCATGCACGAGCGCAGCGGCGTGGCCTGGTCATACGGGGCCGCCGAGCGCTCGAGCGGCGAGGAGCTCGGAGCCTGGCTGAACCGCGCCGACAAGCTGATGTACGCGGCCAAGTCGGCCACGCGCGCCGCCCGCGCCAAGACTGTCCCGGCGCCCGCGCCGGCGCCGGCGCTCGCCTAGCGGCCTAAGCCAGCCGCAGGCGGCCTAGCCGGCGGGGCGACCTACCTGGCCGCCGTGTGGTCGAGGATCGGGCCGCAGATCTGCGGCCACAGCGGGCGCGGCCGGTCGTGGCTCATGTCTTCGACCACTACATGCCTCGCGCCTGCAATGAGCTCGGCGGTGCGCTCGCCGCCGCTGGGTGAGATCAACGTGTCCTCGCTGCCGTGGATCACGAGCGTCGGAACCCGCAGCTGTCTGAGCCCCTCGGTGCGGGGGCCGCTGGCAAGCATCGCGGCCAGCTGGCGCAACGTTCCCTGTGGGTAGTGGCCGCGGTCGTAGCTCTCGGCCGCCAGGGCCCGGTTCTGTTCGGCCTCGGGGTAGCGCCTCGAGTGCCAGAGCAGCCAGCTGTCGGCCGATGCGATGTACTCCTCGCGGCTGGTGGCTGCTGGTGCGAGCAGCGCCTCGAGCGCCTCGGGTGAGGACTGCCCGTACTCGGGCTCGCCGGTGGTCGACATCATCGAGGTCAGAGTCAACACCCGCTCGGGGTGCTCGATCGCCATCGTTTGGGCGATCATGGCGCCCATCGAGGCGCCGACGACGTGGGCGCGCTCGATCTGCAGCGCACTGAGCAGGCCCAAGCAGTCCTCAGACATGTCGCTGAGCGTGTAGGGCGCGAGCTCGCGCGCCGTGGCCAGGTCGCCCGCGGCGGCGGCCATGTGCACCGCCTCGATCCTGGAGTCGACGCCGTGAAACCGCGCCGAGCGCCCGCTGTCGCGGTTGTCGAAGCTGATCACGTTGCGGCCTCCGTCGGCGAGCCGGCGGCAGAAGTCGCGCGGCCACTGGATCAGCTGCGCCCCGAAGCCCATCACCATCAGCACGGGCGGGTTGCTGCGCTCGCCGTAGGTCTCGTACTCGAGCGCCAGGTCGCTGGGGATGGTGATCTGCGGCATCGGCCGGCGCATGCTACGTGATCGCCCTGCCCGCCAGCCGGCGGGGGCTTCGCTCAGCGGCCGGCGGCGAGCCTGAGCAGCTCCGTGACCTCGTCGTCGCTGGTTGCGCCGAAGTCCCCGTACCAGTTGCCAACCGCGACGAACCGCGGCGGGGTCAGAAGGCAGACGATGCCGTCGGCGCAGTGGTCGATCGCGGCGCGGGTCGAGGCGGCTCCGACCGGCACCGCAACCAACGGCCTGCCGCCGCGCTCACGCACCGCCTGGATCGCGGCTCGCATCGTCGCCCCCGTTGCGAGCCCGTCGTCGACGATGATCGCGGTCAGGCCGTGCAGCTGCAGCGGTGGCGAATCACCACGGTAGAGCCGCTCGCGACGGTCGAGCTCGAGCTGCTGCTCGCCGGTGACGGCGTCGATCTGCCCGGCGGTAAGGCGCGCCTCGGCGATCACGTCGGCGTTCAGGACCCGAACACCGCCGCTCGCGATCGCCCCGAAGGCGAGCTCCTCCTGCTCCGGCACGCCGAGCTTGCGCACCAGCATCACGTCGAGCGGCGCCCGGAGCGCGAGCGCGACCTCATAGGCGACGGGCACACCCCCTCGCGGCAGTCCCAGTACGACCACATCAGCGCGCCCCGCGTGGGAGCGCAGCGGTGCGGCAAGCCGGCGTCCGGCATCGCGGCGGTCGGCGAACCGCGTGACTGCCGCGCCCTGAGTCACCTATATGCCTGGCGCCGGATCCGGCGGCAGTGGGATCGGTGGTCCTGGGTCTGGGCCCGGGATCGGTGGTCCCGGATCGGGGGCCGGTGGCGACGGCGGCCCGGGAGGGGTGGGCGGGCTGGGTGGCCCCGGAGGGGCGGGCGGGCCCGGAGGGATGTCAGGCGGGCCAGGAGGACCGGGCGGCACCGGTGGTGCCGGGATCGACCCGACGAGCGCGGTGTGGTCCACGTCGAGTTCTGTCAGTGTTCTGACGGCGGTCATGCTCTCTGCCTAACCGGGCGCCGTTGCCGCTAAACGCCGTGCAGTTTGCTCCCCCGGGCCCGGGGTAGGCGCTTTTCAAGCAAGCAACCAGGGAGTAAGCCATGGCAGGCAGCCACACCGCCTCCGACCAGCTCGTCGAGCGGCTGATCGACTGGGGCATAGACACGGTCTTTGGTCTGCCGGGGGACGGCATCAACGGTGTGATGGAGGCGCTTCGCACCCACAGCGACCAGATCCGCTTCGTCCACACCCGCCACGAGGAGTCGGCGGCGCTGGCCGCCTGCGCCTACGGCAAGTTCACCGGCCGGCCCTCGGTCTGTCTCTCGACCGCCGCGCCGGGGGCGATCCACCTCATGAATGGCCTCTACGACGCGCGCATCGATCAGTCGCCGGTGGTCGCGGTCACCGGCATGACCTACCACGACGTGATCGGCACCCATTACCTGCAGGACATCAACCATGACGTCGTGCTCCAGGACCCGTGCGTCTACAGCCAGCGGATCATGGGCGAGGCCCACGTCGTACCGGTGGTCGACATGGCCGTCCGTGCCGCGATCGGCAGGCGCGGTCCCGCCGCGATCGCGATCCCGATCGATATCCAGTCCGGTGAGGCCGTGACCGGTGACCGCTCGATCAAGAACGTCGCCGGCCACACGGCCGTGGCCGCCCTGGACAGCCGCCGGCAGCCGCCCCGCGAGCGTGTGCGCGAGGCCGCACAGCTGCTCGACGCGGCATCCAGGCCGTTGATCTTCATCGGTGCCGGCGCGCGCGGTGCCGGTGAGCAGGTTGAGCGCGTGGCGGAGAAGCTGGGCGCCCCGATCGTCAAGGCGATGCTCGGCAAGGACGCGGTGCCCGACGACAGCCCCTTCTGCCTCGGCGGCTATGCGATGGTCGGCACGCGCCCCGCACAGAATGCGCTGCAGTCCTGCGACGCGATTCTGATCGTTGGCTCATCGAGTCCCTACATCGAGTTCCTGCCTGCTCCCGGTTCCGCTGCCGGTGTGCAGATTGACGATCAGCCCGAGCGCATCGGCCTGCGCTATCCGGTGCAGGTCGGGCTCTGCGGCGACGCCAAGCTGACACTGGAGGAGCTCGAGCCGTTGGTCGAGCGCAAGAAGGAGCGTGGCTTCCTGCAGCAGGCGCAGGCGGAGATGAGCGACTGGCGCGAGCTCCAGCAGCAGCGCGCGCAGCCACTGGACGACCACCCGCTCCAGCCCGATGCGATCTCCTTCCACCTGAGCAGGGCGATGGCCGACCACGCGATCCTATGCGGCGACTCGGGGACCGTCACCACCTGGGCGGCGCGTACCGAGCTGCGCCGCGGTCAGGCGTTCTCTTTCAGCGGGACGATGTGCTCGATGATGGCGGCGCTGCCCTACGCGATCGGCGCGCAGGTCGCCTACCCCGACCGCCAGGTGGTGGCGCTCACCGGCGACGGCTCGCTGACGATGATGATGGGCGAGCTCGCGACACTGGCCCAGCACCGTCTGCCGGTCAAGGTCATAGTCATGCGCAACGACGTGCTCGGACTGATCAAGTGGGAACAGATGGCGTTCCTCGGCAATCCCGAGTACGGCACCGATCTGGCTGGGGTCGACTTCGTCAAGGTGGCGGAGGCGTGCGGTCTGCGCGGTGTCAGGATCGAGGATCCGGCCACGGTTGGCGACCAGCTGCAGGAGGCGCTGAAGCTCGACGGCCCGGCACTGATCGAGGCGGTGGTGGATCCGCACGCGATCCCGATGACGCCGATCATCAACAACGAGCACGCCAAGGGACTGGCCAGCGCGCTCGCTCACGGCGAACCGAACCGCGAACGGATCGCGCTGACGATGTCACGCGTGATGGCGCGCGAGCTGGATTACGCGACGAGTCCCGCGGGTACGCTCGCGCGTGCCAGGGAGAAGCTCGCCGCGCGGCTGCCAGGTGGAGACGGAGGTTCCGCCGACGGTGGCCAGGAATGAGCCATCCGTCGCATGCTGCGGTTGCGCCAAGAGGTGCTGGTCGAGTCGTCGCTGCTGGGCCTGGCGTTTGCCGGCGGCGCCCTGGACGCCACGAGCTATCTGGGTTTCGGCAAGGTCTTCACTGCCAACATGACGGGCAACACGGTGCTGCTGGTGACCGGCCTGGTGGCCGCCGCCGACACGCATCCGCTGCGCTCGGTGGCCGCGCTCGGTGGCTTCGTCCTGGGAGCCTTCGTGGCGGCGCTGATCGTGCCCCCGGACGGGCGCCGCTGGCCTGCCAAGGCGCGCCTCGTGCTCGTGCTCGAACTGCTTGCGCTCATGGGGCTGCTGATCGCGTGGGCCATGGTCGGCGTGAACGCGATCCGCTACGAGCTGATCGTGACCGGGGCACTGGTGATGGGCATGCAGTCGCTGATCGCGCGCTCCTCCGGCGTGCGCGGCGTCAACACCACCTACATCACCGGCACGCTGGCGACCGCCGTCGCGCGACTGGCCCAGCGCGTGCGCCCGGGCGTCGAGCCGGCCCAGGGTCCGAGGCTGCCCGGCACGGCATGGATCACCTACGGCGCCGGTGCGGTCGCCGGTGCCTTCGCCGTGCGCGCATGGGGCTTCGGCGCGGTCTCGCTGCCGATCGCGCTGGTTGCGGCGGTATGCGCCGGTGCGTGGCTGACACGCGCGCGGGAGGAGAGCATTAGATGAGCACCAACCGCCCCCTTGCAATCGCGGACGCCCTCCCCGACGAGCCGGACGGCACGCGCGAGCTGGCGCTCGAGCTGGCGCGAGCGCTACGCGGCGAGGTGCGCTTCTCGCCCGGCAGCCGCGCGCTCTACGCAAACGACGGCTCGGTGTATCGCCAGGTGCCGATCGGCGTCGTGATTCCCCGCGATGCCAGTGACGTGATCAGCGCGGTCGAGATCTGCCGGGACCATGACGTGCCGATCGGCGCGCGCGGCTGCGGCACCGGCCTTGCCGGTCAGACGGTCAACAACGCCGTGATCTTCGACTTCTCGAAGTACATGAACGAGCTTGTCGAGCTCGACCCTCCCGGCAGGCGAGCGCGCGTCCAGCCGGGGATCGTGCTCGACTGGCTGCGCGACCGCGCCGAGGAGCACGAGCTGACCTTCGGCCCCGACCCGGCGACACATAGCCGCTGCACGCTGGGCGGCATGATCGGCAACAACTCCTGCGGGACGCACTCGATCATCTCCGGTGTCACCGCCGACAACATCGAGTCACTCGACGTGCTGCTCTATGACGGCACGCGGCTGACGTTGCCGAGCCGTGTCGGCGAGCAGGAGTTGCAGGACATCATCACCGCCGGAGGCCGCGTCGGCGAGCTCTACGCCCAGCTGCGTGACCTGCGCGACCGCTACGCCGAGCTGATCCGCGGCAGGTTCCCGCGGATACCCCGGCGCATCTCCGGCTACAACCTCGACCGTCTGCTGCCGGACATGGGCTTCAACCTGGCGGCGGCGTTCGTCGGCACCGAGGGCACCTGCGGCCTCGTGCTCGAGGCCGAGCTGAAGCTGATACACAGCCCGCAACACCGTGCGCTCGTGCTGGTCGGCTACGAGGACTGCCCTGCCGCGGCAGACCAGGTGCCGTGGGTGTCGCAGTTCCGCCCGATCGGGCTCGAGACGTTCGACCGCCGGCTGGTCGACAACGAGCTGCGCATGGGACGCAAACGCCGCACCGACCTGCTGCCGGGAGGGGACGCCTGGCTGCTGGTCGAGTTCGGCGCTGACAGCGCCGAGGAGGTACAGGAGCAGGCCGACAGCTTCGCCGTGGCGGTCGAGCGCGGAGGCGGTGGCGAGCACGCCGATGTCAAGGTCTTTCACGATCGGACGGAGGTGGCGCAGGTCTGGGAGATCCGCGAGGGCGGCGTCGGCCACAGCAAGATCCCCGGCGATCATCCCGGCTGGCCCTCATGGGAGGACGCCGCCGTGGCCCCCGAGCGGATCGGTGACTACCTGCGCGACCTGGAGAAGCTCTGCGCCAAGCACGGGCGCCGCATCTCCTGCCTGTTCGGCCACATCGGCCATGGCTGCGTGCACTCGCGCATCGACTGGGACTTCCTGACCGCCGAGGGGGTGCGCAACTACCGCGCCTTCATGGAGGATGCGGGCGACCTGATCGCGAGTTACGGCGGCTCGCTCTCCGGAGAGCACGGCGACGGCCACGCCCGCGCCGAGCTGCTGCCGAAGATGTTCGGACCTGAACTGGTCGGCGCCTTCCGCGAGTTCAAGGCGATCTGGGACCCGGCCTGGCGCATGAACCCCGGCAAGGTCGTCGATCCCTACCCGCTCGACACGCACCTGCGCATGGATCAGGACTACCGCACCGCGCGCGTGAGCACGGAGTTCCGCTTCCCGGGGATGGACGGCGGCAGCTTCGCGGCCGCCGCCGAGCGCTGTTTCGGTGTCGGTGCCTGCCGCGACCAGAACGGGATCATGTGCCCCAGCTACCAGGCGACGCTCGAGGAGCAGCACTCGACCCGCGGGCGGGCGCGGCTGCTGTTCGAGCTGATGCGCGCCGACGGCGAGCTCGAGGGCGGCTGGCGCAATCAGGAGGTGAAGGGCGCGCTCGACCTCTGCCTGGCCTGCAAGGGCTGCCTGCACGAGTGTCCCGTGCGCGTCGACATGGCGACCTACAAGGCCGAGTTCCTCTCGCACTTCTACCGCCGCAGGCTGCGCCCCCGTCAGGCCTACGCGCTCGGCCTGATCCACTGGGAGGCGCGGCTGGCCGCGCGCGCCCCCGCCCTCGCCAACCTGTTCACGCAGCGCCGGCCGTTCTCGAGCCTCGGCAAGAGACTTGCCGGGGTCGCTCCGGAGCGGACGATGCCGGCGTTTGCCCCGCAGACGTTCCGCAGCTGGTTCGAGGCCCGCCCGCTGCCCCCCGCGCAGGGGCGCAGCGTGATCCTCTGGCCCGACACCTTCAACGACCACTTCCATCCCGAGGTCGCGATCGCCGCCACCGAGGTGCTCGAGGCGGCCGGCTTCGACGTGAGGCTGCCCCGCGCCGGGTTGTGTTGCGGGCGCCCTCTGTATGACTACGGCATGCTGCGCCTCGCCCGCCGGCTGCTGCATGGCGTCCTCGACGGCATGCGCGAGGAGATCAGCGCCGGCGTTCCCGTGATCGCGCTCGAGCCCAGCTGCGGCGCCGTCTTCCGCAACGAGCTCACGAACATGCTTCCCGACCACGAGGATGCGAAGCGGCTCGCGCGTCAGACCTTCAGCTTCGGCGAGTTCATCGCCAGGCACGGGGGGGACTGGGAGATCCCGCGGCTCGAGCGCAAGGCGCTCGTGCACCTGCACTGCCATCAGCGCGCTACCAGTGACACAGACTGTGACCTCAAGGTGCTCGATCGCCTGGGGCTCGACTACGAGCTGCTCGACACCGGCTGCTGCGGGCTCGCCGGCTCCTTCGGCTACGAGGCGGGCGAGCGCTACGAGGTCTCGATGAGAGCCGGCGAGCAGCTGCTGCTGCCGCGCGTGCGCGGCGCCTCGGCTCACACGCTGCTGATCACCGACGGCTTCAGCTGCAATTCGCAGATCCAGCATGGCGCGGGCCGCGAGGCCCTGCACCTGGCGCAGGCGGTGCAGATGGCGATGCGCAGCGGGCCAACGGGTCCGCTCGTGGCAGACGCGAGTCACGCGCCTGCCGCCGTGCAGGCGCGTTAGGCCCTCAGGGAACGGCCGGAGCCGTCGTCGCCACCGCGCCGGCGAAGCCGTCGGGCGTCTCGACGTTCGCGACACGCCAGCCGGGCGTGGACTCGAGGCTCGAGAGGTAGCCCTCGGTGGTGTCGTGCGCGAGACCGATGCCCACCCCCTTGAGGTAGGCCTCCTTGCGGCACCAGAGGCGCGTGAACAGAGTCGGCTGCGCCGCCTTGGGAGCGCTGAGGATGCGCGCCTGCTCACGCGGGTGCATGAGCGCGGCCAGCCGCTGCGCCATGGTCACGTCGGGCAGCGCCTCGATGTCGACGCCGACCGGCGCCTGGGAGATCGCAAGCAGCCCCTGGCCCCCGCTGTGGGAGAGCGAGAAGTGCAGGTCGGCCCGGCGAGCAAGCGAGCCGCCGGGCCGCAGAACGATCGGCCGGCCGTGCAACCCGCCGCATTGGCTGCAGCGCGCGCGAGAGAACTCGAGCTCGGCCGGGTCGGCCTCGAGGCGCTCGCCCAGCTCGCGGCGCAGCGCCGTGTGCGCGGCCACGAAGCGGCGGCGGTCGACGTCGCTCTGCAAGCGCCCGGCCCGGCGGATCTCGCGCGCGTCGAGCACACACGCATCGGCGGGCAGCTCGTCCAGTGCGCAGATCACGATGTTCAGCGCGGCCGGCTCTGGGCCCATCACGCACCGATGCTCTTCTGTCACGGACAGATGCTCTCCTGACGGTGCTCGCGCGCGGAGCTTTTTCTTAAAGCCGCGGCTACCAGTACTCGGGCGCGAAGTGCACGAACGTGTTGCCGCGTTGAAGCGTCCACAGCTGGAAGGCCTGAGCATCGCTCATGGAGACGCGGTTGAGCGCCCCGCACATCGGGCAGCGCGAGGTCGCCGAGCGGTGGCCGGGTTGACCCTTGAGCGAGATCAGATCGGGCGTCGCCAGACACACGCGGCACGCGAAGCTGGCAAGAACCACGGCGGCGCAATCGTCCTCAATGAACCTTGCCTGATCCTGAATCGCCGTTTCCATTCCGGTCACCGGACCCTAACACCAATCGCTGACATATCTGGGAAAACTTTTGACGCTTGACAATCATAACTGCTATTAGATATAGCTCGAAGCATGCCTAACTGGCCGCCCACGCGACCGTCCCGCGATGTCCATCTCGCCGTCGCCGAGGTCACCGATCAGATCGCCCGTCGCAGCCGCGCGACCCGCCGCGCGTACCTCGATCGCCTCGATCGCCGGATCGAGCAGGAGCAGCGTGAGGGCCGCCCGCGGGCCCATTCCGGCTGCGCCAACTTGGCGCACGGAGTCGCCGCCTGCGGGGCCGAGGAGAAGGACCTGCTCGCACACAAGCAGGTGCCGAACATCGCGATCGTCTCGGCCTACAACGACATGCTCTCGGCGCATCAGCCGCTGGAGCGCTATCCGGCGCTTTTGAAGAAGGAGATCCTCCGCGCGGGCGGCGTGGCGCAGTTCGCCGGCGGAGTGCCGGCGATGTGCGACGGCGTCACCCAGGGCCGCCCGGGCATGGAACTCTCGCTCTTCAGCCGTGACGTGGTGGCGCTGGCCACCGCCGTGGCGCTCGCCCACGACATGTTCGACGCGGCGCTGCTGCTCGGCGTTTGCGACAAGATCGTTCCCGGGCTCGTCGCGGGCGCGCTCAGCTTCGGCCACCTGCCCTGCATCTTCGTGCCGGGTGGCCCGATGCCGTCCGGCATCCCCAACTCGGAGAAGTCGCGCGCGCGCGAGCTCCACGCCCAGGGCCAGGTCGACTCCGCGGAACTGCTCGAGTCCGAACTGCGGTCCTACCACGCGCCCGGCACCTGCACCTTCTATGGCACCGCCAACACCAACCAGTTGGTGATGGAGGCGCTCGGCCTGCACCTCCCAGGCGCGAGCTTCGTCACCTCCGGCACCGCCCTACGCCGCGAGCTGACGGTCGCCGCCGGCCGCCGCATCGTCGAGCTGACGGAGCCCGAGCAACTCGCGCCGATCGGCCGCGTCGTCGACGAGCGCGCGATCGTCAACGCACTCGTCGCGCTGTTGGCCACCGGCGGTTCGACCAACCACAGCATGCATCTGGTCGCAATGGCCGCCGCCGCTGGGATCCACCTGACCTGGCGCGACTTCGCCGAGCTCTCCAGCGTCGTGCCGCTGCTCGCGCGCATCTATCCGAACGGCAGCGCCGACATCAATCAGTTCCAGGACGCCGGCGGCAGCGCCAGCCTGTTCGGCGCGCTGCTCGACGTGGGGCTGCTGCACGAGGACGTGCTCACGGTCGTCGGCGAGGGGCTGAGCCGCTACACGCACCAGCCGGAGCTGGTCGAGGGCGCCGTGGTCTGGGGTCAGGCCCCCGCGGCCGGCTCGGTCGACCCCGGAGTGCTGCGCTCACCCGACCACCCGTTTGCCGACGACGGCGGCATTCGCGTGCTCGAAGGCTCGCTCGGGCGTGGCGTGATCAAGGTCTCCGCGGTCTCGAGCGACAACCGCGTGATCGAGGCGCCCGCACGCGTGTTCGATGATCAGCAGCACTTCCTGGAGGCGTTCGCAGAAGGTGACTGCGATCACGACGTCGTCGTGGTCGTGCGCTTCCAGGGCCCCAAGGCCAACGGCATGCCCGAGCTGCACCGGCTGACACCCGCGCTCGGGGTGCTCCAGGGCCGCGGCCACCGGGTCGCGCTCGTCACCGACGGCCGCATGTCGGGCGCCTCGGGCAAGGTGCCCGCCGCGATCCACTGCACGCCGGAGGCGGCCGACGGCGGGCCACTGGCGCGGATCCAGGACGGCGACCTGATCCGGATCGATACCCGTCGCGGCACGCTCGACGTGCTCGGTGTCGATCTCGAGGAGCGCGAGCCCGTGCCGGCGCCCCATGCCGGCGACATCGGCACCGGCCGCGAGCTCTTCCGCCTATTCCGCAATGCCGTCTCGAGCGCCGACTCCGGCGCCACGATCTTCTCGACGCTCGATCTCGACCTCGATGATCACGCCACCGCGGCGCTCGCCCGCGCGTAGAGTGACGGCACGATGAGCTTCCAGGCCCTGCTCGGCGCCACGCGCGTGGTGCCGGTTATCACGATCGAGGACGCCGATACGGCTGTGCCCCTGGCCGAGGCGCTCGTCGCCGGCGGCCTCCAGGTGCTCGAGATCACCCTGCGCACCGACGCCGGGCTCGAATCGATCCGTCGGATCGCCGCCGAGGTGCCGGGCGCCGTCGTCGGTGCCGGCACCGTGACGACGCCGCAGCAACTGCTCGACGCGCGCAACGCCGGCGCGCGGTTCATCGTCTCGCCCGGCTGCACGGACTCGTTGGCCCGTGCCGCGGCGGACGCCGGCGGCGTGTTCCTGCCCGGCGCCGTCACCGCCAGTGAGGTGCTCGGCCTGCTCGAGCACGGGATCTCGATGATGAAGTTCTTTCCGGCCGAGAGCAGCGGCGGCATCGCCGCCCTGAAGGCCCTGGGCGCCCCCTTCCCGCAGGTGAGCTTCTGCCCGACCGGCGGAATCGGACTCGCGGCCGCGCCCGATTACCTGGCGCTCCCGAACGTCGTCTGCATCGGCGGCTCCTGGATGGCGCCGGCCGATCTGATCGCGCACCACGAGTGGGCCGCGGTCACGGCGCTCGCAGCCGAGGCGACCTCCGCCACGCGCCGGTCGGCAGCCGCCGTCGCCTAGCCGGTGGGTGGTGCTGGCCGGGGGTGCTGGCCGGCGTGCTGGCCGGCGGTGCCAATGCCAGCGAGGATCAGCTCGATCAGGAGGTCGCGGACTTACCGGACGGGCCGCTCGCGCTGCACGACGACAGCGAGTTGTCACTGGCGGGGTTGCAGAACAAGATGCTGCTGGTGCGTCTGAGCGACGGGCGCTGGGCGTGGATCCGAATGAGAATCGGGGCGCATCAAATACGAGCGGCATGGGGCCCCTCGTTTGCCCTGATCGCCGGCCTGCTCAGCGCGACGGCGGACGACCCGCCGAGCGAGCTCGATCGGCTCGTGCAGATGATGACCTTCAACCTGCTGATCGGCAACGCCGACGCCCACGGAAAGAACATCTCTGTCCTGCATGACCCACTTGGCACCGTGAGGCTCGCGCCGCTGTACGACACGGCGCCGACGTTGCTCTGGCCGCAGAGGTACTCCGCAGCAAGGTCGCTTGAATTCGAGAGCCAGAACAACCGCTACGGGGCCGACCCGGTCCGACTGCGGCCGATCGTTCGCGAGCAATTGTGAGATCGCGGTTGCGCTCGTCATCGCCCCGGTAGGCTGTGTCCGAAAGCGCTTGCGACGGACGGTTCGAGACGCATCCCAGGCAAGCCCTGCCTGGCGTGTAGCTCGCGCCGTGTCTGCACGGCAGCCAGATTGAGAGATTCGCGCCGGTCATCGCCGTTTCTCTCAAAACGGCCCGAAAATCTGGCCCGATCAAGAGAACCCCCGCGATCCGGGCCGATTCTTTCATTCCTGCATGTCAGGACGATGACCCGGTGTCACCCGACAGCTCCTCAGCGCCAGGCGCCGTCCGTGTACGGATAGCTGACCATCGCTCTTCATCGTCCCGTCAGCGGCGACGGCGAGTCGCAACGCCACGAACGCGATCAAGGGACCGTTCCGCGGAGCTGGGTATCCCCCTCGCTCCGCCGACGCGCCCTGGCGCACCGCCTAGGCTCTTCTCGCAGAGCTTTCGACCGCTGCTCGAAGCGGTGGCGCTCGAGCACTACACCGCTCAGCTCCAGTTGATCGCGCGCTACGCGCAGGATGGGCAGTTCGGATGCTTCGTGGAGAGCCGCTGGGAGGACGGCAACGTCGAGGTGATCCTCTACGACCGATGGTTTGATGAGTCCGGTATCCGCACCGAGGAGCTGGTGCGGCGCATATTCGACGCCAGTGACGACGGCGCGTTGGTCGCCAGCGCTGAGTTCCTCGCGGATGTGCGCCTCTGGGCTGAGCGCCGCAACGAGCAGCGTGAAGCGGCGGTGCTCCAGGCGCGCGACGCGGATGATGCTCGCCGAGGGCGGATCGCGATCGCCAGCTACAAGACCGCGGACACCGAACAGATCCTCGCGATTCCGTGGTAGTTGCGCGAAGCCTGAAGCTGTTGCTGCTGAGCTTTGCTGTGACGGGCAATGGCTGCGGTGACGGGCGCGCCGCAACGCAGGTGCCGGCGGCGGTGCTCGTTCAGGCAGCGCACCGCCCGGTCCTCACACGAAGCTCAGTGAACGGGCCCGGCCGAGCGCCGTTCGACCAGCTCGGCCACGCGATCTGGCTCGAGCACGTAGTCGATAACCATGTGCGCGGCACCGATGACCCCGGCCATGTGGCCGAGCTGGGTGATGACGATCTCCAGGTGGCGTGAGGCGACCGGCGTGGCGTGGCGGTAGACGACCTCGCGCACGGCGGCAAAGACCTGCTCGTCGGCCTCGGCGAGCTTGCCGCCGATCACAACCGAGGTTGGGTTGAGCAGATTGACGGCGTTGGCGACCGCGGCGCCGACCATGCGGCCGCTGCGCCTGACCTGGCCGGTGGCCTCGGGATGGCCCTCGCGCGCGAGCCGCACGACGTCCGGCGGCGTGGGGGCGGCATCGCCCATGCGGTGGGCGATCGCCCAGCCACCGGCTACAGCGTCGAGGCAGCCGACGTTGCCACAGCGGCAGATCTCGGGGGCGTCGGGGTCGACGACGATGTGGCCGATGTCACCGGCGGCACCGCGCTCGCCCCGCAGCACCTGGCCGTATGCGATCAGCCCGGCGCCGATGCCGCTGCCGATCTTGACGAAGATCATGTGCCGGTCGTCGCGGCGTGCCGCGCGATGCTCGCCGAGCGCCATGATGCGCGCGTCGTTGTCGACCAGCACCGGCGAATCGGTGGTGTCGGTGAACATGCTCGGCACGTCGACACCGTCCCATCCGGGCATCGCCGGTGGGCTCACGGGCCGGCCGGTGTCGAAGTCAACCGGCCCGGGCAGTCCGATGCCGATCCCTAGCACGTCGCTCCAGCCGCGGCCGATCTCGCTCAGCAGGTCGGTGAAGCGGTGCTTGACCCACTCGAGCACGACCTCCGGTCCCTGCTCGATCTGCAGCGAGGCGGTGAGCTCGTTCAGCGGCCGCGCGGCGAGGTCGCAGACTGCCAGGTGGCAGCCGGTCTGGCCGAGGTCGCCGACGAGCACGACGCCCGAGCTCTCGTCAAAGGCGAACCTCGACGCGGGGCGGCCGCCGCTCGACTGCGCGTCGCCGGCGACGCGCACCAGCCGCGCCTCTGAGAGCACGCCTAGGCGCTGCACGACCGTCGAGCGGGCGACGCCCAGGCGCTCGGCGAGTTCGTTGCGGGTTGTCGCTTCCCCTGAACGGATCAGGGCGAGGACGGATCCTGGTGACGCTGGCTCGGCGATTCCGGACACGTTAGGGTATCTCGCGAAATTAGCTGCGTCTTTGACGGCGTCTGGACGCACATGGCTGCGCCCGCTCCGCGCCAGCTACCTCGACTAGGTCGATCCGCGCCGGACCCGCTCGGGCAGCCAGGCCACCGGCTGATTGCGGCTCCGGCGCAGCAGCAGGAAAGCGATCGTTCCCCAGGCCGCCGGGACCCACAGTGAGATCGCGTGGTAGACGATCGCTGCCGACGTTGACTTCGTGTCGTTGAAGCCGTAGAGCACGAACATCCCGACGAGGCTGCCGTCGAGCACGCCGATGCCGCCCGGGATCGGGATCAGGTTCGAGAGGTAGCCGATCTGGTAGGCGAGCACCAGCGACGCCAACGGCGCGTTGAATCCGAGCGCCTTGAAACAGACCCACAGCACGGCGATGTCGAACCACAGGTAGCCGAGCGCGCCAAGCAGCCGCCAGTCGAAGCTGAACAGCTCGCGGCGAGTCGCGCGGATCGTCTCGTCCATGGCCGCCGCCCAGGTGGCTGCCCGGCCCTCGAAGCGGTCGACGATCAGGCGGTCGTTGAACCAAGGCAGCATCAGGAAGCCGACGAAGATCACGACCCCGACGGCGCCGGGAACCAGGCTCAGCAGCGCGTTGTCCTTGCCGGGCAGGATGCCGAGCCAGAGACCGAGCCCGGCCGCCGCCAGCGTCAGCACGTTGATGCCGCTGGTCAGCAGGAAGAGCACGGCCGAGCGCTCCGCGACCGTGCCCGGGCGGGCGCCGCGCTCGATCAGCAGCCAGGCGCCGACGGCGACGCTGCCCGCCCCGCCGAGCGCGACCGCGGCACCGAATGCGAGCTCGCTCAGCGCCACACGCGCGCCGAAGCGCCGTGGCGCGCGGTCGAACACCAGCAAGAAGACGACGACGTAGCCGACGCAGGAGAGCACCTCGAGGCCGATGGCGATCAGCACCCAGCCGATCCCCATCCGGAAGATCTCGTGCGAGACGTCGTGCAGGCTCGGGACGGCCAGGAACAGGCCGACCACCATGGCGATCAGGATCATCAGCGAGATCAGGCCGTGCTTGAGGTTGCGGGTCGCCTTGGCGTCGTCCAGACCCAGGGCGTGCGTCGCCGCCTCCCGCTTCGTATCTGCCACCACAAGCACATCGTGTCATCCTGCGGCCATGGGCCGACTCGAGCTTCCCGGGCATGACGCGGTCGGCATCCGCGCGAACAACCCCGGGCCGTTGACGCTGAGCGGCACCAACACATGGATCTACGGGCGCGAGCCCTGCTGGCTGATCGATCCCGGTCCGGCGCTACCCGAGCATCTCGACGCGATCAGCGACGAGATCGACGAGCGCGGCGGGCTCGGTGCGGTGCTGCTCACGCACGATCATCCCGACCACGCCGGAGCCGTACCGGAGATCGTCATGCGCTTTTCCCCGGTGCCGCTCGCCGCTGCTCGCGGCAATTTCACAACGCGGTTGGAGGACGGCGAGCGCTTCGGGCCGTTCGAGCTCGTCGCCTCACCCGGGCACGCACCCGATCACTTCGCCTTCATCGCCGGCGAGCTCTGCTTCAGCGGCGATGCGGTGCTCGGTGAGGGCAGCGTCTTCGTCTCCAGCCAGTTGGCTGCCTACCTGGGCTCGCTGCGGCTGCTGCAGGCGCGGCGATTGGCGCTGATCGCCCCCGGACACGGGCCGGTCGTGCTCGACCCGCGGGCCAAGCTCGCCGAGTACCTGGAGCACCGCCAGGCGCGCGAGGACGCCCTGCTGACCGCGCTCGCCCAGGGCAGTCGCACGATCGATGAGCTGCTGGACGCCGCCTGGGCCGACGCCCCGGCGATGCTGCGCCCGGCCACCGTGATCACGCTCGAGGCGCACCTCCAGAAGCTCGAGCAGGACGGGCGCCTCCCTGCGGGCGTCGAGCGCGCGAGCGGGAGCTGAAGCCGGTCAGCGGCGCCCGGCCGCGCGCCCGGCGCGGCTCAATGCCCACATCGCGAACACGAACATGATCAGCGCGTAAATCGCGCCAAGCCCGACGACGACGTCGAGCACGCCGATTGCGGCCGATACGACGGCCAGCAGCATGTACATGTGCGGGGACCTGGGGGAGCGGCGGGGTAACACGGCGTGCATCTTCGCAGAGCCGCCAGTTCCTGAATTCGCCGGCCACGGTAGCCTCACGCCTGAGATGGATGCAGCAGCAGGTATAGGGATCCCGGTCGCCTTTGGCGCCGGGCTGATCAGCTTCCTCTCGCCCTGCGTTCTGCCGCTGGTGCCCGGCTACATCTCGTCGGTGACCGGCGTCAAGGACACGGCCGAGATCAGGGCGCGGCGGGTGATCGGCCCGAGCCTCGCGTTCATCGGCACCTTCAGCGCGATCTTCATCGCGCTCGGCCTGCTCGGTCAGCAGGCGCTGCGCGGCACGCTGACCGGCGGCACCGCCCAGAGGGTCTCGGGCGTGATCATCATCGTCATGGGCCTGCTGTTCGTGCTCAGCCCGCTGATCCCCCGGATCGCGCGGGAGTGGCGCGTGCATTCGCTGATGGAGCGCGCCGGCGAGTCCGGTCCGGTGCTCACGGGCGTCGCCTTCGCGGTCGCCTGGACACCGTGTCAGGGTCCGACACTGGGCGCGATCGTGGCCGCCACCGGAACCTCGTCAAGCGCCTTTCGCGGCGCCTTCCTGCTTGCGATCTACTGCCTCGGCCTCGCGATCCCGTTCCTGATCACCGGCCTCGCCTTTGGCAAGGCGACGGCAGCCTTCAACGTGATCAAGCGCCACTATCCGCTGGTGATCGGCGCCGGCGGCGTCGTCCTGGTGGGCATGGGCGTGCTGATCTTCACCGGGCAGTTCACCGTGCTCAACGAGCACGTCAGCAACTGGCTGAATGCGGTAGGGCTGCCGAACTTCAACCCCGACACGTAGAAGGCCCTCGCTTGGAGCGACGCGGCGCTCGCGGCCATCGCATCCCGTCGATGGCAAGACTGACCGTGAAGCTCGACCATTGCCTTATCCACGTCGCGGACTGGACGGTGTCCAACCCGTTCTATCGGGACGTGCTCGGCGCCGAGCTCGCCGACCGGGGTCATGGCACGTGGGCGTACCGATTCGGCAACGAGCAGCTCAACGTCCACGGGCCCGGGGTGACCGCCGAACCTGTCGCACGCATCCCGGTGGCTCCCGGCAACAGCAACCTGTGCTTCGAGTAGAGCGGTCCCATTGAAGACGCCATCGAACACCTTGCCCGCTACGACATCGAGACCGAGCTCGGGCCGGTCGAGCGGACCGGGGCGTGCGGCCGCGGCACCAGTGTCTACTTCCGAGATCCCGACGGCAGCCTTCCTGAGTTCATCTCCTACCGAGTCTGAGCTGAGCCATCCGCACGAGCTGATTCGCTGAAGCCCTCTTCCCCGGCCGCGCAAAAGTGGCCGCAGCGTGAGCGATCGTTCGCCCCCCCGTCATCGAAGACCACCGGTGACTGGCGCCGGGTGTTGACCCGCAACTCGAAGACGTCCGGCCGGCTGTAGTGACCGACCGCGTCCATGTCGAGATGCCCTCGGGCGATCTCGGCGAGGTCGATCTCGGCTTCCAACACAAGCTCTTCGTCGAAGGCGGGTCCGGCCAGCACGCGACCGTCGGGCGCGATGATCGCGCTGCCGCCGCGCATCAGCCACGACGAAGGGTCCTCGTCTCCCAGCGCGGAGACGTACCAGTCGGGATAGTCGCCGAGCCGGATCGCCTGGCAGGCCGACAGCACGAACACGCGGCCCTCGAGCGCGATGTGGGTCATCGACGGGGTCCAGGTGGGGCGGTCATCGGCCGTCGGGGCGCAGTAGAGCTCGATCCCCTGCGCGTACATCGCCTGCCTGAAGGCCGGCATGTAGTTCTCCCAGCAGATCACCGCGCCCACCCGCCCGGCGGGACTCGGCACGCAACCAATGGTCGAACCGTCCCCGAAGCCCCAGATCAGCCGCTCGGTGCCGGTCGGCATCAGCTTGCGATGGATGCCGGCGAGCCCCGCCGCCGGATCGATCATCAAGGCCGTGCAGTACAACGTCGCCCCGAAGCGCTCGATCACCCCGACCACGACGAACACCCCGAACTCGGCCGACGCCCGCACCAGCCGCCCCACCTCGGGGCCATCCAACTCCACGGCCGCGTCGAAATAGCGCGCGTACAGATCCCGCCCCGGTCCGGTCCGTCGGCCGACCACCGCGCCGAAGCCGATGCCCTTCGGGTAGCAGCCCACGAACGCCTCGGGGAACAGCGCCAGCTTGACGCCGCGGGAGGCGCACTCGGCTATCAATTCCTCCGCCTTCGCAACGGTCGCCGCCGGATCGAACGGGACCGACGCCGCTTGAACGACGGCAACTCGTGTCATCAGCCGTTCAAACCCCGGGGCAGCAAGGCTCAGTACCCGAGGTGCAGGCTCGGGGACTCCAAAGAATTCACGATCAGGACCGTCGCGCCCTCCTCGTGCGGATTCCTCAAAGAGTGGGGGAGATCGGCGCGGAAGTGCACAGCATCATCGGCGCCGAGCGCGCAGACGCCGCCGTTCAGATCGAGCTCGATCGCGCCGCTCAGCACATAGATCCACTCCTCGCCGGCATGCGTCGCGGGCTCACCGACACGGCCGGGATGCAGTCTCAGCTCGACCGCCTGCAGCGCGCGCAGGCTCGGATCGGACAGCGACTGAAGCGAGGTGTCGTCGGCCTGGATCGTACGCCGGTCGACGCTGTGTGAGACGTGCACGATGCTCTGCTCGGAGGTCTCGCCGACGAGCTCACCGATCGAGACGCCCAGCGCTCGCGCCAGCTGTAGCAGCAGCCGTACCGTCGGCGTCCGGCTCCCGTTCTCCAACCGCGACAGGTGCCCGACCGACACTCCCGACAGCTCCGAGAGCTGCGCCAGAGTCAGGCTGCGGCGCAGGCGGTAGGCCCGGATCCAGGCGGCGACGCGCTGATCGTCATCGGGTACTTGGTCGACTTCTGTGCCGTCAACCTCGGTTGCGCTCATCTCGGGCTCCATCGTCTCGACAATCTACGCCGCGACTGATAGTTTGCCGATCGGCAACGAGAGTTGTCAAATCGTCCAGCCAGGCGAAAGGAAAGACCAGCACGCATGACTACCGTAACCGCAGAGCAGGTCGTCGACGACACCGTGGAGGCCGCCCGGGCCGTTTTCGGTGCTGAGATCGAGGCGATCTACACGCTCGGCAGCCTGGCCCACGGAGGCTTCGCCCCGCTGGTCAGCGACATCGACGTCGCGATCGTGCTGAGCGCGACGGACGCCGCGACCGCCGCACGGATCGCCGCCGTCCAGGAGCTCGTCGTGACCAAGGCGAGCAACCCGCTGGCGGATCGTCTGTCGATCTTCTGGGGCGACTGGCAGGCCGTGAGGACGGGGGAGGGCGAGCACATCCGCCTGGGTCCGGTCGACCGCCTCGACCTGCTCGACTGCGGACAGCTGTTGCAGGGCGCCGACCTGCGCGAGCCGAGCGTGCGCCCGGCCGACGAGGCCCTGATCATGATGTGCACCGAGTTCATCCTCGGCAAGTTCACCGCCGCATACCTCGAGAAGCTCACCGCTACTGAGGCGCTCGTGGCCAGCGGGCCACGAGCGACAACCAAGGCGGTGCTGTTCCCGATCCGTTTCATGTACACGCTGAGGAACGGGGGCATCGGCCTCAACGAGGACTCAGCTCGCTGGTACGCCGACGAGGAGCTGCCGGGCGCGCCACTCGCGCTCAAGGCCCTCGAGTGGCGCTCTGAGGGAATCGACGACGCAGACAACGCAGTGCAGATGCTCGACGCGGAGCTGGCCATCCTCCACGCCGACTGTCTGACCGAGTACTCAAAGCACCTCGAAGGACTGGGGGAGACCACGCGCGCCGCGGCACTCGCGGAGCGCGCCGGCCACGTCCAGGTTGCCGTCCCGGATGGGCGCTGAAGTCGTGCCCTCCGCCCAGTCGCCAATTGAAAGGAACCACTGATGGCTCAAGCGCAGTTGATCCACGGCATCATCGCCTACCCGATTACGCCGTTTGACGAGTCGGGCATCGACACCGAGCGGCTCACCACGCTGGTGGAGACGATGGTCGACGCCGGCGTGCACGCGATCGCGCCGCTCGGCTCGACGGGCGAGTCGGCCTACCTCAGCTTCGATGAGTGGAAGACGGTCGTCGACACCACCGTTACCGCAGTCGACGGGCGCGTGCCCACGGTGGTCGGCTCCTCGGACCTGACGACGGCCGGCGCCGTCACCCGGGCCGAATACGCGCAGGCCGCCGGCGCCAGCGCCGTGATGGTGGTCCCGGTCTCTTACTGGCCGCTGGCCGACCGCGAGATCATCCAGCACTTCAGCTCGATCAGCGATGCGATCTCGATCCCGATCGTCGCCTACAACAACCCGGCGACCTCCGGCATCGACATGAAGCCGGCACTGCTGAACCAGATGTTCGAGACGCTCGCGAACGTGCAGATGGTCAAGGAGTCGACCGGCGACATCCGGCGCATGCTCGAGCTGAGCGAGCTCTCCGGCGGCGAGCTGCCGTTCTACAACGGCTCCAATCCGCTGGTGCTCGAGGCGCTGATCGCGGGGGCCAGCGGCTGGTGCACGGCCGCCCCGTGCCTGCGCCCCGAGCCGACGATCGCGCTGCATGACGCGGTCGTGGCCGGCGAGATCGAGCAGGCCGAGGAGATCTATGCGGAGCTGCTGCCGCTGCTGCGCTTCATCGTTGCCAAGGGCCTGCCGACCGCGGTCAAGGCCGGCCTCGAGATCCTCGGTGAGCCGGCCGGCGATCCGCGCCTGCCGCTGCTGCCGCTCGGGCCCGAGGACCGGGCCGAGCTGGAGTCGATTCTGGCCGCTGTCGCGGCCGCCTGACCTGGCTGACTGAGCCGCCGGGGCCGCCCGCTGGCGGGCCCCGGCGTAGCCCTCCGAGGGCCGATTTCGCCCGGTTTCCCGGGCTTTTAGACGTGCGCCAGGCGTTCCTGGATGGGCGTTTTTCCATTTGGCCTAATGGTGTTTCCAAACCCTGTCCGCAGGGCTAGTGAACCTTGGTAGGGCCTCCGCCATCGTGCCGGTGACGGCCTGAGGTGGCGCATCCGGTGCGCGTCCTGGTCGGTCGTTTCAGCAACCACGAACTGAAAGGCGACCCACGACGATGACGATGACGACCGAACCGAGCACGAGCACAGCGGGGCCATCGCTCCGTGCCAACGCCCTCGGTTTCCCACAGCTTCTGGCGCAGTCGGTGGCGCTGATCTCACCGACGATGACGGCCGTGCTGATCATCCCGCTGGCGTTCTCGATCGCGGGTGACGCGACCTGGTTCTCCTACGCCTTCGCGACCGTGATGTTGATGTTCACGGTGCTGGGCCTCAACCAGTTCGCCAAGCGCTCGACGACCACGGGCTCGATGTATGCCTACGTGGCCAAGGGGCTCGGCGCCGCCTCCGGGGTGATGACCGGCTGGGGGCTCGTCTGGTGCTACTTCTTCATCGGCACCGCGGGGCTGTGCGGGTTCACGCTGATGAGCGAGCAGTTCCTGCAGGGGCTCGGGGTGCACGGCTCGGTCAGCCCATTCCTGCTGTTCGCCATCAGCGCCGTGGTCGGCTTCATGATCGCCTTCAAGGATGTGCGTCTGTCGGCGATTCTGACGCTGGTGCTCGAGGGCCTGTCGATGGCCTGCATTCTCGCGCTCTCCTGCTTCATCCTGTTCAAGCACGGCTCGCCGATCGACACCAGCCAGATCAAGCTGAGCGGCTTCTCGCTCAAGGGCCTCGACTTCTCGGTGGTCGTCTGCATCTTCTCTCTGGTCGGCTTCGAGGCCGCCTCGACGATGGGCGGTGAGGCCCGCAACCCGTTGCGCACCGTCCCCAAGGCGGTCGTCTGGAGTCTGATCATCACCGGTCTGTTCATGGTCGTAATGTGTTACGTGGAGACGCTCGGGGCGAAACACTCCGGGCTGGACCTCGCGACGCTCGGCGCGCCGCTGCAGACGCTCGCCGCCGCCTACCACGTGGGCTTCTTCAAGGTCCCGGTGTCGCTCGGCGGCATGGTCAGCTTCTTCGCGCTGACGCTCTCCTGCGTGAACTCCGGCAGCCGCATCATGATGCCGCTGGCCAAGCACGGGTTCGTTTCCAGGAAGCTGCATGGCACGCACGCGACCAACCTGACGCCGCACGGCTGCATCGCGGTGTACTACGCGATGCTGGTCGGCGAGGTGTTCATCTGGCACGGACTCGGTGGCAGCGTGCTGACGATGTTCAACGATGCCGGCACGCTGGCGGCGACCGGATTCCTGTTTTCCTACTTCATGACTGTGGTGGCCGCGCCCCTGTATCTGAGGAAGCTGGGGGAGCTGCGGCCCGGGAATGTGGCGGTGGCCGTCGTCGGCTTCGCGCTCCTGATGGTCCCGGCCGTCGGCTTGTTCTATCCGCTGCCGGTCTTCCCGTTGGACATCTTCCCGGCGATCTTCGCCGCCTACCTGCTGGGTGGCGGGACCTGGCTGTATGTTCTCAACCGGCGCGTGCCCGGAACGCTCGTCGACATCGAGGCGTCGCTTGAGGCCGCGCTCGACGCGACCGAGGCGCCGGCCTCCGATGTCGAGGTCGGCTCGCGCGTCGGCCTCGAACTGCCGCCCCTGGGGATCGACATGCAGGCGGCGTAGCGGCGGGCCCTTGCCTGGGCCGGCTGCTGGGGAGGCCCAAGCTGCTGGGGAACGCCCAAGGTAACCGCGAGGGGCTCGGCCGAGACGGCCGGCCCCTCGAGCCCTTCTTGACCGGTTGCGATCCGGCGCCGCGGGGTGCTGATCGATCGTTTCGGGGAACTCA
>DASZMI010000096.1:0-15322 GCA_035551915.1 Solirubrobacteraceae bacterium | reverse complement strand
CCGACGCCGGCCGGGATGACCGGGAGCTGGAATCTGACCTTCGACGACGAGTTCAATGGGACCTCGCTCAACACCAGCGTGTGGAACAACCACGACGGCTGGACGAACCAGAACAACGTCACCGACCACGCCAGCAACCTCACCGAAGCCGGTGGTGACCTGACGCTGACGCTCGCATCGAGCACTTCGGGCGCGGCGATCGGCGGCAACCAGAACGTGCTCGGCGTCGGCGACTTCGCCGAGGCTCGCGTGTACTTCGCCGGCAGCGGCACGTCGATCTACAACTGGCCCGCATGGTGGGCCTCGGGCCCGAACTGGCCGGCCGCGGGTGAGAACGACATCGCGGAGGGCCTTGGTTCGCTGACCGTCAACTACCACTCGCCATCCGGCGCCGACAACACCGGCACGGTGACTGGGACCTGGTCCAACGCGTTCCACACCTACGGCATCTATCGCGGTTCGACCTACTGCAACGTCTACTACGACGGGGCGCTGGTGCGGCACTACACGACCAACGACAACGGTGGCGCAGAGGAGCTCCTGTTCACGATGGGTGCCGCAAACACCCTGGCGCTCGGGGCCGCTGGCCAGATGAAGGTGGACTACGTCCGCGTCTGGGCGCCCGCCTGATCCATTCCCGGGCGCCGCTCGCCAGAGAGCTGGCCGGCGGCGCCCTCCCGCCTCGCTGCTCGACGCCGCTCACCGGGAACACGGTGGGCGGCGTCGGCACGCCCGACCCCTCGTACGCGGCGGCTGCTGACGAGGTACCGCCACGGCCCAAGCAGCCGTCCGCGAAGCTCGAGCCGCGCGAGATCAGCCGGCAAAGCGTCCGCTTCACGCTCCTCGCTGCGCCTGCGCGCCAGCCGCAGGATCGCTGGTACCGACCTCACCAGTGTGGCGCTGAAGCGCCGGTCGCGCATCAGATATCTCCACAGCACCGCCGTCAGGCCGATCCCGTAGTTGCGGATCTGGGCCTGCAGCGCCTGTTCGTCGCCGCGATGCTCGTGCCAGCAGACTGAACGGGGCTGATAGCTGATCTGGCCACCGGCAAGAATCACGTCTGTAAAGGCCGCAAGATCCTCGCCGCCCCCGGTCGGCGTTCCCGCACCGAGCGCGGGGTCAAAGCCGCCCACAGCGGTGAGCGCCTCTCGCCGGAACGCCATGCTATTGCCCGAGCCGAACATCCCGCCCCAGTACGGGTAGAGGAAGCGCTCACGCGCGGCATGTTCAGCCAGGTCATAGCTCTCGGCGTGCACACCCTTGCCAAAGCCGGCGTAATGCTCGAAGCGCTTCTCGGCCCGCGACTGAAGGTGCAGCGGCAGCACCAGTCCGGTGACCGCATCGACGCCGCGTCGCCTGAACGGCTCCAACAGCCACGACAGCCACGCCGGGTCGACGACCACATCGTCATCGGTGAACGCGAGGAACTCTGCGCCAGCTGCCGCGGCCACGCCGGCGTTCCGCGCACCCGCCAGACCGGGCCGTGACTCGGCGACGTAGCGGAGCCGGACGGGGGAGACGAAGCGCTCGACCAGCGCGCGGGTCGCGGGCCGTGAGGGTCGGTTGTCGACCACGACGATCTCGAAGTTCTCCGCCTCGAGCGCCACGAGCGAGCGCAGGCAACGAGCGAGCGTGTCCTCGTCATCGCCGGCGGTGCAGACGATCACGGTCGCCTTGCCGGCGGGCCGCGATGCGCTGCCCTCGCAGCTCCCCCCGCGGCCGCCGTCGTCGCACCTGAGCATCAGCGAGAGCTCCTCGTGGTCCTCAGGCGCGGGCAGGCAGCGGCAAGCCGTGATGTGGGCGATGACCGCGTCGCTCGCCGCCCGCCACGCGGCGATCATCAGATCGTCGCCCGTTTCGGTCCCCGGCGACTTCTCTATGTGCACGATCGCGAGCGGCTGCCCGTGCAGGCGCACCAGCACGATCTGATCGTGAACCGCCTCAGCGGGTAGCTCCACCGGGAGCACCACCCCATCAGCCCGATCCATATCCCACACGCCTACGGCGGTGGGGTTTGCATGCCTCAGCGGCGCGAGGGGCAGGAACCCGTTCGAGCGGTCGATTGCACTGCTCATCCAATCAACGTATGCCCTCACGACGCCTGCTTGACACAGACGAGCCGCCCGCGCGGTTGCCAGACGACGGGCCCGCTTCCGGCGGGGACGCCTCCGAATCGGCCGCCGTCAGCGGCATGTTCGGCCGAGACATGATCTATCTCGCCTTCTGGGCACTGCAGATCGTGCTGGCCGCTGCGCTGACCCCGGCAACCACCCGGCTGATGCCGAAGACGGCATTCGGCCAGGCGGCCGCCGGGATCGCGGTGATGCAGCTGCTCAATTGCATCTGCGGCTTCGGTCTCTACACAGCCGTGCAGCGCGCCTATGCGGGGGAGGACGGTGAGGCCAACGCCCGTCGGCTGGTCTCGCTCTCGATCGTGCTCTCGCTGAGTGCCGGAGCCATCGCCTATGCCACCGGACCGCTGTGGTGTCCGCTGTTCGGCCTCGGTCCCTTCCCGGCGGCGATCCGCTATGCGGTGCTGTGGGCGGTGATGACGGCGATCAGCGCGCCGACACTCGGCCTGGCGCGCAGCCGCAATCAGCTCAGGGGTTTCATCGCCGCCAGCGCCGCTCAGTCGATCTTCGCGCAGGCACTCGCGCTCGGCCTGGTCGTGATCGTCCAGGCCACGGCGGCGAACTACCTGCTCGGCCAGTTCCTCGGTGAGGCGGTGACCGCGTGCATCGGCCTGTCACTCGCGCGCCCGAAGTTGCTCCGGCTCGAGCACGTGCCGATGCTGAGCGAAGCGCTGCGGTTCTCCTCAGCGCTGGTTCCGGCCGCGATCGCCGGCTTCCTGTTCGACGCCTCGGACAGGATCGTGATCCATGGCGACATCGGTGCCGCCGCGCTCGGCCGCTACGCGGTCGCCCGCAACATCGGCGGTTTTGCGATCACGCTGCTGCAGCTCGTCAGCTTCACCTGGATGCCACGGCTGTTCGCGATGAAGAACCCCGACTCGCGGCGGAAGGTGCTCGCTGCCAGTCGTGACGGGCTCTACGTCTTGGCGGTGAGCTTCGCGATCGCGATCGCCGCCGCCTCGCCCGTGCTGCTCGCGCTGTGGGCCCCGTCGAGCTACGACCCACGGCGGCTGCTGCTGATCACGGCCCTGATCGCGGCAAGCGCGCTGCCCTATGCCGACGCGGTGATCTATCAGCAGGTGCTGGTCGTCGACGGGCGCACCCGTTCGGTGGCGGTCGGTTCGGCGGTGCTGGCGGCCATCAACCTGGGCCTGAACCTCGCGCTCGTGCCCTGGCTTGGGATCGACGGTTCGGCCGCGATCACCTGCTTCTGTTACACGATCGGCGCACTGCGTTGGCGCTGGCTCGCGGGCACTTCCGGACCGCACACCAACGCCCGGCCGCTGATGTTGGCGGTCTTCGGGTTCGCGTTCTGCATTGCCTCGGCGGCCATCCCTGCGCACGGGATCGCGCTCGGCTTCCGCCTGCTGGTGGCGCTCGCCGCGGCGGCCGCATTTGTCGTGCAGCTGGTCAGGCTGATCAAGCCCGGCTCCAATCAGAAGCTACGCGAGGGGCTGATCCGTCTCAGCCTGCGCATCCAGATCTCCTGGGCCAATCCCGACCGCCCCTGAGGCGTCGCCGTTCAGCTCCGCAGGGCGGCGCCCGCGTGCTCCCGCAGCGCGGCGAAAAGCTGCGGATCCTCCTCGGCCACGACCTTGCGCGCGAACAGGTCGGCGCTCTCGAGCATGGCGGGAAGATCCTCGAGCCGCAGCGTCTTTGGATGATCGCCGCCGACCCATTCCAGGAACCGCAGGTCGTCGGCGACGACCTCGTGATCGTCGGCGAAGCCGGTCCCCTGGATGACGCTCTGTACGAACATCTCGTCGGGGCAGGCCGTGTGGACGTGATAGCTGCGGTAGCCCGGATGGCTCTCCACGAACTTGAGGACATGGACGGCCGCGTCGCGCGAGAGGTTCAACCACTGCTGACCGCCGAAGGGCCGTACGTATGAGGGAAAATGCCGCCTTGGTTTGAACATGAAGCGCAGCCGCAGCCCCCAATTGAGCGCCCTGCGAGCCCAGCTCATCGAGCTGGTGTCCTCGCCGAGCGGAACACAGGTGTAGCGGCTGCCCGCGATCGTGCACGTGTAGAAATCGGTCCGCTCGCGGCCGGCGAGCGGCCAGGCTGCGTAGGGCAGCTCGTAGGTCTGCACGAAGCTGCGCTCCTGGTTGGCTTCGGTGAACTCGAGGAGCTCCGTGACCGGGCGCAGCGGGAAGTCCTCGCCGCTGATCACCAGCACGTAGGCGCAGTCGTCAGCGACCGCGCGTGCGATGCCCTCGAGTTCGGCGTCCACGATGCCGATCGTCGCCCATGCCGAGCGGTGCCGTGGCAGCCACGCGATGTGCCGGGAACCGGCCAGTGCAGCGCGGAACGGCGCGATCTCCACACCACTATCGACATGCAGGTAAATGGCGATCTGCGGGTGACGCAGGGTCTCGAGCAGGATCGCCAACTGCTCGGGCCGGTGGTACGCCAGGACCACGATTCCCAGCTTGAAGCGGGGTGGCGGCATCGCTCTGCTCAGCTACCCGGCCACCGCGGACGAGAACACCTGCTCGAGCACGTTGACATAGGCGGTCAGGCTGAAGTTCTCGGCGACATGATGGGCACAGTGAGCAGCAAGGGCGGGATCGTCGCGCCGCCAGTTCTGCAGCGCCCGCAGCCGCTCTGCCAGCGCAGCCGAATCCCCGCGTGGGAACAGCAGGCGGGAGAACTCGCCACGCAGGATCTCGGGGATGCCGCCGACCGCGGCGCCGACCGCGGGGCGGCCTGTGGCCATCGCCTCGACCAGCACCCGGCCGAACGGCTCATCCCAGCGCGACGGCAGCACCAGCACGTCGGAGGCCTGCAGCATCGGCAGCACCTCACGCTGCATCGGCAACCACTCGCAGCCGGGCGGCGCCAACGCCAGCAGCCCCTCGATGTAATCGTCGGTCTCCTGCGGCATGCCGACCAGCACCAGCCGGGCCTGGTCCGGAGGCAGCGCGAGCGCCCGCCACGCGTCGAGCAGGATGTCGACGCCCTTCTCGGGGATCAGTCGCCCCATGTACACCACGATGTAGGCGGCCTCGGGCAGGCCGAGCTCCTGGCGGTATCGAAGCCGGTCGATCTCGGAGCCGTGTGGGTATGCCGCGTGCGAGAGCCCGGGATGCACCACCTCGATGCGGGAGCCGTCGAGGCCATGGTTGGTCCAGGCCCGGCGCATGTAGCCCGAGCTGAGGATGAAGCGGTTGACCCGGCGTGTGAGCAGCGCCATCGAGCTGCGCCTGACCTGCTTGAACTCGTGCAGGTGACAGACGATCGGCGCGCGGGTCAGCGCCCGCACGCCGGCGGCCCATGCCAGCTCGCTGATGTTGTTGGCGAAGATCACGTCGGGGCGCCGCCGGCCGGCGGCGAGGATGCGCCCGGCGATCCGCGGGGCATCACGCAGCGGTGCCTCGGAATACAGCGGGGAGGGGCCGCGGTGCAGCGACTCGCAGAAGGAGCCGAACTCGCCCGTGAGATTCCCGTCCCGCTCGTAGAACAGGGAGATGCGGTGGCCGCGCGCCGCCAGCGCGCGCATTGTCTCGAGCATATTTAGCTCGACGCCACCGAAGCTCTCGAGCTGCGGCAGGTAGATGACTATGCGCATCGCCCGCTCCGCAGGACAGGACAGCCCGCCCGCATCGACCGTTACGTTCGCCGGAAGAGATAGGTGCTGCCGCTGCGGTCGACCAGCCTCCACGTGGGGCTCGTCTTCAACAACCGCAGCCAGGTGGCCATCTGCGCCGATGACTGGAGGCCGTACGCGTTGGTATACAGCTGCGAGGAGCGGTCCCAGATCAAATACAGCGGGCTCCTCGGCGTGCCTCGATGTGCCTGGGCGACCCGGCTGTAGCGGGCTCCCAGCACGGTGGTGTCGGCCGCGGTCGGCCGCAACTTCTGCAGCGCCGGGGCTCCCGCTGCCACCTGGCTCCACTCGAGCGTCTGGTACTTGAACGCGAAGTTCGCGCCGTCAGCAGGATTGGCTGCGGAGCCCACCGAGAGTACGAAGTCATCGTGCGCCGGCCGGTGCAGAAGGTAGTCGACCACCGTGACGTTGCCGCGCGGGAGCACATTTGTGCCATCCATCGAATAGGCGGCGAACACGAAGGTCGCGAGCAGCCCGCAGAGGCCCACGGCGATGCTGATCGGGAACACGTGGCGGTGAGAGAACACGGGCGGCAGCAGCCGTGAGGGGTGTGGCATGCGCATCGCCAGCACCGCCATCCAGGGGATCGCGAACAGCGTTGCCCTGAAGATGCCCTCGTTCCCGTAGGGGTTGATCGCGATCAAGGAGATCCCGACGATCGGGCAGAGCGCATACGCCCAGGCCCACCCCCTGCGGACGTTCGCGAGGAAGCCGATGGCGCCGAGCCCGATCAGGATCAGCAGCGCCACCAGCAAGAGGTCGGATTGCGTGCCGACGATCGGCAGGCGGTGCAGACCCGGCGTCGCGATCGTCACCGGCGGGCGGAAGTTGGTCAGGTTGAAGAGCGAGCTGAAGTTGAAGTTCTGCGAGATGACCTTGTGGACGACACCCGCCCAGGCCAGCGCCGGCACGCCGACCGGGAGACAGCTCCACCACGGCGCCTGTCCGAAGATCGCCAGCACGATCAGGGCGCCGGCCGCCATGTAGGGACTGAGCTCGTGCGTCGGGGCCAGCCCGATGCCGGCCAGCAGCAGCAGCGCGAAGGTGAGCCAGTCGCTGAGCGGCCGGGGCGAGCGGCCATTGATCGCGAAGGCGACGATCCCGACCGCCATCACGTAACCGACCGCCTGCGGCGAGAAGTAGTCGGCTCCGAGCGAGTCCACCAGCAGCACGAGCATCACGCCCATCCACTGCCGCGACGTGCTCGACAGCAACCGGCCCATCAGGAAGCGGAGCTCGGCGACGCGCATCACCACGAGCAGCACCGGCCAATATGTCGCCATTCCCCACAGCGACATCTGTCCGACCAGCCCATGGATGCCGAGCAGTGACGAGAGCCCGGCGACCCCCGAGAACATGTTCGAGAACGCCTGGTAGATGCCGCCTGTGGGATCGATGTGGTGGTGCATCAGGATGTACTGCACGATCTCCATGTGCTTGGCGGCGGTCTGCTCGCGCGGCGCGCCGTAGACGAGCGCTGGCGTAAGCGTGGTCGCCAGACCGAAGGACATCGTCGCGAAGGCCGCGCGTATCCCACTGCGGCGTCCGAAGGCAAATCCGCTCAGCAGCAGCACGAGGCCGAGGTACCAGAGCGGGCTGATCGTCGTCAGCAGTCCCCAGTAGCCGGGGTTCGGATCCCTCGTCCAGAGCGCCGGCAGCACCCAGAAGAGCGTCCCGAGCAGGACCAACGGCAGACTCAGCCGCTCCGTCCAGCTGACGGTGAAGGTGAAGCGACGCTCCCCGATCGGCTCCATCGCCGCGGTGACGGCCTCGTCGGGGTCGTAGGGCTGGGCCCGGCGCGCACGCGCGTGACGATCCACGCCCGCGAACCCGGTCAGCAACCCATCGACGAGCTCCGCTGGGTCCTGGGCGGGCGCGCGCCCCACCTCGGCCGGCACCAGCACCTCGAAGACCCCGGCCGCGTGCACGAATATCGCCGGGATCACGAGCATCAGCGCCGCCACGACAGGTGACCAGAGGCCGGGAAGGTCTGCCATCGCCATTCCGGCGATCAGCAGTAGCGCGAAGCCGACGAGCACACTCCCCGTGATCCGGGCATAGAGATCGAAATTCGGGCGCAGCTGGAACGCGGCGCCGCCGATGCCGAAGAAGACGACACCGAAGCCGCCGAGCAGCGCCGGAGCCTCGGCGCTAGCCAGCCGCCCGATGATCGCCAGCAGCAGCGAGGCGGCGAACAGCGCGGCCCACAGCAGCACAGCTCCGCCGCCCGGCCCCGGCCGCGTCAGGGTCGGGCGATCGGGCCTGCGCGGCAGCACAGGTGCCATGCGCTGGGCTGGTCGTTTCAGTTCCGTTCGAACGCTCATCTCGGGTACTCGCGACCCTCTGGCACGCCCCGGCCGTGGAGCATCGCTCCGAACTGGGAGACCGAGCCCTGGGGCAGAGAGTTGGTTCGCTGGCGCAGCTCTTCGCTCTGGGCTCTGATACCCGCACAGCGGCACCTGCTATTCGTCGGCTTCCCCGTTCTCCGGTCCGTCACGCGGACGGCATCCGCGTTAGCGCAGGCTCTCGCGATGCTCCGAGCGCGCCCTCGCCACGTCGGGCGAGGGCACCACGACGACGGGCAGGTCGGCGTGCTGCAGCACCTGATGCGAGGTGCTGCCGAGCATCAGCGACTTGAGACCGCCGTAGCCACGACTGCCGCAGACCACCGCGCTCGCCTCGACGGCAGCGGCCTCCGCGAGGATCGTGTCAGCGAGCGTGAACTCGGCAACGGCCGTGCGAGCGGCGGCCTCGAGCCCCGCCTCGCTGGCCAGCGCCGCGCCCTCCCTTGCCCTCTCGCTCGCGGCCCGTTCGGCGTCGCGGTCGATCTCGTCGTAGTCGACGACCATGTTGAAACGCCCGCCCGTGATCGCCATCGTGTCGATGAAGCGGTGCCAGACGGTGAGCACCGCCGCCGGCTCTCCGGGGAACAGCTTGCTGGCCTGGGCGACCGCGGCCTTCGCGTCGCCGGAGCCGTCGTAAGCGATCAGAATCACGGAAACCCTCCGATGCTGGGGTGCTCGGCCCGGTACAGCGGGCGCTGGCTCACTACGACACCAGCTTGCGATCCAGTGCGTACCGCACCAGTTCGGCGCGGTCCGTGAGCCCGAGCTTCTGTTGGATATGTGCACGGTGCGTCTCCACGGTGCGCACCGACAGGAACAGCTCTTCGGCAACCTGCGAGTTCGTGAACCCGAGCGCGATCAAGCGCAGGATCTCGAGTTCCCGGTCCGACAGCCCATCCGGCGGACCGGGGGGTGGCTCGGCCGCCACCTTCGCGCCCAGTCTCGGGTTCAGGTACTGCTCACCGGCGACCGCGGAGCGGATCGCCTCGACCAGCTCGGCGTCGGCCGACTCCTTGAGCACGTAGCCGAGCACGCCGGCGCCGAGCGCGCTGCGGGCGTAGGCCGGCTCGTTCTGCATTGTCAGCACGACGATCTGAGTCTCGGGAAACTCGCCGCGCAGCTTGGGGATCGCCTCGATGCTCGGTTCGCCCGGCATGTTGAGGTCGAGCACCAGCACGTCGGGGTGGTGGCCACGCAGGTAACGGCGTGCCGACTCTACGTCCTCGGCCTCCGCGACCACCTCGAACCCGTCTTCGTCATCGAGCAGCTGCCGCAGCCCACGGCGGACGATCGCGTGGTCATCGGCAATCACGATTTTGATCTGCTCGGCCATCGTGGCTCCAACTTACCGCCGGCAGCACATCCACCGCAATGTGGACGAGCTGTTGGCTTTCCGTGGCTAACCAGTGCTCGTACTGCGGGAGACTACCTACCCGGCCGGCACCGCCCTGCGGGCGGCGCGGCGAAACGGGCGCGATATTGCAGTGAATGCCGCGTCCCTCGGTCGTGCGCAATCGACGCAATACTCCTGAACATGGCCTCAAAGCAGGATGTCGCATTTGACTCGATCTACCGCCACGGCTACGTGCGCGTCGCCGCTGCCGTGCCGCGCGTGCGCATCGGCGATCCAGACTTCAACGCGCGCCGCAGCATCGAGCTGGCCCGCAAGGCCCACCAACACCAGACCGCGCTGATCGTCTTCCCCGAGCTGGGCCTGGCCGCCTACACCAGCGACGACCTCTTCCACCAGGACGCGCTGCTCGACGCCACACTGCTGGCGATCGAAGCGGTCCGTGCCGCCAGCGAGCAGCTGATGCCCGTGATCGTCGTCGGCGCGCCGTTGCGTACCGAGCAGGGGCTCTTCAACGCCGCGGTCGTGATCCACCGCGGGCGCGTGCTGGGCGCCGCCCCCAAGAGCTACCTGCCGGAATATCGCGAGTTCTACGAGAAGCGCCAGTTCCGGGCGGCCCGCGACCTGATCGGCACCAAGATCACGATCAATCAAGCAACCGTCCCGTTCGGCAACGATCTGCTGTTTGGCGCCACCGACATTCCCGACTTCACCCTGCACGTCGAGATCTGCGAGGACGTGTGGGCTCCGATCCCACCGAGCACCTACGGCGCGCTCGCCGGGGCGACCGTGCTCGCCAACCTCTCGGCCAGCAACATCACCGTCGGCAAGGCCGAGTACCGCCACGTGCTCTGTGCCGGCCACTCGGCGCGCACGCTCAGCGCCTATATCTACACCGCCGCCGGGCAGGGCGAGTCGACCACCGACATGGCCTGGGACGGGCAGGCGATGATCTACGAGAACGGCGACTTCCTGGCCGAGTCCGAGCGTTACCCGCTGGCGGATCAGATGATCACCGCCGACGTCGACCTCGATCGGCTGCGCTCCGACCGCACGGAGCGCAGTTCCTGGGGCGACTCGATCGGCGACCTGCGCGAGCACCTCAGGCGGCAGCGCCATGTCGAGTTCGAGCTGCGGCCACCGCTCAAGCCAGTGCGGCCGGTCCGCGACTTCCCGCGCTTCCCCTACGTGCCGGCCGACCCCACCTCACGTCGCGAGCGCTGCGAAGAGGTGTACATGATCCAGGTCAGCGGGCTGCAGACGCGCCTGGAGGCGACCGGGATCGACAAGATCGTGATCGGCGTCTCCGGTGGCCTCGATTCGACCCACGCGCTGGTCGTCGCGGCGCGCGCCTTCGACCGCCTGAAGCTGCCGCGTTCCAACATCCTCGCCTACACGATGCCGGGCTTCGGCACCAGCGACACGACCCTGCGCAGCGCCCGCGCGCTGATGAGCGCCCTCGGCGTGACCGCCAACGAGCTCGACATCCGGCCGGCCTCGCAGAAGATGCTCGAGTCACTCGGTCATCCCGCCGCCGCTGGGGACCCGGTCTACGACATCACCTATGAGAACGTCCAGGCCGGCGAGCGCACCTCGCATCTCTTCCGCCTGGCCAACATGCTGGGCGCGCTGGTGCTCGGCACCGGCGACCTCAGCGAGCTCGCGCTCGGTTGGAGCACCTACGGCGTCGGCGACCAGATGTCGCATTACAACGTCAATGCGTCGGTACCGAAGACGTTGATTCAGTTCCTCCTGCGCTGGGCAGTAGACACCGACGAGTTCGGGCCTGAGGCTGGTCGCGTTCTGTCAGCCGTACTCGACACGGCGATCTCACCCGAGCTGATCCCGGCCGGTGCCGAAGCCGACGCCGACGCGCCGCATCAGAACAGTGAACACACGGTCGGCCCTTACGAACTTCAGGACTTCTTCCTCTATCACGTGCTGCGTTTCGGAAATCGCCCCAGCAAGGTCGCATGGCTCGCGCAGCAGGCCTGGGGTGACCGCCACCGCGGCTCGTGGCCGGACCTGATCCCGCCCGAGCGCCGCAACGAGTACAGCCTCGAGCAGATCGAAAGGTGGCTGCGGGTGTTCCTACACCGCTTCTTCCAGACAAGCCAGTTCAAGCGTTCCGCCGTGCCGAACGCCCCCAAGGTTGGCTCCGGCGGCTCGCTCTCACCGCGCGGTGACTGGCGCGCGCCCAGCGACGGCAACGCCACGACCTGGCTGGCCGAGCTCGACCGAGGTCTTGAAGATGACGGCTGAGCAGATCACGGCGGCGAGCGAGAAGATGCGCGACGCCGGGCAGAGCGAGGCCTCGATCCGCCAGTTCGCGTTCGCAATGGAGCGGGTGCTGAGCGGCGCCGAAACGATGATCCCGAGCTCGTCACTCGAGCCCGCGCCGGATGTGCCGCTGCTCGATACGCTGCCGCCGGTCGACGCTGCCTCGGTGCTCGAGCGCCTGGCCGTGATCAAGCTGAACGGAGGGCTTGCGACCTCAATGGGCCTGCAGCAGCCGAAGTCGCTGCTCGAGGCGCGCGACGGCAGGACGTTCCTGGAGATCATCGTCGGCCAGACGCTCGCGCTGCGGCGCCGCTACGGCGTGCGGCTGCCGCTGATCCTGATGAACAGCAGGGCCACGCGCGAGCCGACGCTCGCCGCGCTCGAGCGCGTCCCCGAGCTTGCAACCCCGGAGCTGCCCCAGGATTTTCTGCAGTCGATGGTGCCCAAGCTCGATGCTGAATCGATGCTGCCGGCCCGCTGGCCGGCAGCTACCGAGCTCGAGTGGTGTCCGCCCGGGCACGGTGACGTGTACGCGGCGCTGGTCGGCTCGGGGCTGATCGAGGCGCTCAAGGAGCAGGGTTTCCGATACGTGATGATCTCCAACTCCGACAACCTCGGAGCGACCGTGGACCCGCTGATAGCGGGGCACATCGTGCGCGAGAACATCCCCTTCCTGATGGAGGTCGTGCTCGGCACCGCCGCCGACCGCAAGGGCGGGCACATCGCCCGGCGCGGCGGTGACGGGCAACTGATCCTGCGCGAGACGGCGCAGACACCCGCCGAGGACGCCGAGTCGTTCCGTGACTACCGCAAGTGGCGCTACTACAACACCAACTCGTTGTGGATCGACCTGGACGCGATCGCCGCGCGCTTCGCCGACGGTGGGCGGCTCGAGCTGCCCGTGATCGTGAACAGGAAGACCGTCGATCCGCGCGACAAGTCATCGACGCCGGTACTGCAGCTGGAGAGCGCGATGGGCGCCGCGATCGGCAGCTTCCCCGGCGCGAGCCTGCTCCAGGTCCCGCGCACCCGCTTCGTGCCGGTCAAGACGACCGACGACCTGCTGCTGCTGCGCTCGGATGTGTTCAGACTCGCGGACGAGTTCCGGGTGCAACCAGCGAGCGAGGAAGGGGCGCAGCCCTACGTGGCGCTCGACAAGGAGTACTTCGGGCTGATCGACGACTTCGACGCCCGCATTCCGGTGCCGCCCTCGCTGCGGGAGGCGGAGAGGTTCGTGGTCAACGGCGACGTGCACTTCGGAACCGGAGTCGTGATCCGCGGAGACGTTGAGATCGGCGCCCCCGCTGGGGGCCTGCGGATCGCCGACGACACTGTGATCGACGACGAGTAACGCCGGTGTCCGGCGTCGAGATCGAGCGCAAATGGCTGGTGCCTGAGACGCCTCCGTTTGCGCTCGGGCCGCTGCCACCGGACAGGATCCAGCAGGGCTACCTGACGATCGGTGGGGATGGCGGCGAGACACGCGTGCGGCGTCGCGGCGGACGCTGCACGCTGACCGTCAAGTCCGGCAGCGGCCTGGTGCGCCGTGAGACCGAGATCGGGATCACAGCCGCGCAGTTCGACGGGCTGTGGGCGGCGACCGAGGGCGCGCGCGTGGAGAAGCAGCGCTACACGCTGCGAGACGAGCAGGGCCACGTGATCGAGCTTGACGTCTACGCGGGCGCACTCAGCGGACTGGTGGTCGCCGAGGTCGAGTTCGACGATCCGCGGGGCGCCGAGTCGTTCGCGGCACCGTACTGGTTCGGGCACGAGGTCACCGACGACCCGCGCTACAAGAATCAGCGCTTGGCGACAGCCGGCGAGCCACCCGCCCCGATGTCGCGGTGAAGCTCGTTCCGCGAGTGCGCACGCTTCATCCATGCCGGCACCGACTCGGTCAGCGTCGTCTGCTCGAAGCCTCCCGCAAGCCGCGTGCTGCGTGCCACGACGGCGACCGTCTGCGTGCCCCTGCGCTGCCACCTGACGGTCACCGGCGTGACCTTGTCCAGCGCGTCCCAGGTGAGCCCGTTGACGATGCCGGTGGCGGCGAGGCCCTTGCGGCGCTGGTAGGCGCGTACGGCCGCTTGAGTCCTCGGGCCGAAGGCGCCGTCGACGGCGATGTGGAAGCCGGCGCCGTAGAGGTGCTCCTGGGCCCAGATCACGAGGTCGCCCTTGTTGCCGCGGTAGACACTCGCGGGCGTCTTGTTGACCGAGTTTGAGACCAGCTGCGGTGGCAGCTTGGTGATGTCGCTGAAGTACTTGAGCGGCGCCGATTGCCAGTCCCACCAGCTCACGCCGGTGGCCCTGTACTCCCTGGCGAGCAGGCTGAACTGCTCGATCGAGCTGGCGCTGAGCCTGCCCCAGAGCTGCCCCAGCGGGAAGATCGGGCGGCGGTAGATCTCGTTGTACTCGTAGGTGTGGGCGAAGATGAACGGCACAGTCGTGCCGATGTCCGCCCAGTACATCTGCGGCAGGTTGTACTGGGCGCCGCCGGGGCCAAGGAATACGGAGTACGGGAAGCTCAGGTGGTAGTCGACGTACGGGAAACCGGCGAGCCCGATCGGGTACCTGGGCCCGACCAGCTTGCGCAGACGCGACATGTAGGTCTGTGCCGCTGGGTAACGCGACTCGTACTGCGATTCCGCGTCGATCACCAGACAATCGGCGCCGTCGCGGGCGGCGCGGTAGCCGAGGTTCGCCTCGGCGGCCGGGTGCAGGCCGTATACGTACTGCCAGGCACAGACCTTGAGGCCGGCCTCGTGCAGCTCGGTGACGAGCTCCTGTGAGTACTGCGGCCACCAGCTGCTGCCGTCGCTGCTCTTCACGTAGACGGCGTTGATCCCATAGCGCCGGGCCTGGGCAATGATCGAGGCGACGCTGCCGCCGTTGGTGAAGTGCATCTCCCAGATCCACATTGCGCGTCCGCGGAACGGATTGGTCTTGGGCACCGCGATCGTGCTCGGGGCCGGCGTGGTGGTGGGGCACGCCGGGGTGGTGGTGACGGTTGTCGTCCCGGGCGTCGTCTCGGTGGTGGTTGTCGGCACCGTGAGCGTGGTCGGCGTGGTCACCGGGACGGTGGTGGTCGTCGTCTCTGTGGTGGTGCTCGGCGGCGTGGTCGTGGTGTCCACCACGGTCTCCGTGCCCGTTTGCGTCGTGCTGGTCGTCTCGGTCGTGGCGACCGTGTCGGTGGCCGGCACCGTGGCGGTGACGGCCGGGCCGGTCGTGGTCGTGGAGGTCCCGAGCGAGCCGCTGCAGGGTGTGGTCACGGTGAGAACGGTGCTGGTGGTCGTGCCGCTCACGACCGTGCTGGTGGTCGTGTAATAGCCCGTCGTCCCAGTGGTTCCGGTTGTGCCGGTGGCGCTGAGGACACCCGGCGTGGTCGGGCTGACGATGGCCGTCGTGGTCGCGCCTCCGAGGGCGCCGCCGCCGCTGTCAGCCAGCGCGAGGGCCGCCGCCGGCCCGAGGCCCGCTGCGAGCACACCGGTGGCAAGTACGGCGAGCCGGCTCCCGCGGGGGAGCTGCTTCAGCCGCTCGTCACCGAGCAGCCTGGCCAACACTTGCCTCACAGCTGTTCGAAACACCGTCTGCACCCGTCAAGTTGCGC
>DASZMI010000095.1:0-20877 GCA_035551915.1 Solirubrobacteraceae bacterium | reverse complement strand
CACCTCTGACACGATCGCGTTCTGATCGGTCGAGTCCAGCGTACCGCCCTGGTACTCGACTGCCAGCTCGCGAACGCGCTGCAGCATCTGCGACACGTCATTCAGGGCGCCGTCGGCGGTCTGAACGAGCGAGGTTGCGTCCTGAGCGTTGTTGTTGGCCTGGTTGAGGCCGTTCACCTGTGAGGTCAGGTCCTGGCTGATCGCGTAACCAGCGGCGTCGTCCGCAGCGGTGTTGATACGCAGACCAGAGGACAGGTCCGTCATGGCGCCGCTCAGAGCGTTCTCTGTGCCGGTGAGGTTGTTCTGAGCGATCAGCGCCTCAGAGTTGGTGTTGATGATGAGGGACATGCCTATCTCCTTGATGGCGTGTTTTGATGATCCGTCCCGGCCGACTCCGTGTCGGCCTACATCCCACTAATCGGCGTTTGGCCAAAAGACTTGAGAACTTTTTTCAAGAGATCGACGCTCAGGCAGAGAACCCCGGGCCCTCAGGGCGATCTTTCCGCGGAAAGGTCCCTTGATCGCGCGTTCGGGGCGTTGCGAATCGCCGTCGCCGCTGACCGGACGGTGAGGAGCGATGGTCAGCTGTCCGTACACGGACGGCGCCTGGCCCTGAGGAGCCGTCGGGTGAAAGCCGGGTCATCGTCCTGACATGCAGGAATGAAAGAATCGGCCCGGATCGCGGGGATTCTCTCGACCGGGTGAGATTTTCGGGCCGTTTTGAGAGAAACGGCGGTGATCGGCGCGAATCTCTTAATCTGGTTGTCTGCCTGCAGATACCGGTGCGAGCCACACACCACCGGGCGGGGCTTGTCTGGGATGCGTCTCGAACTGTCCCTCCCAAGCGCTTTCGGTGCACAGCCCGACTGGGCGATGAGGAGCACAAACGCGATCTCACACCAGCTCGCGGGCGTTCGTTATCGCACACAAGCGTTCAGGGGCCCGAAACCGGTGCGCGAATGCCTGATGCTCCGGCTCAGGCGCTGATGTCGATGTGTCCGCCGTCCGGTTCAGGGTCGTCGTCCTGATCCCGCGGACGGGAGCGGCGCTCGGGGTGCGTCCGCGGATCCCAGTCCTTTTCGGCACTGAGGTCGATCGAGGAGATCGCGTCGTGATGATGCGCGCCGTCGTGCTGGGCTCCGTCCGCCCCGTAGGGCTCAACCGCGGCGGGATCTGACCATTCCGGGTCATATTCGTCTTCGTACCGGTCGTCGGGCGGCTTCTGCCCGGACTCCTCCTCGGATTCCTGCTCCCAATCCGGGTGCTGCTGACGCTGGCCGTCGCGCTCGATCCGCTCGACACGGCCGTAGGTCGGCGCCGTCGGCGGCGGCGGAGTGATCGGGACAAATGGATGAAGCGGGTCCATGGCAGCTTGTGCGCGGGGGTTCGGCGCCGTTGAGTCTTTCCCTGCAGGGATCAGGCCGTCGGCTGCGGGGTCCGAGGCTTCTCGCCGCCGGCGGGCTCGGCGTCCTCGCTGCGGCGACGCTCGATGATCTCGTAGGCGGCCTTCTGCTCGGCCAGGATCAGCTGCCGCCATACAAGCACGCCGACCCACCAGGCCAGCATGTAGCCGACGACGCCGGCACCGAGTGCCCGCAGCCCGGCCTGGAACATCGGAACAGAGGCCTGGACTGAAACAAACGCCGCGATTGCGAATCCTGCCAGGCCGGCCCAGCCCTTGGTGCGGCGGATCGAGGCCTTGGCGCGGGCGTGGCCGGCGATGCTGCCGCCCTGCGTCGTCTCCCCGCCTTTGCCCTTCTTGCCCTTCTTGTCCTTCTTGTCGGCCTTGCCTTTGGCCTCTTTTTCCTTCTTCGCCATAAGTCTTCGGTCTCAGAGCGTGTCGCCGCGCGTGACGCGCAGGGCCACACGCTGGCGCTCGAATACGAAGCGGATCAACCGCTCCTGGTCGCGATGTGAGATGTGCTCGAACCCCATTGCGACCTGGTTGTCGTCATTTCGGCGGATGATCTGAACAGTTCCGTTGACCTGGTCGTCGTAATCGGTCAGTCCGAGGAAGAGCGAGAAGAACAGCGTTGTGTTGAGCGGCACCTCGGCCGAGCGGGGCAGCTGCACCAGCATCCCGCCGCCGCTGATGTCGACGGTCAGACCCTCGGCCAGCAGGTCGCCGTCCGCGTCCTCGAGCACGATCCGCTTGGCGGCCACGACGCGCACGTACTCGCGGCGCTGCACCAGTTCGACCGAGCTCTCGAGCACGAAGCGCAGCAGATTCGCCTCGATCAGCTCGGCGTTACCGGGCGTGCGCACGATTCCGCGCGCCCCGGCGGATTCCAGCATCAGCATCGACAGCGGGCCGGCTACGAGCTCCTCGACTCCGTCGAGCACGACCAGGAGGACATCCTCTCCGTGATAGCTGATGCTCACGGGGACGCTCAGCCCGTCCTGCGAGAACAGGCGGCCGTTGGTGCCATGCTTGGCCTTCCGTTTGCGATCCAGCGAACTCATGACGCGAGTAGCTCTTGCGCGAGTGCCGCCGCCCCGATCGCCGAGATGGCGCTGCGATGGTCGGTTCCGGCGTGGAAGTAGGCGAGCGGGATTCGGTTGGCGATCGCGATCTCGACCACGACCGCAAGCTGATCGGTCTCGTCGGCGTGCGTAATCGCAATCGCGGCGGGGTTCAGTCGGCCGAAGCCAGCCAGCGCGCGCCGTGCGGCCTGTGGGCCGACCGTCGCAGGCAGCGTGACGAAGGCGGCGTCGGGCTCGAGCCGGGCGAGGGTCGCGCCCAGCGCGTCGAGCGCCGCGGGATCTGTTGGTGTGGTGGCTGGGGTGTCGATGATCACGAAGCCGCCCTCGCGGTAGGCCGCCACGGCTTGCGCGGCGCGCTCGGGGTTCAGCGAGAGCACCGGCACGCCGTCACCCTCGAGCATCCGCTTGAGTTCGCGGGCGCCACTGGGGTTATCGACAGCAATCACGACTACCCCAAGCGTGCTGGCGCGGCTGTAGGCGCTGGCGAGCGCCGCCGTGCAACGTGTCTTGCCGGTTCCCCCGGCACCGATGAAGGCAACCGCAGCGCCGGTGGCCGGCAGTGCCGGGGCGGGCACGATGCGGCGGGCGAGCTCGGCCTCGGCGGCGGCCAGCAGGCTGCCGGACAGCGCTGTGCCGTGCGCGGCGGCGGTGCCGACCAGCTGCCCGCTCCAGGATTGGCTGGCGCCGCGGGTCGTCAGCTCGCCGGCGATCGCGCTGGCTGCGGCCTGGTCGATCGGCCGCGGGGGAGAGGGCTTGGGCAGGGTCGTGGAGGCGAACCGGCCGCCGAAGAGACGTGAGATCAGGCCACGCAGCGCGCCCTCGCGGCCCGCGCGAAGTTCGAGCGGGGCGACCGGCGGCGTGGATGGGCTCGGCGCCGCGGCCCTGGGCGGTACGGGTCTGGGCGGCGTCGGAGCTGAAGGCCTGGCCGCCGGCGAGTCGGTCGGCAGGCCGGTGCGCAGCGATCCGGGGCGCGGGCGGACTTCGTCGTAGGCGCTGCGCGCAGGCCCGGCGGAGGGGGGTACGGCTGAGGGCGATGCGGGCGTCCGCGGTGGCGCCGCCCCCTCGGGCTCGGTGTCAGCCACCAGCGCCGCCATCGCCGCGGTCCACGGATCGACGGGAACCGGCTGTGGCTGCGGTGGGACCTGCTCCTTGGCCTGCTCGGCCTGCTCGGCCTGCGACTTCGGCTTGCCGGACGGCGTCGGGCGCGTTGCCGGGCGCGGCCGCCGTTGCTGCGGCGTGCGAGGCTTGCGCTCCGGTGGTGCGCGGCGTGCCGGGCGCCGGGGCTTGATCTCCGGCTCGGCGTCCTCGGGCTCGCTCGGCGAGTGCTCGGCAGACTCAGGCTCGTCCACGGGTGCCGGTGCGCTCGGAGCCGCAGCGCTCGGAGCCGCAGATGAGGGTGCGGCAGCTGGCGGTCCATCGAGTTCCTCCGCATCCTCCGGCAGCACCTGCGAGGCCTCACGCAGGCGCTCGAGGAAGACATCGGTCTCGAATCGGCGCGTGGGCGCCGATGGCTCACCCTGCGGATCGCGCGGGATGATGCGCTCACGCTGCAGTTCCGGCGGTACGAAGGGCTTCGGCTCGGGGCGCTGCGGCTGCTCGGCCGGCGTCTGGCGCCGGGCGCTGATGTCCATCTGCTCCTCGGTGCCGATCGGTTCGCCTGAGGGCAGCAGGGACCGCTCGCTCGCGGCCTCCTGCGGGCCGTGCTCGAAGCCAAGCTCGTCGTCTTCTTCCTCGTCGTAGATGTCGATGCCACCGCCGGAGCCGCGGGACACCGGCGTCTCGTCTCCGGGGCGTGCCTCTACCTCTGTGAAGCGCTGGGCGAAGAAGCCGCCGACACCGCCGACGAGCCCCTCTCGCTCCCGCAGGATGATCGCGTCAGGACCGAGCTCCTCGCGGATCTGGGGGAGGATCTCTTCAAGCGTGCGTCCGCGATAGGTGCGGACGCCCTGGGGCGACTCGAGATTGCTCTCAGTCGCCATCGCCTAATGGCCCCCGTCGCAACCAGCTCACGTGCTCACAACTCCGATGGTCTCGACACTGATTCCAGACGTAATTTCGTTGTAGGAGCATACGGCGAGGTGCGGCAGCGTCTGTTCGACCAGTCGGCGAAGGTGACGGCGGACCCGGGCGGAGCAGAGCAGCACCGGACGCGTACCACCACGGGAGGTGGCCTCGTCGGACTGCGTGCGCAGCGCGGTCAGCACGGCCTGCGCGCGAGCCGGCTCCATCGCCAGGTACTCGCCCTCGGTCGTCTGGGTGATCGCGGTCACGACCTCGTGCTCGACCGTCGGATCGAGAGTGATCGCGTGCAGGGTGCGGTTCTCGTCCAGGTACGGGGCGGTGATCGCTCGGCCCAGCGCCTGGCGCGCGTACTCGGCCAGCAGGCTCGGGTCGCGGGTGAGGCGTGCCTTGTCGCCGACCGCTTCGACGATCGCGCCGAGGTCGCGGATCGAGACACCCTCGGCCAGCAGGCCCTGGAGCACGCGCTGGACCTCACCCAGCGTGAGCACGTCGGGGATGACCTCGTTGACGACGGCCTCGTTTGTGGCCTTGAGCTGATCGAGCAGCTGGCGAACGTCCTGGCGGGTCAGCAGCTGTGAGGCGTGGGCACGGATCGTCTCGGTCAGATGCGTGACGATCACCGACTCGCCATCGACGACCGTGTAGCCGTAGGACTCGGCCTCGGCGTGCATGCTCTGGTGGATCCAGATCGCGGGCAGGCCGAAGGCCGGCTCCGTGGTGGGGATGCCCTGCAGCTTGCCGACCGCGTCACCCGGATCCATCGCCAGCAGGTGGCCGGCCATGACCCTGCCGCGGGTGACCTCCGAGCCGCGGACCTTGAACACATACTCGTGCGAATCGAGGTCGATCTCATCGTGGATGCGCACACGCGGGATCACCATGCCGAGCTCGCCGGCGATCTGGCGCCGGATCATCGACACGCGCTGGGCGAGTGTGCCGCCGGCACGGCGGTCGACCAGCGGCACCAGGCCGAAGCCGACGCCGAGCTCGAGCGCGTCGATCGGCAGTTCCTTGAGCACCGTCTCGCGGGCGACGTTGTCGCCGGCGGGCGCCTCGATGGCCTTCTTCTCCTCGACCGGGCGATCGGCGAGAGCGGCCGGCAGGCCGACCCTCTGGACGCGGCGACCGATCATGAACAGCATCCCGCCGATCAGCAGGAACGGCAACTTCGGCAGGCCCGGGACCAGCGCGAAGCAGCCGATCACGGCACCGGCGACGAGCGTCGCCTTCTGCTGCGAGAGGATCTGCTTGGCGATCTCGGAGCCGAGGTCGCGCTCGGAGGCGCTGCGCGTGACGATGATGCCGGTCGCGACGGAGATCAGCAGCGCCGGAATCTGCGCAGCCAGACCGTCGCCGACCGTCAGGATCGAGTAGGTGTTGATCGTCTGGCTGAAGCTCAGGTGACGGTGCAGGAGGCCGATCACGATGCCGCCGACGAGGTTGATGCCGGTGATCAGCACGGCGGCCGTGGCATCACCGCGGACGAACTTCGAGGCACCGTCCATGGCGCCGTAGAAGTCGGCCTCGCGGGCGATGTCCTTGCGGCGCTTGCGGGCCTCGCTGTCGGTGATCATGCCGGCGTTGAGGTCGGCGTCGATCGACATCTGCTTGCCGGGCATGGCGTCCAGGGTGAAGCGCGCCGCCACCTCGGCGACGCGGCCGGCGCCGTTGGTGACGACCACGAACTGGATCACGACCAGGATCATGAAGATCACGAGGCCGATGACGACGTTGCCGCCGACCACGAACTGACCGAAGGCGTGCACCACCGAGCCGGCCGAGCCCTTGCCGAGGATCTGCCTGGTGACCGAGATGTTGATCGCCAGCCGGAACATCGTCGTCAGCAGCAGCAGGCTGGGGAAGGCCGAGAACTCCAGCGCGCTGTTCAGGTACATCGAGGAGACCACGATCATCAGGCCGCCGGAGATGTTCAGCGTGATGAAGAAATCCAGCAGCATCGGCGGCAGCGGGATGATCAGCATCGTCACGATCGTGACCACCGCCACGGCCGCCATCAGGTCAGTGCGCTCGAGGAGCCGGTCAAGGATCCCCTCGCTACGGGCTTGGGTCGTCACGACCACACCTCAAGGTTGTGCTTGTTCATGGTCATCAGACGCCCACTCGCCTACGTGCTGCCATTCGATAAACGAAGGCCAGCACCTGCGCGACGGCGGCGTACAGGTCTGCGGGGATCATCTGGTCGACTTCCACCACGCGGAAGAGTTCGCGGGCAAGCGGGGGGTTGGGAACAAGCGGAACGCCGTTCTCCTGGGCGATGCGGCGGATCTGTGCGGCCACGTGGTCCTTGCCCTTGGCGACCACGACCGGCGCGAGCGACTCGCCGCTGTACTCGAGCGCGACGGCGTAGTGCGTCGGGTTGGTGATGACCACGTCGGCCTTGGGGACGGCGGCCATCATGCGTGCTCGCGCCTGCTGGAACTGGCGCTTGCGGATCGCGCGCTTGACCTCGGCCGGGAGATCCTTGGACTTGTTCTCCTCGCGGATCTCCTGCTTGCTCATCTTGATGCTCTTCTCGAACGTGTGGCGCTGCCAGACGAGATCGACGATGCCGATCAGCAGGTAGCCGATGGTCGCGCGCAGCGCGATCGACTTGACGCTGGAGCTCATCAGCAGGCCGAGCCCATAGGGGGTGGTGCCCACCGCGGCGCCGAGGTGCGTGATGTCGGGCATCAGCGCGAGCGCGACCAGGCCACCGATGATCGCGACCTTGACGAGATCCTTGCCGAGGGTGAACAGCGACTTGACGTTGATCAGGTTCTTGAAGCCGTTGATCGGGTTGAGCACGCCGAACTTGGGCCGCACCGCCTGGGGGTTGAACTTGAGACCGATCTGCAGCAGGTTCAACGCGATTCCGGCCGCGACACACATGCCGGCGATCGGTGCCACGGTCTTCAGCAGCGTGCTCTCCGCCAGCATCATCAGCCCGTGCAGGCCCGAGCCGGTGACGACGCTGTGCGGGTGTGAGATGTCCCCGAAGATCTGGACCATCGCGTTGGCAGTGGCGTTCACGACCTTCGGCGCCATCAGCATCAGGCCGACGAGGCCGGCCATCATCACGCCCGCCTGGTTGAGGTCGGCGCTGCGCGGCCCGCCGCCGTTCTTCTTGGCGTCGCCGCGGCGTTTGGGTGTTGCCTTCTCTGTGCGGTCCTCGCCGCCGCCACCGCCGGCCATGGCCTAGCCGATCCTCAGGCTGTGGAGGGTCGTGTAGAGCGAGCCCTCGAGCTGGCTGGTCATCCAGTTGCCCATGAAGGGCAGGGAGGCGCCGACGATCAACAGCGTGACGCCGACCTTGAGCGAGAAGCCGACAGCGAAGACGTTGAGCTGCGGGACGACCTTGGAGATGATCCCGAGCGCGATGTCCGTGATCACGATCGCGAGCATCACCGGCGCGGCGATCTCGACGGCGCCGACGAGCAACGAGGCGCCGGCCGACTCCATCGCGCCGATCATCGGCTTGATCGCGACCGAGCTGGCCAGCGGCACGGCGTTGAAGGTCGCGCCGAAGCCGCGCAGCGTCCAGGCGTCGCCGCCGATCACCAGGAACAAGGCAAGCCCGACCATCGTGTAGATGTTGGTCATCGAGCCGCCCGGGTTGCCGTTGACCGGGTCGACGGTCTGCCCGAAGGAGAAGCCGCCGAAGGCGTCGGCGAAGACGCCCGCTCCCTGGATCGCGCCGAACACGCAGGCGATCGTGTAGGCGAGCGCGAGGCCGACGATGAAGTTCTCGATCAGCAGCCCCGCCACCGGGAGCACGTCGGTCGGGACCGTCTGGTTGTGCACCGCCAGCGGCGTGATGCCGAAGGCGATCGCGACCGCGAGCACGCTGCGCACGCGCGGGATCAGCATCGCCGAGGAGAACCCGGGAGCGACGATGAACAGCGGCGTGACGCGCGCCAGCACCAGGAAGAAGCCGAAGACGTTGGCGGTCTTGATGCCGCCGAGCGCGTGAGCGAGTTGCGCGGAGGTCATCAGCCGACCAGCGACGGGATCGACACGTACAGGTTGACTGCGTAGTTGATGAGCCTGTCCATCATCCACGGTCCGAGCACCACGATCAGCACCGCCAGCCCGACGATCTTCGGGATGAATGACAGCGACTGCTCCTGGATCTGGGTGACCGCCTGGAAGAGGCTGACGGCGAGACCGATCACGAGCCCGACCAGCAGGATCGGCCCGGCGATCTCGAAGGCGAGCGTCATCGCCTGCGTGGCGAGGTTGACGACTGTGTCCTGGTTCATGATTCGGCGGGCCTCAGTGGAAGCTCGACACGAGCGCGCGCGCGATCAGGTCCCAGCCGTCCACCAGGACGAACAGCAGGATCTTGAACGGCATCGATATGAACGTCGGCGGCAGCATCACCATGCCCATGCTCATCAGCGTCGACGAGACGATCAGGTCGATGATCAGGAACGGCAGGAAGATCAGGAAGCCGATCTCAAAGGCCGTCTTCAGCTCGCTCATCATGAACGCCGGGATCAGCACGTAGGTGGGGACCTGACCCTCGGTCTGTGGGGTCTTGATCTTGGAGAGGTTCACGAACAGCGAGAGCTCGTTCTCGCCCGTCTGCTTGAACATGAACTCGCGCAGCGGCTGCTCGGCGCGGCTGATCGCGGTCGTCGTCGAGATCTGGTGATGCTCGAGCGGGTTCCACGCTTGCTTCTTGATCGCGTTGACGGTCGGCATCATCACGAACAGCGTCAGGAACAGCGCGATCCCGACCAGCACCTGGTTGGGCGGGGTGCTCTGCGTGCCCAGCGCGGTGCGGATGAAGCCCAGCACGATCAGGATGCGGCTGAAGCCGGTGACGACGAACAGCAGCGCCGGCACCAGCGAGAGTCCGCCCACCAGCAGCAGGATCTGGACGGCGTTTGAGGTGTTGATCGTGAGAGCCGCGATATGCATGGCTGCCTAGCGGACGGTCATGCGCCGCAGCGCGTCGATCAGGCGCCGCGTGATCGCATTGCCGGGCGAGTTGGGCGTCTGCAAGTCATCGAGGTCGAAGGGGATGCCAAGTTCGTAGGCCTCCTCCTCGCTGAACACGCGGATGCCGCTGACGCCGTGCTCGGCGACACCGAGCATGTGCAGTTCGGCACCGACCCGGACCAGCGTGACCGAGCGGTTGGCGCCCAGCGGCAGCGAGGCGATCTGGGTGAGGCCGTCGCCGACCGACGGGTTCTTGGTCTGGCGGCCCTGCTTGAGGATCCAGCTGAGGCCGTAGATCACGGCGATCACGACCAGCAGCGCGACCACGGTGCGCACGAGCGTGCCGCTGAAGCTGCCGGAGGCGGCGTGGGCGGGATTGCCCGAGTTCAGCTTGAGCTTCTTGCTCTCGAAGCCATTGGCGCCCGCGGCAGCGAAACTCGGCGACGGGAACCAGACCGCGAGCGCGAAGCAGCATGAGGTGAGGGCGCACAGCAAACGCGCGCCACGTATACGCGTGAACGAGTTCATCGAGGGAGTTTTTTGACCCCACGGCAAAGGGGTCAAGCCAATAATCGGCCGCTGCGCTCACCATCTTTAGCGGCGTCATGTCTGCGTGCCGGGCGGCTCGCTTGCTCGCCCGGCACGGGCGCGGGCTAGCCGAGCGCCTTCTCGACCGCCTCGAGCACCCGCGGTGGCTGGAACGGCTTGACGACGAAGTCCTTGGCGCCGAGCTTGACGGCCTCGAGCACCTTGCCCTCCTGGCCGAGCGCCGAGCACATGATGATCTTCGCGGAGGGGTCGATCGCCATGATCTCGGCGAGCGCCGTGAGCCCGTCCTTTTCCGGCATGGTGATGTCGAGCGTGGTCAGTTCGGGGCGCAGCTCCTGCCAACGGGCGACAGCCTCGTTGCCGTCGCCGGCCTCGCCGACCACCTCGTGACCCCCGTTGGTGAGCGCGTCTGTCAGCAGCTTTCGCATGAAAGCGGCGTCGTCGACTACGAGTACACGGGCCATTTCAGATGCTTCCTTTCGTGCTGTCAGGTTGGTCCGCCACGATTCCAGCGCCGCCTACGAGCGCGGGCTTGCGAACCACAGGCTTGTTCAGGGAGAGGACCTCGATCGCCCATTCGCCGTCCTCGGTGACGTGCAGGTTCCCGTGGCCGAAACAGAGGCCGTTGATGAACAGGTCGACCGGGGAGTCGGCCGTGCGATCGAGGTCCACGACCGCGCCGATCGGCAGCTCGAGCGCCTCGCCGATCGGGAGTTGCGTGCGGCCGAGCTCGGCCCACACGCGCAGATGGATATCGCCGAGCTTCTCGGTGATCGGGACGCCGACATTGACGCCTTCACCGTCGCCGGCGGCGTTGGAGTAATCCGCGGCCGTCTGCTCCATGCTGAGCTCGTCGATCGCCCGCGCCATCCGCACCACGAACGCGTTGGGGACCAGCTGTACCAGCCGGCAGGGCTGGCCCGCGATCGTGAACGACGTCGAGCAGGCGTGCGGGGCCGTTCCCCAGACGTCGGCGGAATCGATATCGGGAGCGATGATGCGCACGTCGGGCGGGGAGATGTCGATCTCCTGGCCGATCACGACGCTGATCGCGGCCGCGGCCGAGGCGAGCATCTGGTTGGAGGCCTCGCCGACCGCCGACATCTCGAGCTCGGTCAGCGGGCCGTCCTGCTGCTCACCGGCACCCATCGCCTCCGCGAGCCCGCGGGCGCAGGCGGCGGGCATCAGCAGCACGTTGGCGCCGGTGACACCATCGATGTAGCGCACGGACGCGGCCACGCCGCCGGTCGGCAGGTTCACAAAGGGGTTCTGGCCGTCGCCCGTGACGGTCACCTCACCGCGCTCGACCCCCCCGGGGACGAACATGTCGAGCACCCGAGCGACCGCCTCGGCGGTCGATGCGCCGAGGTGCGTGAGCGCTTCGCGCTGGGTGACGTCGCTGGCCATCAGTGGGCTCCAACGTGCTGAGGGGTCACTGCTCGCCTTCCTCGTGCGCTTGGATCTGGACGGCCCGGCGGACACCGTTGGCGCCCGGCTGCGCGCGCGCAATTCTGACGTTTTCAGCGAACACGGAGATTCCATCGCTGGCGGCGGCTCCGAGCCGGATCACGCTGCCGGGCTCGAGTGAGAGCACGTCGGCGACCGGCAAATCGAGCGCCGCAACCTCTGCGCGGATCGTCACCGGGGCGGCGGCCAGCGCCCGCTCGATCCCGGAGTCATCGAGCTGATCCACCGGCCGCAGGTCACGCCCGGCGATCAGGTCGGCGATCGGATCGATCGTCACCCACGGCATCAGCAGTGAGATCGCGGTCGAGTGCCCGGCGATCCGCGCCTCGACCATGACCACGAAGGTCGGCTCGCTCACCGAGGCGATCGAGGTCGCATCGGTGAGCTGCTGGGCGATGTCCTCGACCGTAAAGTTAAGGTTCCCACCGAGGTCGTGGAAGGCGGCCGAGAGCTGGTGCACGATCGCATCGACCAGCCGGCGCGCCAGCATCCAGTCGATCTCGCTGAAGCGCCGAGGCTTCTGGGCGCGGTCGGTGGTGCCGCCGAGCAGGCCCTCGATCGCGGTCAGCACGAACTGCGACTCGATCGTCATCAGCGCCCGCGTGCCGAGCGGTTCGAGCACCAGGATCACCGCCAGCGAATGGGCCGGCAGGAGCGCCTGGGCGGCGGCCCAGGTGACCTGCGTGGTGTTCAACGTCTCGAACTCGACGCCGGCGCGCAGCTCCGCCGTCAGGCGCGTGGCGGCACCGAGGCAGAAGCCGTCAATCGCGCGCGCGATGCGGCGCTGGTGATCGGTCGTGAACTTCGTCGGCCGTGAGAAGTCGACCGCGCGCATGCGCTGCTGACGGCGCGCGCTCGACTGCGTGGCCTCCGGCACCTCCCCGGCCTTGGCGGCCTCGAACAATGCAGCGATCTGGTCGGTGTTGAGGGGGTCACTCATCAGACGGCCCCTGCCGCGGCCCGGGCGCCGAGTGACAGAAGTGATGTTCGTGGACCGCCGGCAAGCTGCGAGCTGATGTCATTGCCGACGATCACGCGGGCGGTACGGCCACGGTTGCCCCCGACCTCCTCCGCCTGGATCTTGATGCCCTCGGCGTCCAGCGCGGCGCGCACCGCCTCGGAGTTGCGGGCGCCGATGTCGAGGCTGGCGCCCACGGCGAACATGCGGGCACCGCCGATCAGCACCGCCTGGAGCCGGCGGCGGACGGCGCCCGCCGCCTCGACGCGCGCGATCAGGTCCGGCACGGCGAGATCGGCGAACTTCGCCTTCGGCTCGGTCTTTCCCTGTGATTCGGGGAGGACAACATGCGCAAGCCCGGCCACGTTCGAGGCCCGGTCCACCAACGCCAGTCCGATGCAGGAGCCGAGGCCGATGGCCACCAGCTCATCGCCGACCGTGCCCGACACGGCAAGCTCTCCCATGCGCACATTCTCCATGACCTGTCGGACCTTCTACTCGGCGGCTTCCGCGAGACCGAGCGGCGCCAAGAGGTCGTTTACGCCGTCGGCGTCGGGGAGCAACAAGAATGAGATCGCGCAGGGCTCGCCGGTGATGTCGAGCATCGAGTCGAGCACCAGCGCGGTGTCACCGTGGCCGACGGCGCCGGCCAGCACGGTCGCGACGATCGCGCCGAGCATGTCTGTGATCACCTGTGGGGTCCCGGGCACCATCTGCACGCCGGTCATCGAGCCGAGCGCCATCAGATAGGCGGCGCCGAGGATGTTGCCGATCTCACCGAGCGCGGAATCGCCGACCTCGGTACCGGCCTCGACGCCAAGCAGAGTGCAGAGCGTGGCGGCGCCCTCCGGTGGCACCAGCAGCAGGACTGCTCCGGAGACGTCGCCCTCGACCGCCAGCGCGATGCCGGTGACTTCCTGGCTCGGGTCGCCGGCGGCGTCGACCGCGTCCGCGAGCGGCAGCGCGAAGGCCTTCGGAACGTTGAGGTCCACATCACGCCCGAGCATCTGCGACAAGGACGTTGCCGCCGTGCCCGAGGAGATGTTCGCGAGCTCGCGCAGGGCATCGAGCTGCATATCTGTAAGGCGGCCGGTCACTGGTCGCTCCTCGGATTCGTTTGCAGGGTTCATCTTGGTGTTCCAGGGCATTATCTAACGGGCGACCGTCAGCTCGGAGGCGCTGGGCCCCTTCGTCTCAGCGCCGGCAGCGCGGCCGACGGCATGGCCGCTGAGGCCCGCCGCCAGGGCGTCGCAGTCGACGATCAGCGCGATCTGGCCGTCGGCAAGCACGGCGCCGCCGGAGATCGGCTGGCCGTGGGAGACGACCGCGGGCAACGGGCGGGTGACAAGCTCGCGCTGACCGACGAGCTCATCGACGGTGAGGCCGATGCGCTTGTCGTTGCCGCGGACGATCACGACCAGGTCATGCTCGCCTGTGGCGGCCCGTCCAAAGGTCTTGGACCCCTCCAGCAGCGGGATCACGCCGTCCTCGAGCGACAGGACGCGGCGGCCGGCGATCTGCCGGACGGTGTGCTCGCCGAGGCGCAGCGTACGCTCGACGCGGTCGATCGGAATCGCGAAGGGGGCGCCGGAGACATCGACCTGCAGGGCGGAGACGATCGCGAGCGTGAGCGGCAGGCGGATCTGGGCGCTGGTGCCCTGACCGGGCACCGACTCCATCAGGACCTCGCCACCGAGTTCACGGATCTTGGTTCGGACCACGTCCATGCCGACGCCGCGGCCGGAGATGTCGCTGGTCACCGCGGCGGTCGAGAAGCCGGGGGCGAAGAGCAGCTCGATCGCCTGCTTGGTGTCGATGTGCTTGGCGGCCTCTTCGTCGATCAGTCCGCGCTCGACGGCCTTGCACGCGACCGCCTGGGGATCGACCCCGCGGCCATCGTCGCGGACCTCGATCACGACGCTGCCGCCGGCGTGGCGGGCAGCGATCGTGAGCGTGCCGGTGCGGGGCTTGCCGGCGGCCTCGCGGACGGCGGGCGACTCGATGCCGTGATCCAGCGAGTTGCGGACGAGGTGCACCAACGGGTCGCCGAGCGAATCGACGACCGTGCGGTCGAGCTCGGTCTCGCGTCCGACCAGGTCCAGCTCGATGTCCTTCTCGAGCTTGTTGGACAGGTCGCGGACCAGGCGCGGGAAGCGCAGGAAGACGACGTCCACCGGGATCATCCTGACCTGCATGACCATCGACTGCAGTGACTGTGAGCTGCGCGTCAGGTTCTGGACCGCGTGCTGCAGCTCGGGTGAGCTGATGTTGGCTGTGTAGGCCTCGACGGCGGTGCGATGGATCACGAGCTCGCCCATCAGGTGCATGAGTGTGTCGAGCCGCTCGGCGTCTACTCGCACCGTGCGCGCGGCCGAATGACCTGCGCCGCCGGCACCACCGCTGGGAGCGGCCTTGACGTCGGCGACCGCTGCGACCTCCGGTGCTTGCCCCGCTTGGTCCGGCGGGGCGGCGTCGGCCGCAGGAGCGGCGCCCGCTGCCGGGGCCTGCGCCGCCGGCGCGACGACCGTCTCGGGCGCGGGCGGGGCAGCCTCGTCGGCGAGCTCACTGACATCGGCGCTCTCGACGTCGGAGACGCGGGTGGCCGTCTTCGCGAGCTCGGCCTCCTCGTGCTCGGAGACGATCCAGGCCTCGATCTCGTGGCCCTCGAAGTTCTCGATCGCGTCCGGGGTCGGCACGCTGCCGATCATCTCGCCGTGCACGTTGAGCGCGGCGAACACCATGTGCGCGCGCACGGCCGGCATCATCACCTCGGCGTCGAGCGTGACCTTGACGTAGAGGATGCGGCCGCCCACGGAGCGGACCGCGGCGACCACCGTCGGGTCCGGGATGATCGCGCCACCGGCGCGCTCGAGCTGCTGCTCAGGGGTGCGGTCGCGGATCAGCGCGCGCAGCTGCTCGATCAGCGCCGCCGGGTCGAGGTTCTCGCTGCCGCTCTGCTCGATCGAATCGACCGCGGCCTGGAGGCCGTCGAGACAGGCAAGCACGGTGGTGATCGCCTCGCGGTGCAGCCCGCCCTCGCGCTGGCGCAGGATCTCGAAGACATCCTCCATCACATGCGTGAGCTCGGCGATCGCCGCGAAGCCCATGGTCGCGCTCATGCCCTTGAGCGAGTGCGCGATCCGGAAGATCCCGTCGACGGTGTCCTGATTGGTCGGGTCGTCCTCGAGCGCGACGACCGCGAGGTTCAGTTCTTGAAGGTGCTCCTGCGCCTCGGCCAGGAACATGGGCATGTATTCGGAGGTGTCCATCAGGCTTTCCGATAGATGAATGGATGTTGCATCGACAGTCCCAGCGCACCGGGATTCGAAACACGCTCGGTCGAGCCGATGACGAGATAGCCGCCGGGGCGGAGGGCATCCGCGAGGCGCACGTGCAGCTCATCCCGAATGGGCTCGGCGAAGTAGATGACCGTGTTGCGGCAGAGGATCAGGTCGTAGGAGGCGGCGCGCAGCCGCATCTGCAGCAGATCGCCGGCGTCGAAGCGCGTCATGCTGCGCAGGTTCAGCTTTGCGCGATACCCGTCCTCGACCTTGTCAAAGCCAATCGTCATCAGCTTCTCCGGGGCCGTGCGCGCATCCTCTGCGCTGAAAACGCCGAGCCGAGCACGCTCGACCATGCGCTTGTCGATGTCTGTGCCCTGGATGCTGACGCGCCTGCCGGGCAGCGCCACCTGGCAGATGGTCGCGAGCGTGTAGGCCTCTGCGCCGTAGGAGCAGCCGGCGCTCCAGGCACGGAGCTGACCGGCCGACGCCAGTTCGGGTAGCAGCTTGTTCTGGATCAGCTGCCATTGCTCCGGGTTACGCCACAGTTGCGAGACGTTGATCGTGATCCGATCCAGCAGCGGCTCGAGGCCGGAAGGTTCGGCGTCCAGCGCTGCGATCGCCTCGGTCAACGAGTTCACGCCCTTGTTGGCGTAGAAGGTGCGCAACCGGCGCTCCATCTGGGGGCGCTTGTACTGGGAGAGGTCAATACCCGTGAGCTCGCGCAGGTAGGTGCAGAACTCGACGTAATCATCGACGGTCGTGAGCGTCATGCTGCCTCCTCGGCGATCGCCTCGGCGAGCTCGGGCAGAGGCAGCACCTCGTCGGCGAGCTTTGCCTCTTCGACGGCGCGCGGCATCCCGTAAACGGTGCAGGTCGACTGCGCTTCGACCAGGATGCGGCCGCCGCGGCGCCTGACCTCCGCGGCACCGGCGAGCCCGTCGTTTCCCATGCCGGTCATCACGACCAGCAGCGTGCGCTCACCGAAGACCTTGGCGGCATCGGCGATCATCAGGTCGGCCCGGGGGCGCAGGGCGCCGATCTCCGGTTCATCGGTGAGGCTGACGCGGCCGCCGAGCCCCACGCGCATGTGCTTGCCGCCAGGGGCCAGCAGTGCGACGCCCGGATCGAGCAGCTCGCCGCCGTCGGCCTCACGGACGTTCAGCGGTGAGGCGTTGTCGAGGCGCGCGGCGAGGGACTTGGTGAAGCCGGGGGGCATGTGCTGCACGATCAGCGTGCCCATGCCGAGTCTGCCGGGAAGATTGGGGACAAGCGCCGCCAGGGCCTTGGGGCCTCCGGTCGAGGTGGCGATCAGCACGGCGCGAGCGACGCTCGAGCGCACAGGGCGACGGACGGGCTGGCGCGGGACGGGGCGGCCGGTGATGCGGCCGACACGGCCGCCGGTCGCGGCCTTGACCTTCTCGATCAGCGCCGCGGCGAACTCGTCGAGACTCTCACCGACTGCCGGCTTCGCGACCAGGTCGAATGCGCCCTCGGCGAGTGCGTCGACCGCGCGTGCGCCCTGGCTGGGGGAGAAGGCGGAGACGACGATCACGGGCATGTCCGAGCGGCCCTGCCGGCGCAGCGCCCGCAGCACGCCGATGCCATCGAGGCCAGGCATCGAGAGGTCGAGCATCAGCGCGTCCGGCTTCTCGCGATCGCAGGCCACGAGCGCCTCGTCACCGTTGGATGCGCTGCCGACGATCTGGACCCCGGCCCGCGAGAGCGAGGACGACACTATCTGTCGCATCATCGCGCTGTCATCGGCCACGACGACGCGGGGCGGGGTCTGGATCGACATCTCTGGTTCGGTTCCGATCCTGAAGCTAGGCGACGGCTGCCGCCAGATCAACGAGACCCACGAAGATCGTGCTCGGCTTCAGTAGGACGACAAGGCGATCACCGAGCTTGGCGATCGACTCGATCAGCTCTGAATTGGCGCCGGGAACTTCCTCGAAGTCCGCCTCTTCGACCGTCAGGACCTCTTCGACCTCGTCGACGATCACGCCAACGGTCTCATCGCCGGACTCGACGATGACGATCTTGGTCGCCTCGCTGAGCTCGGAATCGAGACCCAGGCGAGCGGCCAGGTCATAGACGGGGACGATCCGTCCGCGGAGGCTTATGACGCCGCGAACCCATGCGATCGGTGATGCCACCGAGCGCGGTTCGTCATAGCGGATGATCTCGTGTACCTGCTCGATCGGGAGCGCGTACTGCTCAGCACCAAGTGTGAATACGACGAGCTGCCGCGCTTGGTTTTCGTCCGACATATGCTTCCTCCTGGTTGACTTACATCGGGCAACGACGCGGCGAGCGCGAACCCGTACTCCGATCTTCGGCGTCTGAGTCCAGAGCTTTAGATTCGGCGAGGAATTAGCCGCGCAAATTGACGAGGAACTGCGCATCGGCGAAGGCCACGCCCGAGGTGGGCGCGGGAGCGCGAGCGAGAGCACGTCGGCGCCGAAGCACCGGCGAGGCGCCGCAGCGAACTACTGCGCCGGTGGGGTGGGGGGCTCCTCTGCGGGAGCGGCGGCCGGCGGGGGCGTCTGCGCGTGCGGCGTGGCGCCGATCACGTCGGTGATGCGGACCCCGAACTGCTCGTCGATTACGACCACCTCGCCGCGCGCGATCGGGGTGCCGTTGACCAGCAGGTCAACCGGCTCGCCGGCCATGCGGTTGAGCGTCAGGATCGAGCCCTGCCTGAGCTCGAGCGTCTCCCCGACGGTCAGGCGCGTGCGCCCGATCTCGACCGTGAGGTCGATCGGCACGTCACTCAGGCGCCGCAGATCCGCCATCCCCGGCGGTTCCTGGCTGGCGCCTGAGTCAGTCAGTTGTTCGAGCTCGACAGGTTCGGACATACAAGCAAGTTAGACGGTCTACTGGACTGCAACGTCGGTGAAGTAGATGTTGTCGACCAGAGTGTCCGTCTTGGCCTTGATGTCGATCAAAATCTTCTTTTCCAGTGCGGTACGGCCGGACCCGGTCACGAGCGCGCTCTCGGGTTGATCGGTCACGTCGTTGGTGATGATCGCACGGATCACCGCCTCGTCCGTCAGCGAGCCGAAGCCGGTTGGCGGCGGGTTGGTCGCGCTGGTCACCCCGAGGCTCTGAGCCGGGGCCAGCAGCAGCGCCACGGTCAGGGTCGCATACTGGCCACCCCTCATGTTGATGGTGAACTGCTTGGGGAGGATGTAGATCTGGCCGTTGACCTTGATCTTGGGGCCCTTCTTGTGGGGCATCGCGAACGTGTATCCGGCGAAGCCGAGTACGCCCACGACTACGAGGATGATGGGGATGAGGATCTTCTTGTTCATGGTTATGCGCCTGGGCTAGGGACGGGGTATTTGCGTTGGAAGACGATTTCGACACGGCGGTTCTGTGCCTGGCCGGCCGGTGTGGCGTTCGACGCGACGGGGTGCTGGTCGCCGAATCCCTGCTCGCTGAGCCGTGCCGCCGGCACGCCGCGCTCGAGCAGGTACTGCAGGACGACGTTCGCGCGGCCGGTCGACAGCCACCAGTTGCTCTGGAACTGGGAGTTGGAGATCGGGACGTCGTCGGTGTAGCCCTCGACCACGACCGGGTGCTGGCCGGTATCAAGCCCGATCAGCGTCGAAATCTCGTCGAGCAGCGGGTAGCTGGCCGTATCGAGCTCGTCGGAGCCGGAGCTGAACAGCAGGTTGTCGGTCAGCACAGTCACGACCAGGCCCTGCTGCTGGATCTGGGCCTTGACCTGGTTGGCGAAGCCGTGCGCCCGCGCATAGGCGTTCAGGCGGTGCTGCAGGGCACGGAATTCGGTGTTCTCCGCGGAGGAGTTCTGGGCTTCCTTCATCAGCGAGTTGATCTGGGCCTGGTTGGCCGCGGCGCCCTGATCGGTCGGCTTCGGGATCGTCGGGGTGAGCGGCACGATCGCCGGCACCTCGGTGTTGTTGGGACTCTGATGCCCGGTCGAGTCGGCGCCGGACTGGAGGATCGAGCTACCGCCGCTGAGGATCGAGCCGGAGAAGGCGGCCTTCAGCGATTCCTGCAGGCTGACGAACTTCGAGACGTTCACCGATGAGATCGAGAACAGCACGACGAACAGCGCCAGCAGCAGGGTGATCATGTCCGAGTAGGTCAGCAACCATCGCTCGCTGCTCTCGCCCTCTTCGCCGCCGCCGTGTCCTCGCCGGCGTGAGCCCCCGCGGGAAGACATCAGGCAGCCTCGGCACGCTCGCGCTCGCCGGCGGGGGCAGCGGCCGGCTCGTCGCCCTCGCTGATGCGATCGATTGGGGCGATGTAGGAGTTGAGCTTCTCGGCGACGACGCGCGGGTTGTCGCCGGCCTGCACGGCGAGGATGCCGTCCAGCGTCAGCGTGCGGAGCTCGACCTCGGCCTTCGAGAGGCCCTCGAGGCGGCCGGCGATCGGCAGGTAGACGACGTTGGCCGAGCCGATGCCGAGCAGCGTCGCCACGAAGGCGCTGGAGATGGCCGGGCCCAGGGTGGAGGGGGCGGACAGGTTCTGGAGCACGTGCACCAGGCCCATGACCGTGCCGACGATGCCCATCGTGGGGGCGAATCCGCCTGCCTTCTGGAACATTGCCGCGCCGTGGTGGTGGCGGGCGACCATGCCGTCGATCTCGGCATCGAGCACGTCGCGCACGAGATCTGGGTCGATTCCGTCAACCACGAGCTGCAGGCCCTTGCGGGTGAACTCGTCGTCGATCTGGTTGACGCGCTCGTCCAGCGCCAGCAGGCCCTCGCGGCGTGCCTGCTCGGCGAGCGAGACGAGCAGTCTCACGCGCTCGGGAACGTCCGGGGGCTTGGTCTTGAAGGCGATCTTGTAGAGCGGGACGATGTTGCCCATCGTCTCGGGCCCCACGCTGGCGCCGGTACATCCGGCGGTTCCAACGAAGACGATCAGAACCGCGGGGATGTCGATGAAGGACGCCGGACTGGTGCCACCCATGAGGGCGCCCATCAGGATGCCCACGAAGGCCATGCCGATGGAGAGGCCGGTTGAAAGCTTCATACGTCCTTCATCGGCCGAGGCGCCGGATTTCTTCAATCCGGCTGGACGCGGCGCTTGACGCGCGTGCGGATCGCTACAAGCGCCGGCCTCCGGGATCTGCGCCCGTAGCGCAGGGGGACCCGCTCAGGCCGGTTCGTCGGGCGGCTCGGCCTCCGCGTCGGC
>DASZMI010000094.1:0-18208 GCA_035551915.1 Solirubrobacteraceae bacterium | reverse complement strand
GCGCGGGTGGTCGCGAGGGCGTCGGCGTTGACCTCGCCGAGCCGCGGATCCAGCGAGTCCACGCGCAGCGCGCTGAGCGGGATCACCTGCGCGGAGACGCGCAGCGCGGTGCTGCTGCGCAGGTGCTTGATCCCGTAGGCGTCCTCGGCATCACGCCGCTCCTTGGCGCCATGGTCGCCGCGCGAGTCAAACCACTGGCGCGCGACGAAGTACAGGAAGTTCTCCCAGGAACCCTCGGTCTCACCGGAGCGGAAGCGCACGAGCTCCTCGTGCAGGATGTCCTCGGGTGGCAGTGATTCGACGAACTCGATCAGCTTTGCCTCGCGCTCGCGTGCGACTCCGGTGGCGATGTTGACGAGGCTGTGGGTGTTGGAGGAGACGAAGTAGAGAGGGCGTTCCTCGGTGCCTGTGGCCAGCGGGCCACTGGCACCGCTGTCACGCTGCCTCTGAGCAGCGATGTCGCTGAGGCCTTCCTCCCGGTTGAGCTCGCCCTGGATGTGCGCCCACCAGCGGCGCGTCATCCGCGCATAACCGGTGTTTGTGCCGCCCAGCATCCTGATGCGCATGGACAGGTGGTGCTCGCGGATTTGCGTCAGCTGCTCGGAGAAGCGCGCGCCCCAGACCTCGCGCAGCCGCTGCCAGTCCTCGGCGCTGCCGCTCAGCAGCCGCGCGCAGGTCGCGGCATCGGGGTTGTCCCCGAGTACGGGAGCGGCGCCGAGCAGCCGCAGCCGGATCTTGTTCCACTCGATCTGATAGGCGACCAGCGTCGGCACGAGGTCGTCGACGTCGGAGGAGCTGGCGAGCAGCACCGCGAGTATGCCCTTGGGACCGACGTACCAACGTCGCCGCCGGGCGGGGGACTCCGCGACCGTCCACTGACTGACGTCGAGGCCATCGGCGATCAGCGCATCGGCCGACTGGCCCATGACCACGTGCTGGGCGGCGGCGATCTCCTGCGGGAGGCGGCTGATCGAGTACAGGAACGCGCCCAGGTCGAGTTCCTCGCTGTCCGCCAGCGAGTGCAGGCTCGAACGCATCGCGCGGTGGGAGGACTCGAGCACCCGCAGGCGCGTCTCCCCGCTCGAGCGCAGCAGCGTCGAGTAGGTGCGCTGGTAGAGCTCGACCTCGTCGGACAGGCGCTCGCCGCTGTCCGTGAAGCTGGTGATTGAGAGGCGGGCGACCGACATGCCCTATTCCTTCACGTACGGGATGCCGGAGGCAGCCGGTGGCCGTGAGCGCCCGATCAGGCCGGCGACCGCGACCAGCGTGAGCACGTAGGGCAGCGCCAGGAACAGGGTCCCCAGCGTCTGCGAGAAGGTCGGCAGCCGGTACGCCAGCGCGGTCGAGAGTCCGAACAGGAGCGTTGCCGCGAGCGCTCCGAACGGGTTCCATTTGCCGAAGATCACGGCTGCAAGGGCGATGAAGCCGCGTCCGTCGGTCATGTCGAAGTTGAAGGAGCCGTCGAATCCGTCTGCCAGGTATACGCCGCCGAGCGCGGCGAAGGCGCCGGAGGCGGTGACCGCCGCGTAGCGGGTGGCGATGACCTTGAGGCCGACGGTCGACGCGGCCCGCGGCTGTTCGCCGATCGCCCGCAGCCGCAGGCCCGCACGTGTCCGGAACAGGAACCACCAGACCACCGGAACGAGCAGCAGGCCGACCCACGTGAGGACGCTCGCGTTGCCGATCGCGCTGCCGAAGAACGCGGTGTGATCGATCCCGGGAATGTTGATGTTCGGGACCTGTGGGAGCGTTCCCGGGCTGCCGTTGTCGCCGTAGTGCGAGACGAAGAGGAAGCCGGTGAGGCCGACGGCCAGCAGGTTGATGGCGGTGCCCGACACGACCTGATTGGCGCGCAGATGCAGTGAGAAGTAGGCGTGCAGGAAGCCCATCACGGCGCCGGAGGCGATGCCGATCAGGGCGCCGAGGATCCAGCTGGAGCAGATGTCGGCACCGAAGATGCCGAAGTAGCAGCCCGTCAGCATCATGCCCTCGAGGCCGATGTTGACGACGCCGCTGCGCTCCGAGATGATGCCGCCGAGGGCGGCGAAGATCAGCGGCGTCGTGAAGGTCAGTCCGGACGCGATCACCGCCGACCAGGTGAAGACCTCGCGGACGTTGGCCGCGGTCTGGTTGGTCATCGCGAGCGCGAGCGGTACCGCGATCAGCCCCACCGCGATCGTCACCCCTCCCAGCCGGCGGTGCTTGGGGTGGCGCACTACCAGCACACCCGCGGCGGCGGCGAGGAGCCCGAGCACGATCGAGGGCACAGCCGTGCGCGCCATGATCGGCGGCAGCGTCAGGATCCATGCGATCGCGGCGAGCACGGCACCCGCGATGCCGATGCGCTGCGCGCCGACGGCGGGGGCCGCCCCGGCGGGCGCCGGCGTTGACGGCGGGGTGGCGACGGTCGTCATATTCCCGGCTCCGGCCGCAGTGACTCGGCGGCGTCCAACGCCGGGTCGTCGGGAGCCAGCTCCTCACCGAGGTCGGCGCCGGGCCCGGGCCCGCCCCAGCCGAGCTTTCGTGGCAGTCTGAGCAGGCGCACGGCGATCAGATCGGTCGAGACCAGCAGCACGACCAGGCCCTCGATCACGTAGGTGAGCTGCGGCGCGAGCTCCGGGTTGAGCGTGGTGGAGTTGATGTTGCCCGCGGAGGTGCCGGTCTCGAGCGCGCCGAACAGCAGGGCGGCGAAGACGGTGCCGACCGCCGTGTTGCGGCCGAGCAGCGCCACCGCGATCCCAAGGAAGCCGACCTGCGAGGTGGCGATGTCCGCGCTCGAGACCTGGAACTGCCAGCCGAGCACGTCGATCGATGCGGCGAGTCCCGCGAAGACACCGCAGATCACCATCGTCAGCACGTAGTTACGGGCGACGCTGATGCCGGCGCCCTGGGCGGCGTCGGGATTGTGGCCGACGGCGCGCACCTCGTAGCCGAGCGTCGAACGGTGCATGATCGCCCAGAACGCGATCGCCGCCAGGACGGCGAGGAAGACCCCGACGTCCAGGCCCTGCAGGTCCGGATTGCCCCAGATCACCGGCAGGTGCATGTTGTTCGCGATCGTGTTGGAGACCGGGTTGCCGAGCGCCTGCTTGCCCTGCAGGGGACCACCCTCCTGGAACAGGTAGGTCGCGATGTAGATCGCGATCTCGTTGAGCATGATCGTCGTGATCACCTCGTGCGTGCCGACCGCCGCCTTGAGCCAGCCGGCGACGCCGGCCCAGGCCCCGCCGATCAGCGCAGCCACGACGATCGCGAGCACGATGTGCACAACCGGGTTGAGGCTGGTGAACGAGGTGGCGACCCACACGGCCATCACCGAGCCGACCGTGTACTGACCCTGGGCGCCGATGTTGAAGAGGCCCACCCGGAACGCGAACGCGACCGACAGGCCGGTGAGCACCAGCGGCGCGCTGGCGACCAGCGTCTGCTGCAGATCCTGCGCGGCGATCACCCGGGAATGCCCACCCACCCACGGGAACAGCCAGTTCAGCCCGGTCCCGTCGAAGATCGCTCCGTAGGTCGAGAGCGGGTTGGTGCCGGTCAGCAGCATCACCAGGCCGCCGACGATGAACGCCAGGATCACGGTTGTGAGCGGGATCACCACGGCGCGGCCCGCGCGCCTGAGCCTGGGGCCGATCACGGCACCGCCACTGTTCCGCCGGTCATCGCGATGCCGAGCTCTTCCTCGCTGGCGTCGGGTGGGAACTCGGCCACGACCCGTCCCTCGTAGATGACGAGGATCCTGTCGGCGAGCGAGCGCACCTCCTCGGACTCCAGTGAGACGAGCAGCACGGCCTTGCCGGCATCGCGCTGCGCGATCAGCTGCCGGTGGACGAACTCGATTGCGCCGACGTCGAGTCCGCGCGTCGGCTGGTGTGCCACCAGCAGCTTGGGATCGCAGTCGATCTCACGCGCGACGCAGAGCTTCTGCTGGTTGCCGCCCGAGAGCGCCGAGGCCGGCGTCTCGGCCTGGCCGCCGCGCACGTCGAAGGCGGCGAGCAGGCGCTGGGCAAGATCCCTGAACGCGTTCAGGTTGAGCCACCCGCGGCGGCTCAGCGGCGGCCGCCGGTAGCCGCGTAGGGCGAGGTTCTCGGCCAGGCTGAACGGGAGCACCAGCCCCACGCGATGACGATCTTCGGCGATGTGGGCGACGCCGGCGGTGCTGGCGGCGCGCACGCCACGGCCCGTGATATCGGTGCCGCCGACGACTATCTCGCCGCTGGCCGGCGCGCGGATGCCGGTGATCGCCTGTACCAGCTCGGACTGGCCGTTGCCGTCGACGCCGGCGAGCGCGACGATCTCACCGCCGCGGACCGTGAGCGAGGCGCCGCGGACAGCCTCGAGGTCGCGGTCGTCGGAGACGTGCAGGTCCTCGACCGTGAGGATCGGGTCCCGTGGGTTCGCCTCGCCCTTGTCGACGCGGAAGATCACGTCGCGCCCGACGACCATGCGCGCGAGCGACTGCTCGGTGGCGCCGGCGCCGGGAACGGTGCCCATCGACTTGCCGCGCCGCAGGACCGTGACGCGGTCGGCGATTTCGAGCACCTCGCCGAGCTTGTGTGAGATGAAGATGATTGCTGTGCCGTTTTCCTTGAGCCGCCGGAGCACGGTCATCAGCTCCGTGATCTCCTGGGCGGTGAGCACGGCGGTCGGCTCGTCGAGCACCAGGATGCGGGCGTTGCGATAGAGAGCGCGGAGGATCTCGACGCGCTGCTGCATCCCGACGCTGACGTCCTCGATGCGGGCGTCGGGGTCGATCGCGAGCCCGTAGGCGTCCGACAGCTCCTTGACGCGCGTGCGCGTCGTGCGTCGATCGAGAATGCCCACCGCCCGGCTGGCTCCGGGCTTGACCGGCTCGTTGCCGAGCACGATGTTCTCGGCGATCGTCATCACCGGGATGAACATGAAGTGCTGGTGCACCATGCCGATCCCGAGGTCGATCGCGTCGTTGGGCGAGCTGATGCTCACGGGCCTGCCGTCGACCAGGATCTCACCCGCGGTCGGGCTGTAGAGCCCGTACAGAACTGACATCAGCGTCGACTTGCCGGCCCCGTTCTCTCCCAGCAACGCGTGCACCTCGCCGGCCTGCAGGTCGAAGTCGACCCGGTCGTTGGCAACGACCGGGCCGAACTTCTTGGTTATTCCCCGCAGCTCTAGAACCGGGGGCTTATCCATCACTGCAGTCAGTCACTCGCTTACTGAAATCCCGCGCCTCTAGCTCTTGAAGACGCTTGGGACCTTGATCTTGCCGCTCTTGATCTGGGCAAGGACCTTCTGGAGCTTGCCCGCGTAGGGCTTGGCGAGTGCGTCGAGCTTGCCGTAGCCGGTGCCGTTGTTGGTGACCGAGTAGACGAGATCCCCGCCGGCGTCGAAGTGGCCGTGCAGCAGCGAGGCCGCGGCCCGCTCCACCGCGACGTCGACCTTCTTGAGCGCCGAGGTCAGGACGTAGCTGCCCAGGTAGCCCTGGTCAGCGTCCACGCCGATGCCGTAGTCGCCCTTCTGCTTGGCCGCCTGCAGCGCGCCGAGGCCGCAACCGCCGGCGACCTGGAAGACGATCTTGCTCCCGTCGCTGATCTGGTTGTTGGCGATCGTCTCGCACTTGGCCTGGTCGGCGAAGTCGTCCGAGAACCCGTTGAGGAACTTCAGGTTCGGATCGGCAGCCTTCCCGCCGGCCTGGTAACCGGCGATGTAGCCCGTGACCGACGGAATGTCCTGGCCGCCGACGCTGGAGATGGTGGTCCAGCCCTTCTTCTTCGCGATCAGGCCCGACAGGTAACCGACCAGGTAGCCGGACTGCTGCGACTCGAAGGTCAACCCCTCGACGTTCTTCGGCTTACCGGCGATCGCCGAGGCCGGCGTGTCGATGATTGCGAAGTGGGTCTTCGGGAACTGCTTGGCGACCTGGCCGAGCGCCGAGATGAAATCGAAGCCGACCGCGACGACCAGCTTGTCGCCGTTCTCGGCTTCCTTGGTCAGATACGGGACGTAGTCCGCGCTCGAGGTGGCCTGCAGGACCTGGTCCTTGACGCCGAGCGTCTTGTGGGCCTCGAGCATGCCCTCGTAGGCGAGGTGGTTGAAGCCATGGTCGTTGAGCCCGCCAGTATCGGCGACGATGCCCAGCGTGAACGACGAGGCGGCCGAGGCGGCGGTGCCCTTCTTGGCAGCGGCCGAGCTGCCCGCCGCTCCGAATACTGCTACGGCGAGCGCCACAACCAGGGCGACCGCCGCGAACGAACGAACGTATACCTTCACAAGCTCCTCCTTTGGCGACTAATTAGTCACGCGACATACCTTTACGCATGTGGGGCGGGTATGTCTAGCTGCACCCGCCCCCGTGCGTGCGATCCGGCAAAGCTAACGCAGCCGCCGAGGGGTGTCCAAGAACATTTCGTTAGGCCTCGTCCGAGTCCCGGAAACTCCGGCGGTTCCGCGTCGGTTGTGAATGGGGGGTGAAGCGTGCGGCCGCGCTAAAACCACGCTAAAACCCGAGCAGCGGCGGGATTTCGGCGGGCGCCGCGACGATCCGCCAGGCGCCGGCCTCGCGCAGCTCCTGCTCGCTGCCGGCGCCCCACAGGACGCCGATCGTCGGGACGCCGTGCGCGGCTGCGCCCTCGACGTCGTAGAGCCGGTCGCCGATCATCACCGCCCTGATCGCGCCGCCCCCGTCGAGCGCGGCGAGCGCCTGCGCGACGGTCACGGACTTGGGCTCGGCGAGGGCCGATTCGAGCGGCCCGCTGATCACGTCGAAGAGCTCTGCCAGGCCCAGGTGCTCGAGCAGCATGACCGCGCTGGTGGCGATCTTGGAGGTGGCAACAGCGAGCTTGACCTGGCCCCGCAGCGAGCGCAGTAACTCCGGGATGCCGTCGTAGACACGGGTCGTCTCGGTGCTGGTGCGGGCGTAGTGGTCGCGGTAGCTCGCGAGCGCCGCGCTGATCAGCCGGTCGTCGTCGCCGACGAGCTCGGCCAGGGCGATGCGCGTCGGCGGGCCCAGGTAGGGGACCAGATCCTCGGCCTCGCGCTGCGGGTGGCCGTTGGCCGCCAGCGCGTAATTCATCGAGGTCACGAACGGCACCAATGAGTCGATGATCGTGCCGTCGAGATCGAACAGCAGCGCGTCGGGGCGGTCCATGCCCGCATTGTCGCGGGTGCGCTCGCTGCGGCGTCGTGTGGGTCGGACGTGGCGCAAATCTGCTACGCTCTCGCTTAGATTTTTGTGAGCTAAGAGGAGCAGAACGAACACGATGGGCAAGACAATCGGCATCGACCTCGGCACGACGAACAGCTGCATGGCTGTGCTGGAGGGCGGCGACCCGACGGTGATCGAAAACGCCGAGGGCGGCCGCACCACCCCGTCCGTGGTCGCATTCACTCAGGGCGGCGAGCGCCTCGTCGGCACCGTCGCCAAGCGCCAGGGCGTGACCAACCCGCAGAACACGGTCTTCTCGATCAAGCGCTTCATGGGCCGCAAGGAGGCCGAGGTGCACGACGAGGAGGCGATCGTCCCCTACAAGGTCGCCGCCGGACCCGGTGGCGACGTGCGCGTCGACGTCGAGGGCAAGCAGTACTCCCCGCCCGAGATCAGCGCGATGATCCTGGCCAAGCTCAAGGCCGACGCCGAGGCATATCTCGGTGAGACGGTCGACGCGGCCGTGATCACGGTGCCCGCCTACTTCAACGACGACCAGCGCCAGGCGACCAAGGACGCCGGCACGATCGCGGGCCTCGAGGTCAAGCGCATCATCAACGAGCCGACGGCTGCATCGCTGGCCTACGGCCTCGACAAGGAGGCCGATCAGACGATCCTTGTCTTCGACCTCGGCGGCGGCACCTTCGACGTGTCCGTGCTGGAGATCGGCGACGGCGTCTTCGAGGTCAAGTCGACCGCGGGTGACAACCACCTCGGCGGCGACAACTTCGACAAGGCGATCGTCGATTGGCTGGTGGCCGAGTTCAAGAAGTCCCAGGGCATCGACCTGGCCGCCGACCCGATGGCGCTGCAGCGCCTCTACGAAGCTGCCGAGCGCGCCAAGATCGAGCTCTCGACGACGCAGGAGTCACAGATCAACCTGCCGTTCATCACGGCCGACGCGAGTGGCCCCAAGCACCTCGACATGCGCCTCACGCGCGCCAAGCTGGGCGAGCTGACGGCGGCGCTGATCGAGCGCACCGTGGCGCCCGTGCGCCAGGCGCTCGACGACGCCAAGGAGAAGGGCGCCCGCGAGATCGATCACGTCGTGATGGTCGGCGGCATGACCCGCATGCCCGCGGTTCAGGAGAAGGTCAAGGAACTCACCGGCAAGGAGCCGCATCGCGGCGTCAACCCGGACGAGGTCGTGGCCGTCGGCGCCGCGATCCAGGCCGGCGTGCTCGCCGGCGACGTCAAGGACGTGCTGCTGCTCGACGTCACGCCGCTGACGCTTGGCATCGAGACCAAGGGCGGCGTCATGACCAAGCTGATCGAGCGCAACACCACGATCCCGACCCGCAAGTCCGAGGTCTTCTCGACCGCTGAGGACAACCAGCCGAGTGTCGAGATCCACGTGCTGCAGGGTGAGCGCGAGATGGCGAACTACAACAAGTCGCTGGGCAAGTTCCAGCTGACGGGGATCCCGCCGGCGCCGCGCGGCGTGCCGCAGATCGAGGTCGCCTTCGACATCGACGCCAACGGCATCCTCAACGTCTCGGCCAAGGACCTCGGCACGAGCAAGGAGCAGAAGATCGAGATCCGCTCCGGCTCGGGTCTGTCCGACGATGAGATCAAGCGCATGGTCAACGACGCCGAGGCCCACGCCGACGACGACAAGCGCCAGCGTGAGGTTGCCGAGGCCCGCAACGAGGCCGAGCACGCCGCCTACCAGGCCGAGCGCCAGCTCAAGGAGCTCGGTGAGCAGGTGGACGAGAGCTCGCGTGCCGAGATCGAGGAGGCCATCAAGGCGGTGCGCGAGGCGCTCACGGGCGAAGACCCGGCCGAGATCCGCGCCCGCAAGGATGCGCTGAACTCGTCCTTCCACAAGGTCTCCGAGGCGATGTACCAGCGCGCCCAGGAGCAGTCCGGGGCGCCGGACTTCGACGGTGATGCGCCCTCCGGCGACGGTGCCGCCGCTGCCGATGACGAGGACGTCGTGGACGCCGAAGTCGTCGACGAGGGCAAGTGACGATGGCCCCAGAGCACCGGCCCGAGGACGCGGTCGAGGAGGCGCCGGCAGGCGCCTCCTCGGAGGGCACGCCCGCGCTGAGCGACGCGGAGCGCATCGAAGCCGAGCGGCGCTCGGGCGATGACCGGCGCGCCGGGCCGGATCAGCGAGCAGGCGCGGCGGCCTACGCCGCCGCTCAGGGCTCCCACAAGCGCAAGGCGACCGCACCGGCCTCCGGCGCTCCGGCATCCGAGCCAGATGGGGGCGCCGAAGAACCCACCGCCGAAACGGCGGAGGACGAGGCGCAGGCGCAGGACGACGGCGGCCAGCAGGTCCAGCAGGACCTGCACGAGCTAGCGACCAAGGCCGAGAAGGCCGATGAGTACCTGGCGCTCGCGCAGCGCACGCAGGCGGACTTCGAGAACTACCGCAAGCGCGCGGCGCGCGAGGCCGAGCTCGCCCAGGGCCGCGGCATCGCGAAGCTGGTCAAGCAGCTGCTGCCGGCGATCGACAACCTCGATCGCGCGCTCAAGGCCGTCAGCGAGGATCAGTCGCAGCTGATCGAGGGCATCAAGCTCGTGCACAGTGACCTGCTCGGCGCGCTGCAGCGCGTCGGCGTCGAGCCGTTCTCGCCGGCCGGCGAGCCGTTCGATCCGCAGTTCCACGAGGCCGTGGCCCAGCAGCCGATCGAGGGTGTCGAGTCCGGACTCGTGGCTGAGGTGTTCCAGCAGGGCTTCCGCCTCGGCGAGAGCGTGCTGCGTCCGGCGCGCGTGCTCGTCGCAGCCTAGGAGACGGCGCGATGGCAGAGCGGCCCGACTACTACAAGATCCTCGGGGTCGGCAAGAACGCGACCGAGGAGGAGATCAAGAAGGCATACCGCAAGCTCGCGCGCAAGTACCACCCGGACCGCAATCCCGGCGACACGCAGGCGGAGGAGCGCTTCAAGGAGGTCTCGCAGGCACACGACGTGCTGGCCGATCCCGACAAGCGCAAGGAGTACGACCGCGGCGGCATCTTCGCCGGCTTCACCGGCGCGGGCGCCGGTGGCTTCGACCCGTCGCAGTTTTCCGGCAACTTCAGCGGTGGTCTTGGCGACATCTTCTCCAACTTCTTCGGAGGTGCCGGCGGCGCTGGGCAGCGGGGGCCCCGTTCGGGTGGCCAACGCCCCGCGCAGGCGGCACGCGGCCAGGATCTCGAGACCGAGGTTTCGCTGAGCTTCGATCAGGCGGTCCACGGCACGCAGGTCTCGCTCTCGGTCCCCACCTCCAAGCCCTGCCCGACCTGCAATGGCTCCGGCGCCCGGCCCGGCACCTCCCCGAAGGTCTGCCCGGTCTGCAACGGGCGCGGTGTCGAGGCCCAGAGCCAGGGAATCTTCTCGATCAACCAGCCGTGCTCCAACTGCAAGGGCTCGGGCACCGTGATCGAGCACCCCTGCCCCACATGCGAGGGATCGGGCGCGCAGCGCAGCGTCCGACGCCTGCGCGTAAATATCCCGGCCGGGGTGCGCGATGGCAGTCGCATCAAGCTCGCCGGCAAGGGCGACCCCGGGGTCCGCGGCGTCCCGCCCGGCGACCTCTATGTGATCACGCGCGTGTCCGACTCCCCGATCTTCAAGCGCAACGGCGAGAACCTCGAGGTCGAGGTGCCGCTGACGATTCCCGAGGCGATCCGCGGAGCGGTCGTCGAGGTCCCGACCCTGAACGGCTCAAAGCGACTGCGGGTGGCGCCCGGCACAAAACACGGGACCGTGCAGCGCCTGCGTGGCGAGGGCCCGCCGCGACTCGGCGGCAAGGGCAACGGTGATCTCCGCTACCGGTTCGTGATCGACGTGCCGGCGAGCCTCTCGGCCGAGCAGAGCGAGGCCGTCGACCGTCTCTCGCAGGTCATGAACGGCGACCCCCGTGCGAGCCTGTTCCCGGAGGGAAGTCCACGGGCTAAGGGATCAGAACGCTGATGGCAGCCGAGCAACCTCCGCAGCAGCGCACGACGATCCGCACGCACACGCGCATCGAGGTCTCCTCCGATCGCGGCGTGTTCATGATCTCGGTCGCGGCCGAGCTCGCGGGGATGCACCCGCAGACGCTGCGCATGTACGAGACCCGTGGCCTGATCGAGCCCAAGCGCTCACCAAAGGGCACGCGCCTGTATTCGCACTCCGACGTGGAGCGCCTCAAGCGGATCCAGGAGATGACGGCCGACCTGGGCCTGAACCTCGCAGGCGTCGAGCGGGTATTCGAGCTGGAGAACATGCTCGAGGGAATGTCGCGCAAGGTTCAGGCGCTGGAGCGCCGGGCCGTCGAGCTGAAGTCGGAGGTGGAGCGCCTGGAGGCGCTGCGCCGCGAGCTGCGAGCCGAGATCGTTCCCTACGCCCGCGGCGGCGCGCTGATCCGCGCTTCAGACTTCTCGTGAGGCTGCGGTACGCGGCGCTTGCCGCAGCTGCCGCGCTCGCCTTTCCGGCAGCCGCGGGCGCAACGCAGTTGCATCTGGTGCTGCCGCTGCAGACCAACAGCCGGGGCCTGACCCGGTTCGCAGATGCGGTGAGCGACCCGAGCTCGCCGCGGTACGCGCGCTACGCCTCGGTCGCGTGGCTGGCGCGGCACTTTGGCGCACGGCCGCAGGTGCAGCGGCGGGTCGTCGCGTACCTGCGGGCGCACGGTGCCAGCGGGGTCTCGATCGACGCCACGGGTGCCCTCGTCGAGGCCCGGATGAGCGTCGCCGGTGCCGAGCGGCTGTTCGGCACGGCGCTGCGCCAAGTACGCGGCGCGCACGATGCCCATACGCTCGCGCCGGCCTCCGGCGTGAGCCTGCCGCGGGCGCTGCGGCGCGTGGTCACCGGCGTGGTCGGCCTCGACACGGCGCCTCTGGCGCAGGACGTGCCGCCGCCGCCCTCATCCGGTTACAACGGCCCCGACCCGGGTGCGACTGCGAGTGGCTGCCCGGCAGGCACGTCCGAGGGCGGCTTTACCCCGAACGAGTACCTGGACGCCTACCAGTACACGCCGCTGCAGCAGCAGGGGCTGCTCGGCCAGGGTGAACGCGTCGCCCTGGTCGAGATCGACGGCTTCCGGATGAGCGACCTGCGGACCTTCGCCGGCTGCTTTGCGCTGCACGTGCCGACGATTCGCTCGATTTCCGTCGGCGGCGCGGGCGCGCTTCCCGCCGGTGGCGAGGCGACACTCGACCTGGAGGTCCTGACCGCGGCCGCGCCGAACCTGAAGGCGATCGATGTCTACGAGACCCAGCCGGACGCCGCCGACGTGCTGCAGGCCCTGGCAAAACCGCTGCAGAGCTCCGGCTTCAAACCGCAGGTGATCTCCGTGTCGCTCGGCCTGTGTGAGCGCGAAACCTCCCAGAACATCGGCAAGGCCGGGATCGGTGCGCTCGAGGACGTGCTCAAGGTCGCCGCCGCTGCGGGGGTCAGCGTGCTCGGCGCCAGCGGTGACTACGGCTCCGCGGACTGCCCCAACACCTCATCGACGGCGGTCCCGCCGGTGCCGACTCCGAATCTGGCCGTGAGCTTTCCCGCCTCCTCGCCCTGGGTCACCTCAGTGGGCGGCGCCAACTTCGACCTCACCGCTCAGGACCAGATCGCGAGCCAGGTCGTGTGGAACGACGCGGGCGCGGTGCCGGGCGATGCCGCCGGCGGCGGCTTCAGCACGCTGTTCTCGCGCCCGAGCTGGCAGGACGGGGTTCTCACCAGCCCGTGGCGGGCCGAGCCGGACGTGGCGATGCTGGCCGACGTCTCTCCCGGCTACGCCGTCTACTGCAGCGCGCAGCAGGACTGCGACGGTCGCGGCTGGCTCAGCTTCGGCGGCACCAGCGCCGCCACGCCGCTGCTCGCGGGCGGCTTCGCGATCGTCGATGAGATGCTCCGCCGCGGGGGGCACATCGCACTCGGGCTCGCCAACCCGCTGCTCTACCGGCTGGGGCGCAACGCGACCACCGCCGCGCAGGTCTTCTACGACGTGACCGCGGGTTCCAACGACGTCGGGCCGTTCATCCAGCCAAGCCAGCAGCCGCTCGGCTGCTGCAGTGCGGCGCCTGGCTACGACGAGGCGTCCGGCTGGGGCGGCGTCAACCTCAACGCGTTCGCGCAGGCGGCGCTCGCCGCGCAGCGCCGGCTCGCGACCGTGAAAATGGTCGTGCCGACGCCTCAGCATCCGATTGCGAGCGGCGGCATCTCCGTGCTGCTCAGGTGCGCCTCCGCGTGTGATCAGGCCGCCTACGCGCGCGTCAGCGCACCCGGGATGCGGTCGTTCACTGACTACGTCTTCGCGCACGTCGTGTACGGGAACCAGCACCGGTTGAAGATCCTGTTCACGTCGGCGCAGCTGTACCGGCTGCGGGCGGTGCTGGTCGCGCAGCAGCGGGTGACGGCCACGCTCATCGGCGCGGTCGTCGATGCCGGTGGCAACGTCGAGAGCCACACTCACAGCGTGACTCTCAGGTTCGCGAGCTGATCTCAGCGGGGCAGCCGCAGCGACTCGGCCGCGCGCGAGCGCAGCCAGGTGCAGAGCTCATCTGCCGGCACCGGCCGGCTGAGGAAGTAACCCTGTGCGGTGTTGCAACCGAGCTCACGCAGCTGCTCCCAGTGCTCGAGCGTCTCCACACCCTCGGCGACGACCTCGAGGCCGAGGTTGCGGCCGAGGTCGACGGTCGAGCGCACGATCACCGCGTCGCCCTCCTCGGTGCCCATGCCGATCACGAACGAGCGGTCGATCTTGATCTCGTCGACGGGCAGTTCACGCAGGTACGCCAACGATGAGTAGCCGGTGCCGAAGTCATCGATCGAGAGGCGGATGCCGAGCTCCGAGAGCTCGTTCAGCACAGCCTTGGCGCGGGTCGGGTTGGCGAGCATCGAGGACTCGGTGACCTCCAGCTCGAGCTCCTCCGCCCGCACGTCCCAGCGCTCGAGCAGCTGCTTGACCAGCTCCGGGAAGCCGCGGTCGAGCAGGTTGCGCGTCGAGAGGTTGACCGCGATCGACAGCTCGACCCCCTGCTCACGCCAGCCGCGCACCTGGCGCAGCGCCTCCTCGATCACGTACAGCGTGAGCGGTCCGATCAGGCTGGTCTCCTGCGCGAGCGGGATGAATGCGTCGGGCGCCACCAGGCCGCGCTCGGGGTGCATCCAGCGCACCAGTGCCTCGACCGATGTGACGAGGCCGCTCTCGAGCGCCGCCTTGGGCTGGTAGTAAAGGACCAGTTCGCGCTCGGAGATCGCGCGCCGCAGCTCTGCCACCAGCGTCAGGTTGGTGACGTCGTGGTCGTGCGTGCTGGCGTCGTAGAAGACATGACTGAGGCCGTCGCGCTTGGACTCATACATGGCGATGTCGGCACGCTGGATCAGGGTCTGGGCATCAGCGCCGTGGTCCGGGTAGATCGCGATCCCGATCGAGGCCTCGATCCCGATCGGCAGCGACTGCACCTGGATCGGCTCCTCGAGCGCGGCCTGCAGGCGCTCGAGCACCGGGGAGAGCGCGTCTGCGTCGGCCAGCTCCGGCAGCACCAGGCCGAACTCGTCACCGCCCAGACGCGCGACCGTGTCGGATGCGCGCAGAGCATCGACCATCTGCTTGCCGACGCTGATCAGCAGGTGGTCGCCGGCGCTGTGCCCGAGCGAGTCATTGATCTCCTTGAAGCGGTCGAGGTCGATCAGCGCCACCGCCAGCTTCTTCTTCTGGCGCTCGGCCTGGAGGATGGCGTGGCCGATGCGCTCGCTGAAGAGGACCCGGTTGGGCAGTCCGGTGAGCGGATCGTGCAGCGCCTGGAACTCGTTGATCTCCGCCTGGCGCATCAGCTCGCTCTCGGCGCGCCTGCGATCGGTGATGTTCTCGATCATCGCGACGACACACTCGTGTGCGCCGGCGACGTCGCGCTCGAGCACGGCCCGCAGGAGCACCCAGATCTCCTCGCCCGTCGACTGCCGGCAGCAGACCTCGGTCTGGAACGACCTGCGCTTGTCGTTGACGAGCTCCTCGAGCATCGAATCGAACCGCCAGCCGTCGGCTCCGACCATGTACTCGGAGAAGGTGGTGCCGACGATCTCCTCCGGAGTGCGGCTCAGCATCACGGCCAGCTCGGGGTTGGCCTCGAGCGCCCTGCCCTCGAGGTCGAGCCTGAGGATGCCGATCGAGGCCTCGTCAAACAGCGTTCGGAAGCGGTTGATCGCGGCCGCCTGCGCCTCGCGCGCCTCGATCTCGGCGGCTCTGGAGGCCACTGAGGAGAGCACCACCGAAAGCACCTCCAGCGTCTCGCGGTCCTCCTCGGTGAGCGGCGTCTCCGCGGAGCTCCGCATCACGTTGAGCGTCCCGAGCACCTCGCCGCCGCGCAGCAGCGGCGCGCAGATCAGCGACCGGTCGCCGACGCGGGCCCGCATCGTCTGGTCGATGCGCGGGTCGTTGGGGCAGTCCTGGATCAGGATCGGCAGGCGGTCGGCGATCGCGAAACGCGCGATCGAGCCCGACACCGGCCGGCGCGCGTCCAATGCGGCGACCGCCGAGCCACTCGCACCGACGGTGTGCAACACGTCGCCCTGGATCAGGTTGACCATCGCGCCGTCGGCACCGATGATCGCCTGCGAGCGCTCGGCGATCAGCTGCATCGCGGTGAGCAGATCCTCGTCGGCCGCGAGGATCTCGCGCTGTGTCTCGATGATCAGCGACAGGCGCTGGTCATTGCTGAGCTTCGCCGCTCCCATTGTGGGCCTTATCGACCAAACCCAGGGCAGCTTTAGCAAACGGTTGCCATGGCTTCCGGAGCGGGCCTGTGCGCGGGCTCCGGGAGCCTGCGGATCGGGCTGATTCAGCGTTTTGCGAACAGCTCGGCCGAGCCGCTGACGTAGCCCGCGTCGCTCGCGGTCGCGGCCACGTTTCGGGCGACTGTGAGATGGATCGTGGCCCTGCCGGCAGCGTTGGTCGTCGCCTTGTGCGAGCCGAGCCTGACGGTCGCGCCCTTGACCGCCACGCCGGCGTCGGTCACGTGCACAGTGACCTTGGTCGCGTGATGGAGCCTCGCCGATGACGGTGAGACCGCGACGCTGAGGCCGGGGTAGACGTGACGGGTCCAGATCGTGGCCGCCGGGCTGCCGCTCGCGGAGAGCGTCGAGAAGACGTCGAGCGCCCCGCTTGACGCGTTGCCGTCGACGCTGAAGACGCTGCCCGTACCGTGCGGGGCTCCGACCGTCACGGTCGCGCCGAACGCGGTCACCGAGGGATTCGATCGCGTCGCGTACAGCACCGGCCTGTCGCCGACGTTGCTCACCCAGAACACCCACACGCGCCCCGCCTGATCGACGGCCGCGCCGGCGGCCAGCGGGGCGTGTGCGGCGCGGACCTTGAGCGCCGCACCGCCGATCTTCCAGACCTCGACGCCGGTGAAGCTCGGGTAGCCGATCGGATAGGTCACGTAGAAGCCTCCCTGTTGCCGGGCGATCAACGGCGTGCGCTGCAGTTCGCCGACGCCGAGGTTGGCCGTGTTCGGCATCTGCTGCGGGCTGCCGGTGGGGACGCCGCCGCCGCTGACGCTCTGCGCCCAGATGCCGTTCTTGCCGGTCGCGTTGGAGTACCAGGCGACGTCGGTGTTGCCCGAGCCGTCCGACGCGAGCTTGGCGTAGTAGCCGCAGCAGCCGCCCAGCGCGGTCTGGAAATTGGAGTTGGGACTGGTCGAGTCGGTGCCGGCGTGGACCCAGACACCGGAGGTCCCGGTCCAGGTCTCAAACGGTGTCGCCTGGGCGGCAAAATCGTTGGAGACCGCGACCTGGCTCGCGTAGGCCGACGCGGCGGGCGCGACCGCGTCGGCGGGCGTCAGTGTCCAGGTGTTGCCGCCGTCGGTCGAGGTCGCGAGGTTCTCATCGGCATTGGGGTCGGTCGGCGAGAGCGAATGGATCCCGCCGAAGAACAGCTGCAGGGCCCCGCTCGCCGACAGTCCCAGCGCCGGGTTCTCGGTCGAGGACCAGCCCGACACCGCGGTCTGCATTGCGCCCAGCCCGCCGCCGGCGGAGATCGGCACGAGCTCGATGCTCTGCGTGTTACCGGGTTGCTGCGAGGACCAGGCAGCGTGCAGCGTGCCGTCGGCGGTCCGCGCCAGACCCACCTCGGTGATGTTCATGATCCCGGCGTCCGCGACCCGTTGCCATGGCCCCAGCGGGGTCGCATGTGCCTGTCCGGCGCTCACGCCGAGTGATCCCGCCGCCACGAATGTCGCCGCCGCAGACGCCGCCACGCGGCGGCGAGCTTTCAGATGAGCCATCCCGTCACACCCCCATGTGCACGTATCGATCGGCCGCGCCCACCCCGGCCGGCTGCGGTCCGCGAACCAAGGCTATACCCCGTGCAAAAGCTTGTAAAACCAGCGGTGGCCTGTCATAATCTGAGTCGCATAGACTTAGATTTATTGGCGGCCTAGGGGGCCGCCTTCGAGAGAAAGCCCGAACGTATATGCAAGCCGACCGTTTCACGATCAAGTCCCAGGAGGCACTCGAGGCCGCCCACCGGCTGGCTGCTGAGCGCCGTAACCCACAGACCCGCCCCGAGCATCTGCTCGCCGTGCTGCTCGAGCAGGATGGCGGCGTCGTCGTGCCCGTGCTGCGCAAGCTCGGCGTCGACCCCGCCGCCGTGCGCGCCACCCTGAGCCCCGCGCTCGAGGCGCTGCCACGCCTGACCGGCGGCGGCGCCCAGGAGCCGACCGGACCATCGAATGAGCTGATCGAGGTGCTGCGCGTCGCCGAGGAGGAGATGCGCGCGCTCAGCGACGATTACATCTCGACCGAGCACCTGGCGCTCGCGCTGGCCAAGTCGAGCGGCACCACGGGTGACGTGCTGCGCTCGGTCGGCGCCGGCTACGAGCCGCTGCTGCGCGCGGTCAATGAGGTCCGCGGCGGCCAGAAGGTCACCGATCAGAACCCGGAGGACAAGTTCCAGGCGCTCGAGAAGTACGGCCGCGACCTGACGCGCGCCGCCGCCGACGGCAAGCTCGACCCTGTGATCGGACGCGATGACGAGATCCGCCGAGTGATCCAGGTGCTGAGCCGCCGCACCAAGAACAATCCGGTGCTGATCGGCGAGCCCGGAGTCGGC